>DJRZ01000035.1:28064-33583 GCA_002440235.1 Alphaproteobacteria bacterium UBA6347
CAGCTTGACGGCTTTGGCGACGACGAAAGTCCCCGCCGCGTCGAACGCGGATTCCGCCGCGCGGGCGGTCGTGAACGAAAGCGCGCATAACAGCGCGGTCAGCAATAATTTTTTCATAGTACCCTCCTCTCGCGGATTAAATTCCGCTTAGTTCAACGGATCTTGTCCGCCGTTATTTTAATAATAGCATGTTTTTTGTTTGAAATCAGCAGTTTGTTCGACAACGAAAAAGCCGCGCGAAAGAATCCTTTCGCGCGGCGGCGTGTGTTTTGCGTCCGTTTTGTTTAAACCGTCGCGGCGCGCAGTTTTTCGATTCCCTTTTCAACGCGTTTCAGGCTTTCGTCGCGCCCGAACAGATAGACGGCTTCGACCGCGCCGACGGGGGTGCATTGCTTGCCCGTCAAAGCGGTGCGCACGGGCCACAGGAACTGACCGTTTTTCATGCCCAGTCTTTCGGGAACGGACAGCAAAACCGCGTGAACCGCGTCCATTGTCGCAAAGTCCGCGTCCGTCATGGCGGCGATGACGGTTTTGGCTTCCTCCAACGCTTTCAGCGCGATTTCGGGCGTCGTTTTCATTTTTTTGTGGACGTACATGTCGATGTCGTATTCGGGCAGTTCGTCAATGAAATCGACCGCTTCGGGAATTTCGTTCAGCACGTTGACGCGCGGCTGGACGCATTTCGACAGCGTTTCCAGATCGACATCGCGCTTGACCGCGTCTTTGTAATATGGCAGGGCGAGTTCGTGGAATTTTTCGGGCGGCAGGGCGCGGACGTACACGCCGTTCATCCATTTCAGCTTTTCGCCGTCGAAAATCGCGGGGGATTTGTTGATGCCGTCGATGTTGAACATCTTTTCCAATTCAGCCATGGAAAAGATTTCTTCGTCGTTTTTCGCGCTCCACCCCAGCAAGATGATGTAGTTCACGATCGCTTCGGGCAGGTAGCCTTTGGCGACCAAATCCTGAAACGACGCGTCGCCGTTGCGTTTGGACAGTTTGTTGTGTTCGTCCTTCATAATCGGGGGCAGGTGGACGTAGGTCGGAATTTCCCAGCCGAACGCCTGATACATCAGATTGTATTTCGGCGTGGACGACAGGTATTCGTTGCCGCGCAGAACGTGCGTGATTTTCATCAGGTGGTCGTCGACGACGTTCGCGAAGTTGTACGTCGGCAGACCGTCGGATTTCAGCAAAATGCCTTCGTCCAAAGTCTTTGTTTCGACCGTGACGCGACCGTACACGCAATCGTCGAACGACACCGTGCCACGCGGATCGATCGTCTGGCGGACGGTGTATTTTTCGCCCGCGGCGATGCGTTCGCGCGCTTCCGCGACCGACAGTTTTTTGCACGGGTCGCGGAATTTGAACGGAATGCCCGCCTCTTCGCACGCCTTGCGCTGTTTTTCGATGTCGTCTTCGGAACAGAAACAGTAATGCGCGCCGCCCAGATCGACCAGCTTGTCGGCGTATTCCTTGTAAATCGCGCGGCGTTCGGACTGGACGTAAGGACCGTAAGGTCCGCCGACGTCGGGACCTTCGTCGTGTTTCAAGCCGACCATTTCCATCGTTTTGTAGATGATGTCGACCGCGCCGGGGACGAACCGTTCCTGATCGGTGTCTTCGATGCGCAAGACGAACTTGCCGCCCGCGCTTTTGGCAACCAGATATTCGTACAAAGCGGTTCTGAGGTTTCCGATGTGCATGTAGCCCGTCGGGGACGGGGCGAATCTGCTTCTGACTTCCATAGGGACAATCCTTTTCAATAAAAAACGTTTTGCCTAATTTCTACCCGTTGGGAAACGAAAGTCAAGGGAAAGGTCGATGCGCGGCGAACATTCTTGCATTAAACCGATTGATTAACGAATATACCCCCGAAGCAGCCACTTCAGAGGTATAGTTTTTTGAGTTTCATTTCAACAACATCACTTTTATGAGGCTATTTTCTACATAAGACTGCAAGCAAAAAAATGCCGAAGAAGAGGGTGTTTACAACATAGCGGTGATCAGCCAATATTTTTATATTGAATCTAAAAGCTTTTTCTTTTGTTCTTCAAATTCTTGTTGCGTGATTATCTCTTTCTCTTTTAATTCGTTCAATTTGAGGAGATTGTCAATATCAGTTGTTGCCATTGTTTGTCCTTTTCCCGAAGAAGCCGTTTCACCGACCCAGTTTTGCGGTTTATAAACCAAGGATAAAGCCAAAGCCACAAACCAAGTCACACCAATGAGCAAACTACACCAGCTTAAAATGGTAATCGTTGTTAATTCCGATCCCTTAATTCCTCTTTTTTTTGCTATTGTGATCGGTATTGAAATTAAAAAATATAAAATAAAACAGATTATAGAGAAACAAAATAATCCAAAAATACAACCTAAAATATCTGTGCTCTCCATTTTGGTTCCTTTTCATCAGATAAAAGGGAAGTTTGAATATTCAAACTTCCCTAAATATAATTCATTTTTGTGATTTTAACGTCGCATGCCCGCCCTTTATTTGCAAAAATTGATATATTATGATTAAGAAACAAAACGCTCCAAACCATAGCATACCAAGAACAATCGCCCAAATAGGTGCGCATTTTTCATATTGAGATGTTTTTAATTTTTTTGCGATAAAAGCAAGTATAATACCGCAGACAAGATTTGCAAGCTTGTTTATACAATTCAAACCGCTATCTGTTGTATCTTCAAAAACGTAAACAATGATTGTTCCAAAAGAAACCATGACAACAAAATACAGAAACGCGCATAAAAAGGCTATTCCAAAATTCCTCCAATTTATTCCTTTTTTAATGCTTGCTGTTTGTATTTCTTTATTTTCGTTAAACAATTCTGCCTTCTTTTGATCAAACTCCTCTGCAGAAAGAATTCCCTTTTCTTTCAGTTCGTGTAATTTTTCCAACTTCTCCAAATCCATAACAAACTTCCCTTTCGTTTTGACAAAAAAACTAAATGCCACCTTGATGAAAGGTGGCAGGAAGTTGAAAGCTATTAAGAGTAATAGTGTAGCGTATTTGATGCAGAATACATCTTATTAGCTACCTTCCTGCCTTGGCAAAAAGGTAGCTTTTACATCTGCTGACGCAGACAACTCTTAAGAGGCTTTCAAACCTCACACCGGCAATCAACCAATGCGTTGTCAGACTATTTCAAACACAGCGGAAAGTCAAATTTTTTATATAAAAAACAAGGAATTTATTTCAAATCAAACAGAAGCGAGGCCTTGTTTGCGTCCGCCAATTGACGTAATTTCTCATCAAATTTGTTCCCGAATAATATAATCTGGATTAGTCTAATTACGATTAGAATGTCAGGCGTTCTTGCGTTAAATCGATGAATTTGATGCTCAAAAAAAGAATAATTCCTTAAAAGCCCGCTTTTTAAAGCGGGCTTTTTCATTTTAGCCCACGGAAACTTTTACGCCGCCGAAGTCTGCTTGTTTGAAAAACATCACCATATACCACGGCAGATAAAGCGTTTTTTCGTCATCTTCCACGTTTCCCGAACAAAACACTATTCCTTTTTCAGGCCCCATTCTTCAACCGCCAAAGCTTTATCCAAAGCGGCGTGTTTTTTGTAATCTTTGCCCGCTTTTTCGATCGGGGTTTCGGGGGAAAATGCGGCTTTGCGCGTGATATCAGAACGCGGTTAAAAAGCTGAAAACCGCAATAAAAAAACAACCGTCCGATTTTGTGGGCGGTTGTTTTTCATGAAAATAATTTGACGGTCAGTCCGTCAGTTTCGACAGGTCGTCTTCGGCGGTCAGGGCGACGATCCTGTCCGGAATCGCGGGCAGGTCGCATTTCGATTCGCGCGCGCCCGTGAACAAAATTCCGCACCGTTCGCCCTGCTGAACCAGCTTGCTTTTGATCAGGCGGCGCAATCCCGCCAGCCCCGCGCTGCCCGTCAGGGACGCGTCGATGTTCGCGTGTTCGCGCGCCAGTTCATTGGCTTTCGCCAATTCGTCGGCGTCGACGATCAGGGGCAGTCCGCCCGACAGAATCATGCCGCGCACGACTTCCAATCCGTCGTAAGGCGTCGCGGCGCAAGTGTCCGGCGCGTCCGCGCGCGGTTTGAAATAATCGTCGCGGTTTTCGCCGACCTTGACGAACACGGCGTCCAGATCGTCCTGAATCTTGGGCGCCATTTCGGCGATCAGACCGGCGGTCATTTTGATCTGCCCCAGATTGTTTTCCAGCAGGGTTTTGGCGTCGAAGTCGCCCTCCAGCAGCATGGCGAGTTCGGGGGGCAGGGTCACGACCCCGTCGCGCCCCAGTTCCCGCAACACCAGAAAATAGCTTTGCGCCAGCGGATAGCATTCCGCCGTCTGGCAGGTGTACAGCCGCGGCAGTTTGCGAATGACGTCCAGCCGTTTGAACAAAGCGTTCGCCGTCGACACCGCGTTCGCCAGTCCGCCGCCGGCGACCTGAACGACCTGAACGTCCAGCGGCGCGTCGATCATGTATTGATTGAACAGAAATTCGTATTCCAGCGTTTCCGCGCCCTCTACCGCCGACCAGACGTCGCGTCCGTAGGACGAAAACGGCACCCAGCCGAATTTTTTCAGGGCGTCTTCGTACCGCGCGCGGCAGGCGGCGGCTTCGCCCGCGACCATGACGACGGTCGCGCCGAAGTTGGTCAGGGCGGAAACGACGCTTTTCCGCGCGTTTTCGGGGACAAACGCGTACAGGCGGTATCCCGCGGCGGCGGCGACCGCGGCTGCCGCCGTCATCGCGTCGTCGCCCGCGCAAACCGCCAGCGTTTTCTTTTCGTCGGGATCGTCGGACAGTTCGCGCAGGGTTTCCAGATGCATGATCGTTCCCGCCAGATGGCGCGATTTGTGCGATCCCGTCAGTTGCAATGTTTCGTTTTTCACGAACAGCGACGCTTTGGGCAGGTCGATCGCCTGAGCCAGATCGTCCGCGGCGATTTCGGGCGTGCGGACGAACCCGCGTCCCGTCAGGCGTTCGCAGGCGTTCGACAGCGCCAGCACACGTTCCACCCACCACGTCGCCTTGCCGTGCGCGTTCGCCAGCTGATAGCTTGCCATAAATTCGCGAAAAACGCTGAACGACAGTTTGTTGTCATTCCAGCGTTTCGTCAAAGTCGTCGGGAACACGCGCGCCAATTCCGAAGTATTGTCCCGTTTCACCAGCGGGTGAGCGCCGTTTTTGCCGCTTTCGGGACAAAACAGCGCGTCCGTTTCCAAGGGGTATTCTTTGTCGCAAATCGGGCAATACAGTTCCATTTCCCAAATTCCTTACGTCTGTCAACCTTTTTCAGGTTTCACACTATACCGATTTCGGGCGGAATAGAAAGCTTTTTTTTCATTCTTTTCCGTTTGAAAAAGGGGCGGAAACGACTTTCCGTCCCTTTTGAACGACGCGAAGGCGGTCATTCCCCGCGCGCCGAAGCCAGCATGCCGGCTTCGCGTTCGATGATCGGCATCATGTGTTTCAGCGCGGCGTAGTAATCTCCGCCCAGAATGTCCCTGTTCAGTTCGTCGAACGCGGGAG
>DJRZ01000035.1:33590-39500 GCA_002440235.1 Alphaproteobacteria bacterium UBA6347
GCGAAGCTGGGAGCCGCCTGCATGATTTCCCCGATGCGGGCGAAGTATTCGGGGTGCAGGACGGTCGGATCCTTTGCCAGATACATTTCCTGCAAAACGTAATAAACCTTTTTGCACGGCGTGTCGGCTTCCTTTTCCGTCAGGACGTATTTTTCGCGCAGAATGGGGACGTTGCCTTCGATGAACAGTTTGGCGCGTTCCTTGTCGTTCGTGATCAGGGCGTTGCCGACGATCAGGCGTTCCCCCGGTTTCAATTCGATTTTCAACGGCATGCGTTTTTTCCTTTTTTAAAAGAGTGACAAGACACTTGATTCGGCTTCAAGTGTAATACTGATGACCTGATTGACCAATTCGTTTTGCGTCTGAATCGCCAGAATTTGGGCGGACACTTCGTTCAAATCCGCGCCGGTCAGCGTTTCAGCCCCCGTCTGGCAGGTGTCCGACAGCGCGTCCAGATAGGATTCGCGCGACTGCACCATCGCCAAAGCGCGGTCGAAACGCGCCGCCGTCTTGTTTAATTTATAGACCGCCTGTTGAACAGCGTCGAACGCGTTTTGAATGTCCTCCCGGCTGTTCCAGTCGTCGGTCGCGGTCGGCAGTCCCAGCGATTCTGAATCCAGTTTTTCGCCCTTGACGGTGCGCATCATCGATCCTTTTTCGTCAAAAATCGCGCTGATGCTGTCGCCTTCCAGCAAATTCAGCCCGTTGTAGGCGCCGTCTTTGACCAGAGAATCGATTTGGCGCAGCAGTTCGTTGTACTGGTCGGCGTAGCTTTTCAGCGTGTGGCTGCCGCCGTCGTCGACGCCGGCGAAACCGAACGATTTCGCGGTCTTGCCCGCCGCGTCGGCGATCGCCAGATCTTCGCCGTAAATCATCGACACCTTCAGCCGCCCCGTCGTGTCCAGAGCGGCGGACAGCCCGTCGTCAAGGTCGGACAGAACGCGCGAAAAATATTGAACCGTCCAATCGCCGTCGATTTCGATCTTGTGCGTCGTCGACAGGTCGAAACCGAATTTGTCCGACCACGCGTCCCCGTCCAAAATCACGGCGCTGCGGTCGGTCGTGCCGATGGTCAGCTTGCCGTCCAGAATTTCGTAAGTGAACGTGTCGACGCCGAACTGTTCCTTGATCTGTCCGAAAAAATCGGTCACGGTCATGTCTTCGTCGACGGCTTTCAGCACCGCCCAGTCGTTGTCGCCGACCTTGATCCTGTATTCCTCGCCCTTCGCGACGCCTAGATCCTTCAACGTCGTTTCCTTCGTCATCAGGATTTCGGATTCCATTTTGTCGGCGTCGCCCGTGCGAACGATGATCTCGTCGCCCGTTTTCACGTCGGGCAGATCGGACAGTTTGGTCGAATCCTTGACGACCAGATTCTTGCCCGTCAGGCTGGACATATAGTTGCGCCCGTCCAGCGCGGAATTGGCGGCGGCTTTGGCTTGCGCCAGAAAATCGTTGATCGCGTCGATCGAATCCGACGTCGATTTCAGCGTCGAAATGATGTTCGACAGCCCGTCCATCACGTCCGTCAGCCCCTGCGCGCGTTCGCTCAGCCGCATGTCCTTGAAGTACAAAATCGAATTGTCGTAGGATTCGTTGACTTTTTTGCCCGTCGACAGCGCGACGGTGTTTTTTTCGCGCGCCGCGGACAGGGATTTCGATTGCGTCAAAGACGTCGAAATCGCTTTGGACATCGGAACCGACAGGTTGTAGGGCATCGTTTTCATGACGGATCTCCGTTACGGGCGGCTGTTTGATTTCATTCAATATAACACGGAAAAGCGACCGCGGAAACAGGCAATATTTGCCTACTTCGCCGCGTCGGGATTCATCAGGCGCACGGCGACGTCGACCGATATGGTGTGCAGTCCGCCGCCCGTCATGACGCCTTTGACGGGGGACATGTCGTCGAAATCGCGTCCCCAGCCGACGGTCAGATGCTCGTGATGCAGATAAATGTTGTTCGTCGGATCCAGATCCACCCAGCCGAACGACGGCACAAACACCGAAAACCACGCGTGCGATGCGTCGCCCCCGATCATTTCGATTTCGCCCGTCCGTTCCGCCTGCGCCGAACGGCGGGTGCGGATATAGCCGCTGACGTACCGCGCCGCGACGCCGAAAGAACGCAGGCACGCGATGGCGACGTGCGCGAAATCCTGACAGACGCCGCGTTTCATTTTCAACGTTTCCCGAATCGGCGTGGCGATGCTGGTCGCCGACGGATCGTAGGTGAAATCCGCGTAAATGCGGCGCATGATTTCCTCCGCCGCCGCCAGAACGGGACGGTTCGGGGTGAAACTGCTCGCCGCGTATTCTTTGGCTTCGGGCGACGGAGGGACGAACAGGGACGGGGCGGTCATCTGCGCCGCGCGCGCCAGTTCGATGGTCGTCGGCGACGCCAGCAGGGCGCGCGTTTCCTCCCACGCCGGAGTGGATTCGGGGGCGGGATAGACCGGCGGCGCGATTTCGGCGGTGAAGTCCGAAGTGATCGTCATTTCGCGGTGCGGCGTTTCGTCGATCAGAAAAGTCGCCGTGTTGCCGAACGCGTCCGCTACGTCCCGTTGAAACGACGGTTCGGGCGTCATGACGACGCTGGAACGCACGACGCGCTGATAGGGCGTTTCGCGGGGTTTCAGCCGCGCCAGATGGTGCGACAGCGTGACGGGGACGCTGTATCCGTACACGGTTTTGTGACGCACGCGGTAAAGATAAGTCATTTCTGTTTTCCCTTGTTATAGGCGGGACCCTGACGCGTCGACACCGCGTGGACGAAGCACGACAGCGTCAGCGTGTCGGAAAATTCCTGCAATTTGGCGCGCAAGCCGTCGGTTATCGCCGCGAAAGCGGGATTCAGCACGACCGCGTCGTCGGGCGTGCGCCCCTGTTCCGCCAGTTTGGAAACGTCAAGGGACCTGATGTGTTCGATGACGTTTTCCAGCAGGGCGGATTCTTTGGAAAACAGGTCTGGCAAACGGCTTTCGCGTTTCAAAACGGCTATGTTTTCAGCCAGTTTCAGCACTTGGTAGACCAGCGCGCGGGGGTTGGAATCGTCGCAAACCAGCAAATCAAACACCAGCGGCACGGTCGGCACGGACATGTAGCGCGCGCGGTAGGTCATGCGGCTGTCCATCGTTTCCAGCATCGTTTCCAGCGAAGCGTTGAAGCCGTTGTTCGCGCAAAAGCCGATGCCCGACATCAGCGTCAATATCTGCATCGCGCGTTCCAGCCGTTTGCCGATTTCCAGAAAACGCCAGCCGTGGTCGCGGGTCATGTCTTCGCAAATCAAGCCCGCCAGAGCGTTCTGGCACAAAATGATTTCGTTCAGCCGGTTTTGCAGGATTTGCGGGTTCGCGTCCGCGGGCGGCAGCAGGGACGGCAGACGGCGGAACAGTTCCCAAGTGTCCATGGACAGCCGGTCGTGCAGCAGGTCCGCCATATCCCGCAGGCGCGAAAACAAAAAACGCAGTCCGAACCCGTAATCGGGCGACGCGATGACGTCGCGCAGTCCTTTCATCGCTTTTTTCCGGACGGCGGGATCGCGGTAGTCGTCAAAGGGCAGGTGTCCCGCCAAAGCCAGAACGGACAGCAGCGTCGCGGCGTCGTTCGGTTCGGGGATTTCGGGACCTTCGGTCATGCGTTCGACGGCGACGCGCGACAGGCGCGCCAGTTGTTCGCCGCGTTCCAGATTGCGTCCCAGCCAAAACATGTTGTCCGCGATGCCCGACGTCAGTTCGAACGTCGTGCGCGCGGGTTTCGCCGCGGGAGGCGCGACGGGCGGAACGACCGCCGTTTCAGCCGTTTTCGGCGTTTCGACCCAAATGTCGCGCACGGCGGGGGCGGCGGCTTGGGTGAACGCCAGTCCGCCCTTTATCACGCGGTAGTCGCCGTTTTCGTAAATCAGATGGAAACGCAGACGCGCGCGGGCGGGAACGGGAACGCCGTTTTGCAAAGCGGGCGCCAACGACGCGTTGACGCGTTCCTGCGCGACGTACCGCGCGGGGGCGGATTCGATGTCGTCGCGCGTCGGGCGGACTTTTTTGCCCGCGACGTCGTAGATTTTCAATTCGGACAAATGGTCGAGGATGTAATTCTTTTCCCGTTCCTGACCGCACCACCACGCGGCGACGGACGGCAGCAGCAGGTCTTCACCGTTGAAAAAGCGCGATATGCCGTGGATAAAGGCGCGCAGGACGGGAATTTCCGCCAGCCCCGACCCCAGCGGATTCACGATGGAAACCGTTTTCGCCCGCGCGGCGTTCACCAGCCCGGCGACGCCCGAAACGGACGCGCCGTTCAGTTCCAGCGGATCGCACAATCCGTCGTCGACGCGGCGCAAAATCACGTCGACGGGTTTCAGTCCGTCGATGTTTTTCAAATACACGCGGTCGCCGCGCACGGTCAGGTCGGTCGCGTCGACGGCGGCGACGCCCAGTCCGCGCGCGAAAAAGGATTCTTCGAACGACAGCTTTTTCCCGACCCCGCCGCACAGCATGACGATGGACGGGACTTTCGAACCGTCCGCCGTTTCCGGCACGCAGGAAAACAAATGGCTGCGCAGGGATTCGAAATAGCCGGACAGGCGCGCGGGGGCGGCTTTTTCGTAAATGTCGGGCATGACGCGCGACAGGACGCGGCGGTTTTTCATGGTCAGCCCGATGCCTTCGGGGGCTTGGGTTTTGTCGGCGACGACCCAGAAACGCCCGTCGGGGGCGCGTTCGACGTCGACGGCGTATTCCTGCAAAAACACGCCGCGGGCGGGGCGGACGTTCCCGAGCGCGGGAAAATACGCGGGATTCGCGTACACGGCGTCGGGCGGCAGGACGCCGCGCGTGATCAGGCTCTGTTCGCCGTAAAGGTCGCTTAGAACGCGGTTCATCAGCCGCGCGCGCTGAACCAGTCCCGCCGACAGGGCTTGAAAGTCGCCGTCGGACAGAATGAACGGAATGACGCCGTGAACGACGGGACGCGCCGCGGCGGCGGGAACGTCGGCGTTCATCAGCCGCGCGACCTGTTCGGAACAGGCGGCGAGCTTTTCGCGACCGTTTTCGCCCAGCGCGTCGAAAAAAGCGCGCCAATGCGGACGGATTTCGCCGCTTTCGTCCAGCAATTCGTTGTATCCCCCCGTTTTGCACGCGATCGGGTAGGAAAAAGGCAATGACATGAGTCCGACCCCCACGGTTTTGTTTTTTTTGTTTCTTTTTTTAAGACAAAAAAAATAAAAGGTGGTTAAAATCTTTTCCATAATTTTATGTTAATCGGGAAAAAAGCCAATGAAAAATATTCAAGCTCTGCTTGCCGCAATCGTGCCGTTTTTGATGATGCCCGCTTTGGGGGCGGTCGGACTGGTCATGCCGATTGTTTGGATTGTTTTCGTGCAAATCAACGCGTTCCGCAAAATCGCGCTGTCCGCCAACATGGCCGCCGCCGTTGCCGCCGTCGTGTTTTTAACGGCGACTTTGCTGGGGGTGAAACCGGTGGCCGCGTTGGGATTTGCCGCCGCAGTCGTCGGATTCCGCGCAATCAGCCTGTCCGCACAGAGCTTTCCGATAACGGGCGCGCTGGCGTTGTGGGGCGTTGGCGCGGGCGCGGCGTATTTGTTGCGCAATATGTCGTTCGCGTATCCCGCAGGGTTTATTCTTAGTCTGCTGTGCGGCGGCGTTTGCGCAAAACGGACGGCAAGCGAAATGTGGGGCGACTTCGCTTTTCCCGCCGCTTTGCCTTTGGTCGCCGCCTTTATCGCCGAACGGGTCAAACCGGACGGAACGACTGCGAAAATCATTGTGTCGACCGTTGCGGGCTTTGTCATCCCCGCCGTTGCGAACAGTCCCGTGCGGCTGGCTTTGACGACCGCCGCCTTGTATGTTATCGGACGGTACGCTTAGCCTTTTTTGATTTTTTCGCTTTTTT
>DJRZ01000055.1:0-4548 GCA_002440235.1 Alphaproteobacteria bacterium UBA6347
CACGAAGCCGCAAGCAATAATAGCACCGAAATGGCGAAACTGCTGATCGAACACGGCGCCAACCTCAATGCAGAAGCTGATGACCGTCGTACACCGTTGCGCGAAGCCGCAAGCAATAATAACATCGAAATTGCGAAACTGCTGATCGAACACGGCGCCAACACCATAGACGACATTTTTGGTCGCACACCGGAAATACCGAACAGTCCCGATGACACCATGGATGATATCTTTGGTTGTACACCGGAAATACCGGACAGTCCCGATGACACCATAGACGACATTTTTGGTCGTACACCGGAAATACCGGACAATCCCGACAACACCATGGATGACATCTTTGGTTGTACACCGGACCGTAGCTCCAAACGCGCAAAACCGATTGAAAACTGGGTAAAACCGCAGGAATACAGGAAAAAATGGCGGAAGCGTGTATGCCTGATCGTTATCGGAATTTTCGCCGTACATTTTTTCGCAGGGGTACTTGAAGGAATAAACAATTCTTCCAAAATGACGGAAGCGAAAAGCTTCAAAGCGACAAAAACGTTGAATTGTCGCGATCAAGCAGGAACAAACGGAAAAGTTATCGGAAAAATCGCCGGCGGACACAGTGTTTTCTGTTCAAAAATTGAAGGCAAATGGTGTCGAACCGTCTGCAACGGAAAAGAAGGGTTTGTTTATAAAAAATTCCTGTCAAAATAACTCGTCCAGAAAAGCTAAAAAACGAAGCAACGGAAACATTTCGGATTCCGAACGTTAATCGTTTGAAAAAATACGGACGACGGGGAAACCGAAAACGCGGGGTGCTTCGACAATCCCGAACACACGTTCATCGACCTTTATATGAAATCGGGAATGTACATCGCGGAAATCGTCAAACGGCTGTACAACAGCCCGAAACTGGCGGCGGTCTACCCCGACCGAAACGACAGGCTGAACCACATTTTCGCAAAACAGGTGTTCGGATTGGCGCCGACCGAAATCATTTACAGAATCGCGACGGCGTACATTCTGGGATTTGACGAAAGCGCGGCGATACCGCGCAACAACTTCCGCAAATACGACGCCCTGCCCGCCGCCCGCGACGGCACACTGGAACAGAAATTGGATAAGGTGTTCGGGTAAAATCCCACCTGCGGGGACGCCCTTTTCATTGAAATCTGGCGGG
Organism: Alphaproteobacteria bacterium UBA6347; assembly: GCA_002440235.1. Lineage (GTDB taxonomy): Bacteria > Pseudomonadota > Alphaproteobacteria > CAAGCB01 > CAG-977 > UBA11549. The sequence goes on from DJRZ01000055.1 coordinate 1,169, forward strand.
GCTTTCCGTCTGAAAATCCCTTTGCGCGCGAAAGCGCGGTACCACCTTTGATTTGTATTGATTTTTCGAATAAAATTTTTTACTTTTTAATTAGAATGATTCGAACATAGGGGAGTTGCGATGAAACATGTCGCTCTGACCGTTTTGCTGGTGTTTGCTTTTTCCGCGATTTGCCTGCTTTATTCGTTCGCGCGCACTTCGGCGTCCGGACTGCGCCTGTAGTGCGCCCGCCGTTTTTGCGGCGCGGGAAACCTTTTTAGCTTTTAAGCATTCCGCTTTTTTGTTATGTTTCAAATCTCATTTTAAAAGGAGTTTTCAAGCGATGAGATATATGCGCATTTTCTTGTTTTTAGCGCTTTTTGCCGTTTCCGCGTGCGGAACGCTGTTTTGCGGTCAACGGCAAACCATTCTGGTCGACAGCGCACCGAGCGGCGTCGAAATCCTGCGCAACGGGGTTCTGCTGGGAACGACGCCGGCGACCATTCAGCTGGAGCGCACGAACTCGCCCGTTTTGCTGACGGCGCGCAAAGACGGCTACGTCGACCAAAGCATTATGCTCAATTCGCAAATCGGCATGGGCGGCGTGCTGGACGGCGTGTTCGCCGTTTTGATGATTACGGGAACGACGGGATTTTCGACCGACGCGTCGAACGAAACGATCTGGTCGTACGCGCCGAATCAGTTTTTCGTCGACATGGTTAAAAAAGGCGAAGAAAACCTGCCCGAAAACAAACTGAAAATGTTTGTGTCGAAAAATTTCGATTCCCTGTCCTACGACGCGGCGAACGGCGGCGGTCAATCGCTGGAAACGCTGGCGAAAATGACGGGACGGACGCCCGCGGCGTTGATCCCGCTGATTTTACACTGCGACTATCCGTCCGCTTTGATCCGCGCGCTGGGCGTCGAATGACGTCCGCCGGAACGGATAATCCCCCGCCCTTTGCCGGACGGGGGAATTTTTTTACCGCCGCTGATTCAAATATTTTTTCAAATACTTGCCCGTATAGCTCCGTTCGCATTCGGCGACCCGTTCGGGCGTTCCCTCGACGACGACCGCGCCGCCGCCGTTGCCGCCCTCGGGTCCCATGTCGACGATCCAGTCCGCGGTTTTGATAACCTCTAAATTATGTTCGATGACGACGACCGTGTTGCCCTGATCCACCAGCTGGTGCAAAACGTCCAGCAGCTTGGCGATATCCTCGAAATGCAGTCCGGTCGTCGGTTCGTCCAGAATGTAGACCGTGCGTCCCGTCGCCTTTTTGGACAGTTCCTTGGACAATTTGATGCGCTGAGCCTCGCCGCCCGAAAGGGTCGTCGCGGACTGCCCCAGCTTGATGTATCCCAGCCCCACGCGCTGCAGCAGCGTCAGCTTGTTTTTAATCGACGGAACGGCGTCGAAAAACGCGACCGCCTCGTCCACCGTCATATCCAGAACGTCGGCGATGGATTTGCCCTTGTATTTGACCTCCAGCGTTTCGCGGTTGTAGCGCGTGCCTTTACATTCGTCGCATTGGACGTACATATCGGGCAGAAAGTGCATTTCGATGCGCAAAACGCCGTCGCCCTGACAGGCTTCGCACCGCCCGCCCTTGACGTTAAAGGAAAAGCGTCCCGCCTTGTACCCGCGCAGTTTGGCTTCGGGCAATCCGGCGAACCATTCGCGGATCTGCGAAAACACGCCCGTGTAGGTCGCGGGGTTGCTGCGCGGCGTGCGCCCGATCGGCGATTGGTCGATGTCGATCACTTTGTCGATGTTGTCCAGCCCCTCGATACGGTCGTGGTCGCCGACGCTCAGCCGCGTGCCGTTCAACGCTTTCGCCAGCCCTTTGTACAGCGTTTCGATGACCAGCGAAGACTTGCCGCCGCCCGACACGCCCGTGACGCAGGTGAACGTCCCCAGCGGGAATTTCACGTCGATATTGCGCAGGTTGTGCACCCGCGCCCCGACGACCGTCAGGAATTTGCCGTTGCCCGCGCGCCGTTTTTCCGGAACGGCGATACGCTTCGTCCCCGACAGATAGCGTCCCGTCAGGCTGTTCAGGTTGTCGGCAACCTCCTGCGGCGTGCCGGCGGCGATGACGCTGCCGCCCAAAGCCCCCGCCCCCGGTCCCATGTCGATCAGCATGTCGGCGGCGCGCATGGCGTCTTCGTCGTGTTCGACGACGATGACCGTGTTGCCCAGATCGCGCAGACGGAACAAAGTCGCCAGAAGCCTGTCGTTGTCGCGCTGGTGCAAACCGATGGACGGTTCGTCCAGAACGTACAAAACGCCCGTCAGCCCCGACCCGATTTGCGACGCCAGACGGATACGCTGGCTTTCCCCGCCCGACAAAGTCCCCGACGAACGCCCCAGCGACAGATACCCCAGCCCGACGTTGATCAGAAAATCCAGCCGTTCGTTCGTTTCGCGCAAAATTCTGCCGGCGATTTCGCGGTTTTGCGGTTTTAGCCGTTCCGTCACGCCGCCGAACCATTCGCGCGCTTCGGTGATCGACATATTCGTCACGTCGGCGATGTCCTTGCCGTCGATTTTGACCGCGAGGGCTTCGGGGCGCAAACGTTTGCCGCGGCAGTGTTCGCACACGATGTTGTTTTGGAATTTCTGGATCTCTTCGCGCATGTATTCGGAATCGGTTTCCAAAAAACGGCGGTTCAGGTTCGGAATGACGCCCTCGAACGACGGCGTTCCGTACAAAATCGCCTGTTGCGTTTCCTCGGGCAAATCGCACCAGCGTTCCGACAGGTCCAGATGAAAGCGGCGGCTGAGTCCGTACAGGGCTTCCCTGTGCCACGGATAAATTTCGCCGTTCGCGCCCGACCACGGCGCGATCGCCCCCTCGTCAAGGCGTTTTTCCTTGTCGGGAACGACCAAATCGGGGTCGATGTAGAGCTTGACGCCCAATCCCTCGCATTCAGGGCAATAGCCGTGCGGATTGTTGAACGAAAACAGACGCGGTTCGATTTCGTCGATCGTAAAGCCCGACACGGGACACGAATAGCGCGACGAAAACATCGTCCGTTCGCCCGTTTCGGCGTTTTCGGCGACCGCCAAGCCGTCCGACAGCCCCAAAGCCGTTTCGAACGATTCCGCCAGTCGGGATTCGATGCCGTCCTTGACGACCACGCGGTCGACGACGACGGCGATGTCGTGTTTCAGCGTTTTGTTCAATTCGGGAACGTCGTCAACGCCGTACACCGTTCCGTCGATTTTCAGCCGCTGGAACCCTTTTTTCCGGTATTCGGCGATTTCCTTTTTATATTCGCCTTTGCGCCCGCGCACGACGGGGGAAAGCAGCAAAAGCTTCGTCCCCTGCGGCATCGCCATGACCTTGTCCACCATTTGGGAAACGGTCTGGCTTTCGATCGGCAATCCCGTCGCG
>DJRZ01000055.1:4648-4820 GCA_002440235.1 Alphaproteobacteria bacterium UBA6347
TTGTGCGACGTCGTTTTCTGTTCGATCGAAATCGCGGGGGACAGACCTTCGATCAAATCGACGTCGGGCTTTTTCATCAAATCAACGAACTGGCGCGCGTACACGGACAGGCTTTCGACGTAGCGGCGCTGTCCTTCGGCGTACAGGGTATCGAACGCCAGCGACGATTTGC
>DJRZ01000006.1:0-4881 GCA_002440235.1 Alphaproteobacteria bacterium UBA6347
GTTCCGGCTTTTCCGCCCGTTCCGCGGCGTCGTCCGGCGCCGTTTCAGCGGGTTTTCCGGCGGCGGTCCAGTCGACTTCGTACAACGCCTGCGGCGCGCTGACGCCTTTTAAGTTAAAATCGCCCAGCGGTTTGAAAACGTAGTTTTTGCCCGCCGCCAGTTCCTTGACCACCGAAGACACGAAAATCTGATCCTTGCCCGCTTCGCCGCACACGCGCGACGCGATTTGAACGGTCAGCCCGAACAGGTCGTTGTTTTCGACGATCGGTTCGCCGGCGTTCAGCCCGATCCGCACAGCCAAAGGAACGGTCGGCGATTCGTTGTTGTACGCGTTGACCGCCCGCTGAATCGCGATGGCGGCGTCAATCGCGTTCGATGCCCACGGAAAGGAAGCCATGATGCCGTCGCCCGTCTGCTTTATTTCCTCGCCCCCGCAAGCGCCCAGCGCCTGACGCACGATCGTGTTGTGGCGGTGAATCAGCTGTTGCGCCAGCCGGTCGCCCAGCGTTTGCGTCATTTGCGTCGAAGAAACGATGTCGGTGAACATGATGGTGCAGACGCCCGACGAAACGGTTTCCTTTTTCGACGGGTTCAGCCAGACGCCCATCGTGCTTTGGATCAAGCCGACCAGCTCCGCCGAGTTTTTGTTGGTCAGATAGATTTGCATGCTTTTCGCCCCGTTGTCGATGACGGGCAGGTATTTCGGTTCCAGCATGTATTCGTCGACCTTGTCAAAGAACAAAGCCGCCAGCGCCGGCGCGCGCCCCAGCAGTTCCAGTACGCCCGACAGCATGACGCGGTTCTGCTGTTTCGTCAGCACCCGCGTTTTGCACAGCTGTTCGCACGCGCCCGCCATGAACAGCTCGATCCCGAAACGGGCGTAGGTGTTCAGCAAAGTGTTTTTTTCCTGCAACACGCGCAAAACGATCGACAGCAGGGACGTCAGTTTCAGATAGTCCTTTTCCAGCTCCGCCGGAATGACGGCGGGTTCGGCGGATTGATCCGATTCGTTGCCGTCCGCGCCGTCGGACGCCGCGGTTTCGGCGGATTGTTCCGCCTGTTCCGTTTCGGGCTGTTCCGCCGGCTGTTCGGATTCGCCGTCGGTTTCGGCGGTTTGGCGTTTAAATTCCTCTTCGGCGGCTTTGTCGGCTTCCTCTTCGCGTTTGGCTTGCTCTTCCGCCTTTTGGCGGGCGCTTTCCAGCCGTTGCGTCATGGTCTTCCTGCCCATCAGCAAATCGAACGCGTCGAAAAAGCGGCGCACTAGATGCGACAGCCGCGTGTCCTGCGTGTATGATCGGTCTTCGGCGGTTCCGTACAGTTCGCGCAAAACGGCGGAGGAAACGGCTTTGTCAAGCTCGCCGTCCGTGTCGGCGGCGGAATCGGACGCCGTTTTCGCCGTCGACGCGAACGAAATGTCTTCGTTCGATCCCAGCAAATTGTCCCAATTCACCCATTTGATCGCCGTCGGAATGGAAATGACCAGAAAGAAGAACGTGAAGACGCCCAAAACCATTTGGTTCGTGATGTCCTGCGGCGTAAAGCCCGCGGTCAGCATCAGCCGCAAAACCAGCGTCGTGATGACGGCGGACGCCATCATGGAAAACAGCACCGACAGGAAAATCATGATGACGCCTTCGGTGATCGAATTGGACGTGCGTTTTTTCTTTTTGGGTTTGTTGACGGTCGGAATCACGCTGTTTTGATACGGCGACGATTTTCGGGGCTGCGGTTTCGGAATTTCGCTGAGGTAGACCATCGCCTCTTGAAACATTTGGGTGTCCAGATTGTAGGTTTCGCGCACGACTTTGGTCGGCTTGCGTTCCGAATTTTCTATGCTTTTGGCGTATTCGGTCGCTTTCGCGCGCTGTTCGGACGGATAGCGCGCCAGCAGATCCCAACCGCCGTTCTGATAGGCATAGACTTCGTAATGGACAATATCGGACACTTTTCAAACCCGCGTAAATCAAAGAATTATTCATATATTAAAAGAGGTTGACCGAAAAATCAGCAAAAAAATCCGTGCGGCGGGCATAAAAAAACGGTCGCCGAAACCGGAAACCGTTTTTTTTTGAAACTTCGCGAAATCATTTCTTTTTCGTGAAAGCCGCGAAACGCTTGTTGAATTTCGCCAGCTGACCGCCGCTGTCGACCAAACGGTACACGCCCGTCCAAGCCGGATGAGCCAACGGGTCAATGTCCAAGCGAACCGTGTCGCCTTCTTTGCCCATTGTCGAACGCGTCTTGAATTCGGTTCCGTCTGTCATGACCACGGTGATTTCATGGTAGTTCGGATGGATATCTTTTTTCATAACTTCTGCTCCAGACAATGCAATAAGTTTCTTTTCTATACTCTAAACGGTTCGGCATTTCAAGCCCGTTTTCGCTGAATCGGCAAAAAATCAACGCTCGGTCAGTTTGAATTCGATTCGGCGGTTTTTGCGCCGCGCGGTTTCGGTGTTCGCGGTGTCGACCGGCTGAAATTCGCCGAATCCCGCCGCGACCAGACGCCGCGCGGGGACGCCCTGTTCGATCAGATAGCGCACGACGGCGATCGCGCGTTCGGCGGACAGCTGCCAGTTCGACGCGAAACGGGCGGCGTCCTTGACGGGGACGTTGTCGGTGTGACCGTCCACGCGCAGAACCCACGGGATTTTGGCGGGAATTTTGCGGCGCAGTTCCTTGACCGTTTTCGCCAGAACACGCAGCTGCTTTTTGCCCTTTTCCTCTAACGACGCGGAACCGCTTTTGAAAAACAGTTCGGACTGGAACACGAACCGGTCGCCTTCGATTCTGAAATCGTCGCGGTCTTCCAAAACTTTGCGCAGAGTGCCGAAAAATTCGGAACGGTAGGACGCCAGTTCGCCCGCCTTCGCCGCCAAAGCGCGGTTCAGGCGTTTGCCCAGATCGGCGATCTGCGCGCGCTGTTTTTTGTCCTTTTGATCGGCTTTGTCCAGCAAAGCCCCCAGTTTGGAAAGCTCTTTGGTCAGCTTTTCCGTTTGCGCCGTCAGCAGGGCGATGTAGGCTTTCGCCTCCTGCGAGATTTTGCGTTCGCTTTTCAACGCTTTTTCCTTGGACGCCGTTTCCTTTTCCAGTTCGTCGCGGCGCAGGGTCAGCGCCTTGACGTCCTGTTCCAGCAGGGCGATTTGCGCCAGCGTTCGGGTCTGTTCGGCTTTGACGCCCGTCAGTTCCTCCGCCAGCCGCGCGGCTTCGTCCGTTTGCAAAGCCAGACGGCGGGTCAGATCGCGCGTCGCGTCGCGTTCGGCGGACAGCTGCGCCGTCAAATCGTTCAAATGCCCCGTCAGCGCGTCGATTTCGGCGTTTTTCGTGTCCAGATTCCGCCCCATGAAAAAGTGCGCCATCACAAACAGCAACAGGAAAAACAACACTACGATCAACAGCGTCGACAGCGCGTCGACGAAGCTGGGCCAGAAATTATAGCCGCCCGACTGTCTGAACCGCCGCATTTACTTGTCCTGCCCCGAAACGGTGCGAATCAGCAGTTTGAACGAATCGCGGACCTCGCGCAGCAGGATTTCCTGCCGCGCTTCGCTGCGTTTGTCGATTTGGTTGACGTTGTGGTCGATCCGGCTGATAAAGCGCAGGGCGTCCAGATCGGTCTGCGCGCTTTCCTGCGATTTCGCTTCGTTTTTTTGCAGTTGGGAACGAATGTCGGACAGGCTTTCGACCACCTGTTCCAGCAACGCGTTGGCGTAGGCGGCGTTCGACGTGACCGATTCGTCCGACTGGCTGCCGACCGCGGACGAATAGCGGGTCAGCGACGCCAGATGTTCGTCCAGCCCGTTGTAAAAGTTGTTTTGCGCGCGACCCGCCTGCAAATCCAAAAAGCCGACGATCAACGCCCCCGACAGCCCCAGCAGGGACGACGAAAACGCCGTTCCCATGCCCGACAAGGGCAGTTCCAGCGACGTTTTGATCGTGTTGAAGGCTTGCGTCGCCTCTTCCCCCGACACGTTCAGGGATTTGATCACGGTCGCGACCGCGCCGACGGTTTCCATCAGCCCCCAAAACGTTCCCAGCAGTCCCAGAAAAGTCGACAGACCGATCAGATATTTCGAAATGTCGCGGCTTTCCTCCAAACGCATTTCGACCGAATCCAAAATCGTGCGCGCGATGGTCGGGGACAGCACGGCGTTTCCTTTGGCGCGGTTGTTTTTCAAAACCAAAGCCAGCGGGGACAGCAGACGCAGTTTCTGCAACGCGGCGTCGTCCAAAGACAGAGCGGGGGCTTTCAGCCATTTGATTTCGCGGTAAAGCGCGAAAACGGAATGAAAATTCAGCCCGACGCCGAACAAAAACACCAGCGCGATCAGACTGTTCAGGGCGGGGTTCGTCAAAAAGGCGTTCGACAGGGCGGGAAACAGAACCGCGCCCGCGCCCGCGACCAGAATCAGAAATAAAAACATGCGCGTCACATAACGGTTCGGCAGTTCCATTTTTTTATCAATCCTTGTCAGTCTTTGGTTAAAACGTCCGTCCTGTCGGGGCGGACCGCGCCCGCGCCGCGGTTCCCGAACGCCCTGATTTCAACGCGCAGGGAACGGACGCCCTTGCGCGTCAGATAGGAACGGATCGCCAGCGCGCGCCGCAGAGCCGTCCGCCGTTCGGCGCCGCTTTCGTTCGAAGCGTAGGCGTACAGGAACACGCGGGATTTGTTTTTGACGGTTTGCGCCGCCGTCAGATCCAGCGCGCGCCGCATTTCGGGCGTCAGTTCGGACGATTTCGGTTCGTGAACGAAAATCCATTGCAGTTTTTTGCCGCGCGCGACGGCGGTCGCCGTCGGCGAATCGGACGGAACGACGCGCGCCAGCAGGGCGATTCTGTCTTCCGCCGTCGGATTGGACGCCGCCGGCAGAACGGCGG
>DJRZ01000006.1:4924-60133 GCA_002440235.1 Alphaproteobacteria bacterium UBA6347
GGGCGCGTCTGCGGTTTTGACCTCCGCGGGCGTTTCCGGCTTTTCGGCGGTTTTGATTTCCGGCGCGGCGGTCGCGGCTTTTTCCGCCGCTTTCGGTTTTTCAAGGGTTTTCAAAGCTTCCGCCAAATCCGCCAGCGTCTGTTTCGGCGCGTCGGCGATCGCGGACCGTTCGGACGCCGTTTCGACGGGAGCGGGCGCGGGCTTGGACGGCTTCGCGGCGGGAACGGGTTTCGGCTTGGCGGCGGCGACCGTCTTTTTCGCTTCGGCTTTTTTCTTTTCGGCGATTTTCGCCCGTTCCGCCTGTTCCAGAAAATGCTTGGACAGTTTCAATTCGGGCGCGGGCGCCGCGTTCAAAGCTTCTTCCGCCGATTTGACCGTCGTGTCGACCGCCAGAATTTTGACCTGCGGCACGGGTTTCGCGCGCGGCTTCAGCTTGTCGTGCTCGTCTTTGACGGCGGCTTCGCGCACCTGATAGCCTTTGGACTTTTGCGGCTTGGCGGCGTTCTTCTTTTTCGGAGATTTAGCCGGTTTCGCCGGCGTTTTTTTCGGCGGTTCGGCTTTTTTCGCGGCGGGGGCGGTCAATACCGGCGCGTCGCTTTTTTTCGCGGCGCGGTCGGACGAAATGGTGTCTTTGGGAATGAAATCCTCGGTCAAAACGTCCAGATCGACCGTAACCTGAGCAAAAGCCGCCCGTGCCGTCAAAAATCCGACGGCGGCGAACAGGGCGGCTTTGGCTCGTAAATTCAAGGGAGCGGCTCCTTTACTCCTTTGCGGGGGCGGGGGCGATCGCGGTTTCGAACTGCTTGAACGCGTCCGATTTTTCCGAAATCGCCAACGCTTTTTTGAACGGCGCGAACATCAGGTCGTTCGTCGCGATGATCGTTCCCGCGTTCACGACGGACGCGGAATCCTCTCTGCCGTCATAGGTGCAGACGCGACCGCCCGCCTCTTTGACGATCAGCTGACCCGCGGCGACGTCCCAAGGTTTGATGTCTTCTTCGAAATAGCATTCGAAGCGACCCGCGGCGACGTAAGCCAGATCCAGCGACGCGGCGCCCATGCGGCGGACGCCCGCCGTTTTCTGCATCATCGGCATCAGCTGGCGCACGAAACGGTCGGGGTTGGAATGCCCGAAATGCGGGATTCCCGTCACGACGACGGATTCGTTCATCAAATTGCGGTTGGAAACGTGAATGCGGCGGGTGCCCGACGCCGTCATCGCCCACGCGCCGCCGCCGCGTTCGGCGTAGAACAGGTCGCCCGTGACGGGGTTGAAAACGACGCCCGCGATGATGTCGTTGTCTTCCTGCAAAGCCAGAGAAATCGCGAAGTGCGGAACGGCGTGCAGGAAATTGCTGGTGCCGTCCAGCGGATCGACGATCCAGCGGTGGGACGTGTCCTCGCCCGCTTTGACGCCGCTTTCCTCTTGCAAAAAGCCGTAGCGGGGGCGGACTTTCAGCAGATATTCGCGCAGTGTTTTTTCGGAATTGAAATCCGCCGTCGACGCGAAATCGGCGGCGCCTTTTTTCGAAATCTGCAACTGTTCCAGTTCGCCGAAGTCGCGCACCAGACCGCGACCGGCTCTCTGCACCGCCTGAATCATGACGTTCAGGGTCGGCGACAGCGACGAAATGAATCTGTCCTGACGCGATTCGCGGAACTGTTCCGCGGGATCGGGACGGTTGCGGACGGGAAAAGCCTGCGGCTGCAGTCCCGCCGCCTGTTCGGATTTCTGCTGCAACAATTCCAGCGCGCGGGTTTTGATTTCCGATTTGCGCTGGAACGTTTTGCGTTCAGCCGAAAGTTCCTCCGCGACGGCGCGGCGCACGGTCGTCCGTCTGAACGACGGACGCGGCGGCTTGATGGTCGATTTGGGCATGATGTCGGACGCCTTTCTTCAAATCAGTTATTTCGCGCGTTCGACATAGGTGTTGTCGATCGTGGAAACGACGATTTTGTCGCCGGTCGCGACGAACGGGGGAACGCCGATGCGCAGACCGTTGTCCAAAACGGCGGGTTTGTAGGACGACGAAACGGTCTGTCCCTTGATCACGGGTTCGGTTTCGACGACCGTTTGAATGACCTTGGCGGGCAGTTCGACGCCGACGGGGCGTCCTTCGATGAATTCGACGACGACTTCCATGTTGTCCTGCAGATAGGCGGCGCGGTCGCCCAGCATTTCCTTGGGGATCGTGAACTGGTCGTAGGTGTCGACCATCATGAACGTGTAGTCGCTGCCGTCGGAATACAGGTACTGGCAATCGCGGTCCTCGCTCATCAGTTTTTCGACGAAATCGGCGGTGCGCCAGCGTTGTTCGGTTTTAACGCCCGTGGCGACGTCGCGCATTTTGACCTGAATGGTGGCGTTTCCCTTTCCGGGAATGACCAGTTCGTAGTCAATCACGACGCACGGTTTGCCGTTGTATTCGATGACCCAGCCCGGACGGATCTGGTTAGCTTGCATTTTCATGAGTTTTTTCCTTGTATATTGAAAGAAAGCCAATAAAATTTATGCCAAAAACTAACAGATTAGCTTTCCGAACGCAAGAGTTCTGCGCTAAAAAATATCGGGAGAACGTTTATGAACAGTCAAATTCCTTTCTGGCACCCCGCGGAATACGCCCGCCGTCTGCCCGTTTTGAAACGGCGCGCGGCGGTGATCGACGCGATTCGCCGTTTTTTCACCGAACGGGACTTTTTAGAGGTCGAAACCCCGATCCTGCAGATTTCGCCGGGGCTCGAACCGCACTTGAAGGCTTTTAAAACCGAACTGGTCGAACCGTTCGGGCAAGCCGACCGCGACATGTACCTGCACACGTCGCCCGAATTCACGATGAAAAAACTGCTGGCGGCGGGGCTGCCGAAAATCTTTCAGATGGCGCGCGTTTTCAGAAACGAGGAACGGTCCAAACGCCACCACCCCGAATTTATCATGCTGGAATGGTATCGGGCGCGCGCCGACTACACCGTTTTGATGGACGATACCGTCGAACTGGTGCGGGCTTGCGCGCGGGCGGGCGGCGCGGACGTGCTGAAAGACGGCGATCTGGAGGTCGATCCGTTCAAGGAATGGGAACGCGTTTCGATCGCCGAAGCCTGCCGCGAATACGCGGGATTCGATCTGGAATCGACCCTGCCCGACGAACCGACGCTGGAACCCGATCCGAAACCGCTGGCGAAGGTCGCGGAAAAGCTGGGGATCGGGGTTTCCCCCGACGACCGCTGGGACGACATTTATTTCCGCATCGCGTTTGAAAAAATCGAACCGAGGCTGGGACGCGGCGTGCCGACGATTTTGTACGACTATCCCGTGTGCATGGCGGCTCTGTCCCGCAAGAAACCGTCGGATCCGCGCTTTGCCGAACGGTTCGAGGTCTATGTCGGCGACACCGAGCTGGGCAACGCCTTTTCCGAACTGACGGACGCGGCGGAACAGCGGCGGCGTTTCGAATACGACATGGATTTAAAGGAAAAGCTGTACGGCGAACGCTATCCGATCGACGACGATTTCATCAACGCCGTCGCCGCGATGCCCGACGCCGCCGGAATCGCGATCGGCGTCGACCGTCTGGTCATGCTGATCGCGGGCGTCGAACGAATCGAAGACGCGATGTGGGCGCCGGTCGCATGACGCCGCTGAAAAAGCTTTTTTTCGCGGGCGTCGCGCTCGCCGTAGAAATCACGGGATTTTCCGAACGGTTCGTTCTGTTTTTAATCGCGGGCGGCGTGAACACGATGTTCTACTACGGCGTGTACGCCCTGCTGATTTGGCTGAAAACGCCGTATCCGGTCGCCGTCGTTCTGGCGACGGCGTGCGGGGTCGCGTTCAATTTCAACACGTTCGGGCGTTTCGTTTTCAAACAGTTCGAAACGCGGCTGATCTTTCGTTTCGCGGGCGTCTACGCCGTCGTCGCGTCGGTCAACATCGCGGGCATCAAGCTGCTTGAACTGTGCGGCGTGTCAAACCGGTACGTCGCCGGAGCCTTGCTGACTCTGCCCGCCGCCCTGCTGGGCTACGTCCTGAACGGGACGTTCGTGTTCAACCGCCCAGCGGCTTTACCCGAAAGTCGGCCGAATCCGACGAATCCGACGGATTGAAGTCCACGCAGGGCAGGTTGAACAGTTCCGCCCACCATTCGGTCAGCTCTTTGGCGTTTTCGCCGTCGAATCCGATATAGTCGGCGCCAGCTTCGCCCGCGCGCATCGCTTCGTCGCGGGTGGCGCACAGGACGCCCAGCGCGATGTCGCCGATTTTCGACCGGATCTTCTTGATGTCGGGGCGGTAATCGATCTGCACGCCGTCGGCGCCGATCCTCAACGCGGTTTCGACGTCGTTTTTGACGATGAACGCGACGTTTTCAGCCTGAACCGCCGCCGCGAACTTCCGCAGTTCCGCGTCCGTCATTCCCGCCGGATCGCACAGCAGGGCGTCGGGGCGTCCGGCTTTTTCCTTGGCGAAAGAGGTAATCGGATCGGGCGTTTCCGCGCCGCAAATCAAATAAAGTCCCTGTTTCATCGCGTATCCTTTCAAATCAGCTGGATTATTACGTCAGAATGCGACGCGTTTGTCAACACGGGCGCGAAAAAGTCGAAGAACGCTGTTGCACAAAAAAGACAACGCCTTTATCCTGACAGAAATCGTTTTGCATCAAAGGGGATATCGCTTTGGGGATTCATGAACAGCTGGAAAAGGCGGCGCAAGCCTTGACCTCCGCCGTCGACCGGTTGGAGCGGGCGGCGGGAAAAATCGCCGAAAAACAGCGTGAAATCGACGCTTTGCACGCCAAATGCGGGGAATTGCAGTCGGCGCTGGATCGCGCGGGCGACGAATTGGCGCGGGAACGCAAAAGCGAATCGGATTTCGAAAAACTGCGCGCCGAACGCGACGATCTGATGAACGCGCGCAACCGTCTGGTGGCGGAGAAGAACCAGCTGCTGGGCGAACGCGAGCAGTTTAAAAAGTTCCACGCCGCATGGGACCGCGAACGCCCCGCGCTGATCAAAGCCAAAGAGGACGCCGAACGCGAGGTCTCGCGCCTGAAAAGCGACGCGGCGGCGGGCGGCGCGAACGGAACGGAGGACGGCGAGGCGGAACGCCTGCGCGGCGAATTGCGCCGCGTGTCGGAATCGGAACAAAATCTGGCGAGGCAAAAGGAAAGCCTGTCCATCGAGCTGGACGGCGTGCGCCGCGCTTACGACGATTTGAAACGCGTGGCGGAACAGGCGTCCGAACAGCTGGATTCGACGCTGGCGGAACTGAAAGCGTTAAGGGGGTAGTCATGGCGGTCGTGCAGTTGTCCATCGGCGGACAGAAATATTCCGTTTCCTGCGGCGCGGGGCAAGAGGACACGCTGAACGCGCTGGCGCTGATGCTGGACGAAAAGGTCCGGCAGGTCAAAGCCCGCGCCCCCGTCGGCGAATCCATGGGGCTGGTGATGGGAGCTTTGCTGCTGGCGGGGGATTTGTCCGACCGCAACCAGCAGTTGGTCGCCCGGCAACAGGAAAGCGCCGTTTCGCCCGAAACGCTCGCCGCGACGGCGGAAACGACGGAAAAAATGGCGGAACGCATTTCAGGTGTTGCCGAATTGATCGAAAATGCGTAATCTGAATGCGGGGGAGACGACTTCTCGATTCGTTAGAATCCCGCTGGTACTCGGGGCCAACGTTTTTAATATCGGGAGCTGTCCCTGCGACGGACGACGAGCTTTGATTCCTTAGTTCGAAATCCGGTCGCATTACGGCGCCCACCTATACAAAGCGGCCCACGCGACGCGTGAGTTGGTTCGACGGTCACGGCAGTCTTTCCCCTTTTTGACGGAATGCGGATTCGATGGATTATTCTTTTTTAAAACAAAAACTGCGCGCGAAAGCCGTCCGGTCGCGTTCCGAAATCGCGCCGGACCACGCGCTGTGGTGCGCGCGGGAAATAGCGCGGCGGTTCAACGATCTGCCGCTGCCCGAAAATCCGGTCGTGTCCGCGTACTGGCCGATGAAAACGGAACTGGACGTGCGTCCGCTGATGCTTTCCCTGCACAACGGGGGCGTTCCCGTCTGTCTGCCCGTCGTGGTCGGGACGGATCTGCCGCTGTCGTTCCGGCTGTGGCGTCCGGACGCGAAGCTGGTCGCGGGTCTCTACGGCACGGAACAGCCCGACGAAAAGTGCGAAGCGGTCGAACCGAACGTGCTGTTGCTGCCTTTGCTGGCTTTCGACCGTCGGGGCGGACGGCTGGGCTACGGCGGCGGATATTACGACCGCACGGTCGCCCGTTTGCGGCGAAAGGGAAAGCCCGTCGTCGTCGGCGTCGCGTTTTCCGATCAGGAAATCGATTCCGTCCCGTCCGAGGACACGGACGAAAAACTGGACTTCGTTTTAACCGAAGAAAAAATCATAAAGGGGCTTTGATGCGCATTTTGTTTTTGGGGGACGTCGTCGGCAAGTCGGGACGCCGTCTGGTGACCGAAACCCTGCCCGACTTCCGCCGCAGGCACAAGGTCGACTTCGCGATCGTGAACGGGGACAACGCCGCCCACGGTTTCGGGCTGAGCCAAAGCGTCCTGCGCGAGCTGTTTCAGTGCGGCGCGGACGTCGTGACGTCGGGCAACCACGGCTGGATCGCCAAAGAGATGCAGCCTTTGCTGGACACGGAAAACCGTCTGCTGCGTCCCGCCAACTATCCCGAAGGCGCGGCGGGCAAGGGCGCGGGGCTGTACCGCCTGCCCGACGGGCGCAAGGTCGCCGTCCTGCATCTGCAGGGGCGGGTCTACATGGATTCGATCGAAAACCCCTTCGCCGCCGCGAAACGGTGGACGGACGCGGTGCGTCTGGGACGCGACGTTCAGGCGATGGTCGTCGATCTGCACGCCGAAGCGACAAGCGAAAAAATGGCGATGGGGCAGTATCTGGACGGTTCGGTCAGTCTGGTCGTCGGCACGCACACGCACGTTCCGACGGCGGATGCGCAGATTTTGCCCAAGGGGACGGCGTATCAGACCGACGCGGGCATGTGCGGCTGTTTCGATTCCGTCATCGGCATGAACAAGGTCGAACCGATCGCGCGCTTCGTCACCAACAGGGCGACCGAGAAATATTCCCCCGAAAAGGGCGACGCGACCGTGTGCGGCGTTTTGGTCGACACGAACGACCAAACGGGGCTGGCTGAAAAAATTTATATGATTCGGTACGGCGGACGGTTACAGGAATCTTTACCGCCGCTTTAAATGGTGGTAAAAGGGTATCGAAATTGGTTTTAACCTCAATGATCGAGGAGTGTTATGTCAGGTCATTCACAATTTAAAAACATCATGCACCGCAAAGGCGCGCAAGACAAAATCCGCGCCCGCACGTTTTCGAAACTGGGCCGCGAAATCACGGTCGCCGCGAAATCGGGACTGCCCGACCCCGCTTACAACCCGCGTCTGCGCGCCGCCATCGCCGCCGCCCGCGCCGAAAACATGCCCAAGGACAACATCAAACGCGCGATTGAAAAAGCCGCCGCGGGCGACGCCGCGAACTATGAAGAAATCCGGTACGAAGGTTTCGGTCCGGGCAACGTCGCCGTCATCGTCGAAGCGTTGACCGACAATCCCAAGCGCACCGCGCCGATCGTCCGTTCGATTTTCGGCAAAGCCGGCTGCGTCATGGGCGAAACGGGTTCCGTCGCGTTCAATTTCCAGCGCGTCGGTCTGATCGAATACCCCGCCGCCGTCGCCGAAGCCGACGCGATGTTCGAAGCCGCTTTGGAAGCCGGCGCCGACGACGTCGAATCCGACGAGGAAACGCACCGCATTCTGTGCGCCCCCGACGATCTGGGCGCTGTTCGCGAAGCTTTGGAAGCCAAATTCGACACCCCGACCGTCTGCCGTTTCGACTGGAAACCGCTGGTCGAAGCCGAATTGACCGACGCCGAAGTCGCCAAGAAATTCTTTGATTTCGTCGAAACCCTGAACGACGAGGAAGACGTCCAGCGCGTCGCGTCGAACGTGTCCGTTTCCGACGAAATCATGGCGAAACTGGAAGGCTGATTTGGGCAAATCCGTCAGGATTTTGGGGCTTGACCCCGGCTTGCGCCATACAGGGTGGGCGGTAATCGATTCATGCGATTCCCGCCTGTCCTTTGTCGCCGCCGGCGTCGCCGATTCGACGGATACGCTGACTTTGGCGGAACGTCTGGCGGAACTGCACCGCCAAATTCAAACGGTTATCGCCGAATCCGAACCGGCGGAGGCGGCGATCGAACAGACTTTCGTCAATAAAAACCCCGAATCGACGTTGAAGCTGGGACAGGCGAGGGGCGCGGTTCTGCTGGCGCCCGCGCTGGCGGGGATTTCCGTGTCGGAATACACGCCGAACCAGATTAAAAAAGCCGTCGTCGGCGCGGGACACGCCGAAAAACGACAGGTGGACATGATGGTGCACACTTTGCTGCCCGCGGCGGGAAAGCTGCGTCCCGACGCGGCGGACGCTTTGGCGGCGGCGATCTGCCATTCCTATATGCGCGTGACGGCGGAACGAATGAAATTGCTGGCGGAGCTGATGAAATGATAGCGAAATTGCGCGGCGTGCTGGACAGCGTCGAGGACGGATTCGTCATTCTGGACGTGAACGGCGTCGGATACAGAGTGTTCTGTTCGGCGAAAACGCAAATGAAAATGCCCTCGAAAGGGCAGGTCGCGACCCTGTTGATCGAAACGCAGGTGCGCGAGGACGCGATTCACCTGATCGGGTTCGCGGACGCCGTCGAAAAAAGCTGGTATCAGCTGCTGGGCGGCGTGCAGGGCGTGGGGACGAAGGTCGCTTTGGCGATTTTGTCGGTTTTAAGCGCGGACGAACTGTCCATGGCGATCGCGTCGGGCGATTCGAAAGTGATCACCCGCGCCCCCGGGGCGGGACCGAAAATCGCCGTCCGCATCGTTACGGAATTAAAGGGCAAAGTCGGCAAAATCTCTTTGTCCGGCGCGGACACGCCCGCCGGCGAAATCGTCCAATCCAAGGGATCCGCCGTCGACGACGCTGTGTCGGCTTTGGTGAATTTGGGATACGCCCGCATGGACGCCGCGATGGCGGTCGCCAAATCGTTTAAACAACGCGGCGAATCGGCGCAGGTCGGCGATTTGATCCGCGACGCCCTGAAAGAATTCGCCCCATGACCGAAGACAGAATCATCAGCCCCGCCAAACGCAGCGGCGACGAGGATTTCGCCAACATGCGTCCGAAATCGCTGGCGGATTTCACGGGGCAGAAAAGCGTTTGCGAAAATTTGAAAGTGTTTATCTCGGCGGCGCTGACCCGCGGCGAATCGCTGGATCACGTTTTGCTGTTCGGTCCGCCGGGGCTGGGCAAAACGACGCTGGCGCAGATCGTGGCGCACGAACTGGCGGTCGGTTTCCGCGCGACGTCCGCCCCCATGATTTCCAAGGCGGGCGATCTGGCGGCGATTTTGACGAATTTGGAAAAGAACGACGTTCTGTTCATTGACGAAATCCACCGTCTGAATCCCGCGATCGAAGAAGTCCTGTACGCCGCGATGGAGGATTTCCAGCTGGATCTGATCATCGGCGAAGGTCCCGCCGCGCGGTCGGTGCGCATTGATTTGCAGCCGTTCACGCTGATCGGGGCGACGACGCGGTCGGGGTTGCTGACCCAGCCTTTGCGCGACCGTTTCGGCATTCCTTTGCGGCTGGATTTTTACGATCCCGCCGATTTGGAAAAGATCGTGATTCGCGGCGCGGGCGTGCTGAACACCGCCATCACGCCGGACGGCGCGCGCGAAATCGCCAAACGGTCGCGCGGAACGCCGCGCGTGGCGGGGCGTCTGCTGAAACGCGTGCGCGACTTCGCCGCGTTCGAGGGAAAAAAGGAAATCGACGCCGCCGTCGCCGACCGCGCGCTGAAACGGCTGGACGTGGACAAACAGGGGTTGGACATGATGGATCGGCGGTATCTGAACTGCATCGCTCAGAAATACGCGGGCGGTCCCGTCGGGGCGGACACGCTCGCCGCCGCGCTGAGCGAAGAGCGCGACACGATCGAAGAGGTCATCGAACCCTATCTGCTGCAACAGGGATATTTGCAGCGCACGCCGCGCGGACGCGTTCTGACCGCGCTGGGGTATAAACATCTGGGGTTGCAGCCGCCCGCGACCGGGGCGGGGGACCTGTTCGCGAACGCGGAAAAATAGGCGCGCCGCCGTCCGGCGCGGGCGATCGGAAATCGTTGGCAATGTGCCGGCAACGAAAGGTTGCCGGCTTTTCCGCGTTCGGATCGAAAGCGGTCTGAAAATTTTTAGCTTATTATCAATCAAAAGGTGTTCGATTTTTGTTGAAAACACGCGGGGGGGGGGTATATATTTTTCATTGGAACGATTAAAAGGAACAGAAGATGACCTTACGCCTCTCGTCCGGCGCCGATTCCAAGAAGGAAGGCACGGAACAACTTTTAGAAAAGTATTTAAAAAACGTCGTTTCCGAAATGTACCGCGTCGACGCCGTGACGCGCCATTTCGGCAAAGCGCCCTGTCGCTCCGTCGAAGAACACGCGGCAAACGTGTATATGAAAAGCCGCCCGTTGAAGGTCGCCGATAAAGCGGCGGCGTTGTCGGCGGTGCGCGAAGCCGAAAAACACTATCGCGGCGAAATTAAAAAAATTCCTCTGCACACCCGTCTGCATTACATGACGGGGAACGTCGGCAAAAAGAAAATCGAAGCCGCGATCGTTTGCGGCGTCAGTCTGGCGGCGGGGTGCGTCGCCGTGGCGCGCGGGGCTGATCCGGCGGTCGTTCCGGCGATTCTGGCTGTCGCGGGCGGAACGCTGATGGCGGCGGACTACGCGTTGCATTCCTTGGAACCGAAAAAACACAGCGCCGAAATCCTGCGCAAAAAGGAAATGCTGGCGAATTACACGCGCGCGAAACAAGCTCTGTTCGTTCTGAACGCGATGGAAAAACAGCTGACCGCGCGCGGCGGACAGCCGAAAAACAAAACGGCGAACGATGACGGTTTTGCCTTTTTCATGTCTAAAAAAGGCGCGGCGCGCTAAGAAAAAAAACAGGGGGGCGCAATGGCTTTGACGATTTTGACGGCTGAAAACGGTCGCCGCGAAGACACGGCGAAACTGGTTCGCGACTATTTAAAGGGCGCGATCAAAGTAATGCGCCGCATTGACGCCGTCCGCAATTTTTACGACAAACCCGCCAACCGCCATGTCGAACGGGTGGAGGCTTTGCGTCATATGGTCAAAAATCCGTTTCGCGTCAACGACGCCGAACGGGCGGGCGAAATGATCGACGACGCGCAAAAATACTATGAGAAGCAAACCAAGAACGCGCCGTTGAAAGTCAAAATGGATTACGCGTTCGGTCGCGTCGGCGCGATGCTGTTGCGGGACACGCTGCTGTACGGAGCGGCGATGGCGGCGGGCGCGACGGCGGCGGCGATGAACGGCGGTTCGCCCGAATTGATTTGCGGGGCGGCTGTCGCGGCGGTCGGAATCGCGGGGGTGGCGCAAATCGGCGTCGCGATGGGCAAAATGTCGCGTCCGCTGACAAAGGCGGAACGGAAACACCCCGAAACGCTGGAACAATACACGGAAGCCAAACAGGCGCTGTTCGTTTTAAAAGCGATGAAAAAACAGCTGGCGCCGTCCGTGAAAAACAACAGGGGCAAAGGCGGAAACGTCGTCGTCCCGATGCCTAAAAGGTGCGTCTTACGCTGATTTTTCCCTCTGCCGACGCACCTTTGAACAACACGTCTTCGACCGGTTCGCGGTCGGGGACGTGTTGGCTTGTTTAAAAAATAATGTTTGAAAACTGGACAAACGGGACTATACTTTTCGTCAAAAGTGTTACGGAGGGAAAAGTAATGTCTTTGATTGTTTCAACAAATCGGGCGACCGCGCCGAAAGAAAGCACGGCGGAACTGGTCGGCGCTTATCTGCGCGGCGTCGTGCGCGAAATGCGCAAAATCGACTATATGGCGAACTTTTTCGACGAACCGCCGAAACGGTCGACGGAACGGAAAGTCGCGATGAACTATATGGACCGCAAGCCGCTGCGCGTGCAAAACGCCGCCGAAGCCGGCAGGCTGATCGCGGGCGCGGAAAAACATTACAAAGCCGAGGCGGACAAGGCGTCCCTGCGCACCAAAATCGACTACGCGCTGGGCGCGACGTACAAAAAAATCGCCGTTAAAACGATACTGGGCGGCGCGGCGCTGAGCGTCGGCGCGGTTATGGCGGCGAACGGGGCTCATCCCGAATCGGTCGCCGCCGTCGCCGCGGTCGGAATAGGCATCGTCGCCGCGGGCGGGTCGATCGTCCGCGCGGTGCAGGGAACGCCCGCCTATGAAGCCGACCGCAAGGAACACGCGCGCGATTTGGACAAATACACCGAAGCCAAAGAGGCTCTGTTCGCCCTGAAAATGATGAAGCGTCAGCTGAAATCGCGGGAAAAGGCGCAACCGAACGGCACCGTCCTGTCCGCGTTGAAATCGCGTCAGGCGACGCACTGAAAACGGGCGAAACGATTCAAGCGGGCGGGAAGAGCGCTTTCCGCCTGTTTTTTTATCCTTGTAAAATCCGTGAAAATTTTGTCTAATAAATGAAATCGCTTTTTTAACCGGAGGTTTTTCATGGCTTCGTTTTTGCAGCGCGTTTTTTCCGGCGCGACACTGGATTTCAAAGGGGCTTTCCGCGCCAACGACACGGTGAAAATCGAAAAGGATCCGAACGATCCGGCAAAGGACGTCCTGCGTTTCGGCGACGGCAAGGACGATTATTTTCAGGTCGAGGGAACACAAATGGATAAGGAGCGTTTGCGCGAAATCCTGTCCAAGGTGGTTGAAAGCCCGACCATGCTGAAAAAAATCCGCGACCTGCCGTTGGAGGATCGCCCGACGCTGATTCAGGATCACGGCGGAAAACTCAACGGACAATCCTGCGGCGGTTATTGCAACGGCGATGTCATTTCAATGTCGCGAAGCTCGGGGACGGGATATCTGGCGGCCGGCATTTTCTGTCATGAATTTCAGCATCAGTATCAAGTTAAAAAAGGTATCGGAACGCACCGTTTCGATCTGGATTTGTCGGAAACGATTTTGAATGACCGTATTTACGAATCGGCGGCGGATACGGCGATGTACCAGTATATGCACGAAATGAAAGGAAAAAACCCGCAGGCGGCAAACGCCTTTGCGATGAATTTATCAATATCGCCGGGGCAGCGCGCCTATTCTGCCGCGAAAATCAAGGGCAAAAGCGAACAGGATTGTATTCTGGCCGGAATGATGGGATATGCGGAAAGCTATACGACCGCGAAACATTACGCGAAAAGTTATCACGGCGAAGTCGGCGAAGAGGAAATGCAGGCGCTGGACGCCAGCCAATACACGGACAATATCCGTTCCGCGGTGGGCACCGGATATTTTCAAAACAGAATGAACGGCGAAAAACTGGACGAAGTCGCCGCGTTCAAAGGGCACACCGTCGGCATGACGACGGAGGAACCCGTCGAACAGGCGGTGCATAAAAACTTGCGTTCGGCCGAATTCAACTATGTGACGCCGACGATCGCCCGCGCCCTGACCCGTTGGGCGGAAAAGTTGAAAGCCGTCGGGAAACCGATGACGGAGAATCCGGACAAGCTGAACGTCAGAACGGCGTACGGCGTGACGACGAACAAGGAACGCGGCGGTTTCGCGGGAATGATGTTCAAAGCGAAAACGAACCTGTTGTCCGCGAAACGGAAACTGAAAAAGCTTTTGAGCCCCGCCCCCGAACTGGGCGCGAAAATACGCTATCACGACCGCGGAAAAGTGGATTTGGACGTTTCCACGGATAAAAACGGAAACATCGTCGGAAAAATCCCTTTCCACGTCCAGCACGGCATAGCGGAAGAATATAAAGCGGAAAAGGAAATCGGCGAAAAAGAAGTCGAAAAGCGCACCCTGAAAGCGCAACAAATGATGGCGATCGTGATGAAATCCCCGTACGCCAAGAAAAAGATCGAGGAACTGACCGCGGCGGGACAGGAAATCACGCTGGCATTTTACAAGGGCGTGGACAAGGAAGGCTTTTCATCCAAAAAAACGAACACGATCGTGCTTGACCCGTCGAAATCGCCGGAACAGCTGGCGCAGGATTTCGGAAAACATTTTCATCCGATGGCGAACGATCTGTTGAAAAAAATCGAATCCGAAAAGATTGAAACCGCGAAAAAGGACGCTTTGAAAACGTTTTTGAACACGGAAAAACCGATCGCCGCCGGAAAGCAATCTGAAAACCACGCCGCGCCCAAAGCCGCGGAATCCAAACCGCGGCTGCAGGTTCGGGGCGAACAGCTGTTGAACATGGTTGACGAAATGGCCAAGACCGTCGCGGCGTCGAAACAATCGCCGGCCGCCGCGTACCAACCGACGGATCAGGAATCGAAAACGGTCGCCGATCTGGCGAAGCTGACGGAAAACGCGGCGAAAGGCGCGGCGACGCCGGAACAGGCGAAAGCGGCGCGCGCCAAGGCTTTGGGCGAATACGCGCAAACGGCGGAGGGTATGAAAAACGTGACGTTTTTGATGCAGTCCTACGGTCGCATGCTGTCGCAGAATCCCGAAAAGTTGCAGGCGCACATGCGGGAACAGTCCAAGCAAAGCTTTATGGACAGTCTGAACAAACAGCAGGCGAAAAACAACGCCGCCGAAACCGCCAAAACGGCGGCGAACGCCCGCGCACAAAACGCCGGTCGCTGATTGTTGCGCGAATTGACGAAACGCCGCGCAACCTGCCGGTCGCGGCGTTTCTTTTTATTTGGCGCGTCGGATAAAAAAAATGTTGGACGGGTTGACAAATTGTGCTATCCGTTTTGTCGAAAGCATGCGGAGGGGAAAGAAATGTCCTTGACCATTGAAAATCATCGAAAAACGGCGCGCGCGGACGACGACGCGGCGAAAAAAGTGACGGCTTATCTGAACGGGCTGTATGACGCGACGAAAGGCGTTCCGCTTGACCGGCGCGACGCGGTCGCCGACGGCTATATGAAAAAACATCCGCTGGACGTCGCCGACAAAGCCGCCGCCGTCGAACGGATCGAAGATTTGACGCGCGAATGCGAAAACGACGCGAAATCCGTTTCGTGGCGGACGAAAATGAACAGCCGTTTCGGGAAAAAAGGCAAACAGATCGCCAAGCTGGCGATGCTGGGCGCGGCGTCCGTCGTCGGCGGCGTTCTGGCGGCGAACGGCATGACGGCGGTTTCCATTCCCGTTTTGTGCGCCGGATTGGTCGCCACCCAAGGGGAAAGAGGATTGACGGCGAAAGAAAAAGCCGATGTCGCACAATACGGCGCGATCAAGCACGGGCTGTTCGCTTTGAAAAAAATGCGGCGGGCTTTGACGACCGAATCGAACGGGAAAAGCAACGCTTCCGTCGCCGAACTGAACGCGGCGGCGCGTTTGAAACAAAACCGCGAACGCTGATTTTCGCCGTCGTTTGACAACGCCGCGGTGTTTTTCGTCGCGGCGTGTCGTTTTTTTTAGGGGTTGCGCCCCTTTCGCCCTAAAAAAATATTTGAAGCTTTGGACAAATCATGTTAATCTTTTTGTCAAACAGACAGGAAAGGATAAGCAAATGTCTTTGGTTCTCAATTCCGAAAAGGGTATGACGCTGAACGATGTCAAAACGACGATGAAAATCGCGGCGTATGTCGGCGGCTTGGCCGATTACATCGACGGCGTTCCCAAACAGTACCGCGACAGCGTCGCCGACGCCTATATGGAAGACCACCCGCTGAAAGTCGAAGATAAGGCGGCGGCTTATGATCTGGTCGGCAAAATGGAAAAGCAATACAAAAAGGAAACGAAAGCGGCCTCTTTGGACACGAAGCTGCAGTACCGTTTCGGCAACAAAGGCGCCGAAGTCGCCAAAGCGGTCGCTTTGGGCGCGGCGGCGGTCGTCGGCAGCGTGATGGCGGCGCAGGGCATTGATCAGGCGGCGGCGCCCGCGTTCGTAATGGCGGCCGGCGCGCTTTGCACGGGCGCGCACGCGGCGACGGTGGACAACAAATACCAGACGAACGCCGTTGAAAAATACGGCGAAGCCAAACGCGCTTTGTTCGCTTTGAAAAAAATGAAAAAGGCGCTGAAGCCCGAATCGACGTACAAACAGGATGTTCAGGCGTTGTATGCGTCCGGTTTGGGCAACCCCGGCGGCATGATCACCGCGCTGAACCTGAAACAAAAGGGCGGCAGATAACCGGACGGAAAAGCGAGGTGTCGCGATGTCGGACAATGTGGCGGAATTTCTTTCCAAACAAGGAATTAAAAAATTCAAAAGCGGTGTGAAGGCCGCTTTTGAACGCCGCGGCGTGAAGGCGTTGGCGGCGACCGCCGTTTTGGTCGGCGCGTTCGCGGCGTGTTCGGATATCAGCGTTTCCGACAGCGCGGAGATGCTGAAACCGAAAACCACTTACGCCATTAAGGAAAACGGCGACACGCTGTGCGCCTATCAGGCGATTCCCGTCAGCGAAAAATCGTACGAGCGTTTGCAAAAGCTGGTCAACAACGCGACGCGGTCGGAAACGGGGTGCGCGGTTTTGACGGCTTTGGCAAAGCAGGGGACGGCGCTGTGCGTGGAATGGACGGGGTTCGGTTCCTACGGTTATTTCAATCCGTCCGAAAACGCCATTTCCCTGAACAAATGGGCGTCCGACAGCCAGCTGCAAAGCACTTTGATCCACGAGGGGCGGCACGTCATGCAATGCGCGCGCGGCGCCAAGGTGGAGGAAACGCGCGACATCGCGTCGAACATTATGACGACTCGGCTGCGGGAGGCGGACGCCTACGCCGTGGCGACCCGGTTCGCGTTTGAAATGGACAAGGCAGGCGACGCCGAACCGCTGAACACGCTGAAATCAACCAACAAGGAAATCACGTCCGCCTACGCCCGCGCGGAAAGCAAGCACGGCGCGGGTTCGCCCCAAGCGTTGAAAGAGGCGATGCTGTCGTGGTTCGACGACAAGGATTACGTTGAACAATACGACGACAAAGTCGTTTCGGCGTGGGAAGACGTTATGAAAAAGGACAGTCTGCCCGCCTTGAAAAAATACAGCGTCAAGAAATTCAACGCCGACAGCCTGCTGCAAACGGTTTGCCTGTGGGACGGATGCGCGTACGCGGGCACGGACGGCGCTTTGCTGAAAACGCCCAGAACGGCGTATCTATGCGAAGGCGTTTTCAAACGCGTGAAAGAAGCCGGTGACGTTCTGCGCGGCAAGACGGCGGGGGCGGTTTCCGACAACAGCGCGGAAAACTTTTTCGTGTCGAAATACGGTCGCGTCGAAAACAAAACCTATCGTCAAAAAGCGTTGCAAAGCAAGGCGTTCGCCGTAAAGGCGGTCGCAAAAGGGCGTTAAAGAAAGAGGATCGCGATGTCAAATTCCGTTTCCGATTTTATGAACAAGGGCGGCGTCAAAGTGTTTAAAAACGGCGTGGACGCCTTTAAAAAACTCAGCACGCCGAAAAAGCTTATGGCTTGCGGTGTTTTGGCCGCGGCGTTCACCGCGGCGACCAACACGAAAAATTACAACAGCGTGGAAAACCGGTCGAAAGCGCGGACGGCCTACGCGATTATGGAAAACGGCGACACGCTGTGTTCGTATCGGGCGATCCCGACGACGGCCGCGGATTTCGCGCGGCTGCAAAAACTGGTCAACAGCGCGACGAAAACCGAAACGGGGCGCGAGATCATAAAGGGGCTTTCCAAAACGGGAACGACTTTGCGCGTCGATTATTCGGGCGAGGACAATCTGGGCTATTTCCAGCCCGAGGACAACTCGATCTGTCTGGGACGCCAGCACGGCGACGCCGATTTGCAGTCCGTTTTGATACACGAGGGCGAACACGCCCTGCAAAACACGCGCTTTCCTCAGCGTTCCGGCCGCTACACCTTTGAATCGAATTTGAAAACCGTGCGCGCGATGGAAGCGGACGCCATGACCATGCAGACGATGTTTTCGTTTGAAATGGCGGAAAAGGGCGACAGCGCGGCGTTGAAAATGATGAAAGCGCGCCACAAGGGAATGGTTGACACTTATGCCGCCGCCGGCGAAAAATACGGCAAGGGCAGTCCGGAGGCGTTGAAGGAAACGATGCTGAGCTGGTACGACGACAAATCCTATGTCACGATTTACGACAACACTCTGGCCGCCGAACACGCCGGAGAAGTGGACGGGCGGGTCGGCGTTTCCCTGTTGTCGCATTTTTCAAAAACGGCGGACGCCGGTGCGGTTTTGGCGGGCGCGTGCCAATGGAAAGGCGTTAAATACGCGGGGACGGACGGGGCTTTGCTGAACACGCGGCGCACGGCGTGGCTGAACGTCGAAGTGCGCGACAAAATGTCGCAGGTTCACAACCGGCTGGTTTCCAAAACGATGGGGTTCAACGGCGACGAAAGCGTCGACAATTTCTATATGCGCAAAGACGGCGTCGTATCCAAACAAACCTATAAACAAATTGTCGCGACGATGGTCGCCGGTCAACAACGGCAGGGACGATAAGGAGATAAATTCATGTCGAATTCCATATCCGAATTCTTTTCCAAATCGGGAATCAAAAAATTCAAAAACGGCGCGAAGTCGATCGCGGATAAAACCGCCGTCAAGGTCGTCGCCGCGTCCATGGTTCTGGCGGGGGCTTTCGGCACGACCAGAGCAAGCTCCGCCGGCGAACAGGTCAAATTGAACAACTCCGGACCGGTGACGGCTTTCGCCGTTACGGAACAGGGCGACACGCTGTGTTCCTATCTGGCGGAAAAAACGGACAGCGCGTCTTTCGTCCGTTTGCAAAATCTGGTCAACACCGCGACGAAGAGCAAAACGGGGCGCGAGGTTCTGAAATGCATTTCGGATCAGAACACCGTTTTGACGATGGGCGACGCGGGACGCGGCACGATCGGTTATTTCACGCCCGACGGGAATATGATCCGCCTGAACGAAATGTTCGACGACGCGACCCTGCAATCCTGTCTGGTGCACGAAGGCAAGCATTCCGTCCAAAGCTTTTCGCTGGGAAGAGCGCTGGAATACACCAACACGTTTTTGACAAACACCGTCATTTCCCGCGTGATGGAAGCGGACGCCGTCGCGACGCAGACGAAATTTTCCTACGAAATGGCGCAGCTGGGCGACAGCGCGGCGTGGAAATCCCTGCGCGAAGAACACAAGGGCATCACCGAAACGTTTGAAAAGAACGCCAAAAAGCACGGCGTCGACAAAAAGAAAACGATGCGGGAAACGATGCTGGCGTGGTACAAGGACAAAGAATACGCCGGACTGTACGATCAGTCGATGATCCAGTTCCACAGGAACATCACCTTGAACGCGACCAAAGATCAAATTCAAGACAGCTTTAAAGACGGCATCGACACCGACGTGCTGATCCGTTCCGTGTGCAAGCTGGGCGGCAAAACCTACGCCACGGACGGGAAAATGCTGATGACGCCCGAAACGGCTTATCTGACGCGCGCGAATCAGGTTTCTTTGGAGGCGATGAACGCCATTCTGAAAGCCAGAACGGGACGCGAGGACGTTTCGTCGCGGTTCATGTATCCCGTCGAACGCGACGGAACGGTGTCGAAAATGACCTTTGTTCAGGAAGATCAGGCGGAACGTCTGGCTGAAAAACGGGAACGGCAGGCGGCGAAAACGCAAATGGTCGTCAACAAACTGAATATGCGGACGCGCTGAGATGAAGACGTTCGTTTCCAAAAAATTTCTGATCTGCTACGCTGACACCGACGCGGGCGGCGTGGTGTACCATTCCCGCTACGTCGATTTGGCGGAACGCGCGCGCATGGAAATGCTGCGCGAAATGGGAATCAACTGCCGCGAAATGGCGGCGGCGGAAAAACCCGTCGGTTTTATGGTTCATCACATGGAAATCGATTTCAAACGCCCCGCTTATCTGGAAGACGAGCTGGTCGTCGAAACGACCGTGCTGAAAATCGGCGGCGCGACGTTCGACCTGATGCAGACGGTCAAGCGCGGCGACGAGGTTCTGGTCGAATTGAAGGTCTGCGTGCTGACCGCGGCGGGCATCGGAAAGCCGACGCGGATTCCCGCCGAAATCAGGACGAAATTGACCGAAATTTTGTAATCTGTTAATGAATATGGATTAAACTCCCCCTCAAAACCGCAATTTTGAAGGGGAGTTTTTCTATGCCGGCAGCGTCTTTGACACCGACCGCGACCGATCTGTCGATGTTCGGATTGTTTTTACAGGCTGATTTTGTCGTTAAAACCGTGATTATCGTTCTGGCTATGGCGTCGGTGTGGACGTGGGCGATCATTTTTGAAAAAGTGATGCTGTTGCGTTCGGCGAACGACGCCGCCGGAAAATTCATGGAAAAATACCATCTTAGTCAATACGAGCAGCTTTACGGCGACTTGAAAAAGAAATCGTCGCCCCCCGATCCGATGTCCGCCATTTTCATCAGCGCGATGGAGGAATGGCACAAATCGTCGATGGCTGCTTTGATGGGCGGAATCCACGGCGCCAGTCTGTCCCAGCGTTTGGACAGGATCATGCAGGTCACGATGGACCGCGAAATGGAACGCGTTGAAAAACGCATGACTTTTCTGGCGTCCACGGGCGCGGTGTCGCCGTTCATCGGTCTGTTCGGCACGGTGTGGGGGATCATGAACAGCTTTCACAACATCGGCGCCAGTTCAAACACGTCGCTGGCGGTCGTCGCCCCCGGCATCGCCGAAGCGCTGTTCGCGACGGCTTTGGGGCTGGTCGCCGCCATTCCCGCCGTTCTGGCGTACAACAAACTGTCCAGCGACATCAACCGCTACGCCAAAAAGCTGGAAAACTTCGCGGGCGATTTTTCCAGCATTCTGTCGCGCCAGATCGACAACATGGCGATTCGCAACGAAAAACAGCGGAGCGGCTGACCATGGGGGCGAACGTCAAATTCTCCGCCCGCGGATCCCGCCGGCAAAAGGCGGCGTTCGGCGACATCAACGTCACGCCGCTGGTGGACGTCATGATGGTGCTGTTGGTGATTTTCATGGTCACCGCGCCGATGATGACGACGGGAATTTCGCTGGATCTGCCGCGCGGCGACGGACAGGCGATGGAAGAATCCGACCGCGCCGTCGACATCGGCATCGACGCCCGTTCCAACATTTATCTGGGCGATAAAAAAGTGTCGCCCGAAACGCTGGTCAAAAAGCTGAAAGCCATGCAAAAAGGCAACCCCGATTTGAAAATCGTCATCAGCGGGGACAAGGCGACGTCCTACGGTCAGGTCATTGAAGTGATGAGCGTCCTGCGTCTGGCGGGCATTTCGAAAGTCGGGCTGAAAACCGCCGACGTGGTCGACATGTCGCTGTCCGATTTCAAAAAGAAGGGAAAGAAATAGTCCGTGCTGAAACGATTGCGCCGCCGTTTCTTTATGCGATTGCGCCGCGCTCCTCTGCTGTTCGGGGCGGCGGTCGGCGCGCGCGACCATTTGCCGATGGTCTTGTCGCTGGCGCTGCACGCGTTCGTCGTCGTCGCGCTGACGGTCGACTTCGTTTCCGAATCCAAAAATCAGGTCGTGTCCGTGCCGATGTTCGTCGTCGACCTGAGCAAGGTCAAGGTCGCCGAAATGACGAACCTGCCGCCGAAACTGACGGCGTCGAAATCGAAATCCGCGCCGAAGGGGACGGTGCGCACCTCCGCGTACAGCAAGGCGTCCAAAAACGACGCGGCGCGCTCCGGCTTCGTTTCGTCGAAAACGCCGACCGGCGCGTCGCTGGAAAACGAACTGAGCGGGCTGTTGAAAAAAGTTTCGAAATCGAAAAAAAATCAAGACGACGAACTGTCCAATTCGATCAAAAACATCGCCAAATCGGCGGACAAGGACGCTTTTAAAACGCTGCTGGCGTCGGTCGACGGCATCAAAAGCGGCATGGGCTACGCCGACGAAAGCGCGGCGGACGCCGATCCCGCCGACATGGTCACGCAGGGGATCGAAGGCGGTCAGGGCGGCAGCTATATGCAGGAGCTCAGCGTTTCCGAAAAGGACATGATCGGCATCAAACTGCGCGAATGCTGGAATCTGGACGCCGGCGTGCGCGGGGCGCAGAACATGCTGATCGAAATCCGCGTCTTTTTGACGCCCGAAGGGTCGGTCAAGGACGTTAAAATCTTAAACAAAGCCAGATACAACAAAGACACGGCGTTCCGTTCCGTCGCGGAAAGCGCGCGGCGCGCCGTCTATATCTGCGATAAAAAGAACGACGCTTCCCCGTTCAGGATCTTTCCCGAACATTACGGGCAGTCCTATGACATGTGGAAGACGCTGTTGCTCAGGTTCAACCCGTTTGACGGCGGAGTGATGTGATATGAAAAAACTGTTTTTTGCTTGTTTGCTGTTCTGTTTCGGCGCCGTTTCCGCCGCCCGCGCGGAATTGAGCATCGATATTACGGGCGCGCGGTCCGAACCGATGAAAACGGCTTTGCCCGTGTTTTCGTCGAACGGGGCGGCGGGCGCGAAAATCGCCAAAGACGTGACGAACGTCATTGAAAGCGATCTGGAAAGCTCCGGTCTGTTCCGCGTTTTGGATCCCATGGCGTATTTGCAGACGTTTAAATCGGCGTCGGACGCCCCCGCTTTCGTCGACTGGCAGGCGATCAAGGCCGAAGCGCTGATTCAGGGGCACGTCGATTACCGCGACGCCAAAAAAATCCGCGTTTCCGTGCGCCTGTGGGACGTGTACGCGGCGCAGGAAATGTATTCGGCGACGCTGGAAATCGCGCAAAACGGCTGGCGGCGCGCGGCGCACATGATCGCGGACGCCGTCTACAAGCGCGTCACGGGCGAAGACGGATATTTCGACACCCGCATCGTGTACATCGCCGAAACGGGATCGCCGCTGAACCGCATCAAACGGCTGGCGATCATGGATCAGGACGGCGAAAACCACCAGTTCCTGACCGACGGACTGAATTTGGTGCTGACGCCGCGCTTTTCGCCGAACATGCAGCAGATCACCTACCTGTCGTTTTACAAGGACACGCCCCGCGTCTATCTGTTCGACATCGAAACGGGCAAACAGCAGGTCGTCGGCGATTTCCCCGGAATGACGTTCGCGCCGCGTTTTTCGCCCGACGGACACAAGCTGATCATGTCGATGGCGGAAAACGGCAAGACGGACATTTACGAAATGAACCTCGACACCCGCGCGGTGCGTCTGCTGACGCCGAAATCGCGCGCGATCGACACGTCGCCCAGCTATTCGCCGGACGGCAGGCGGATCGTGTTCAATTCCGACCGCAGCGGGGCGCAGCAGCTGTACGTGATGGATTCGAACGGCAAAAACGTCAAACGCATCAGTTTCGGAAAAGGGCGGTACGCCACGCCCGTTTGGTCGCCGCGCGGGGACTACATCGCCTTTACGAAAATGCTGGGGGGCAAGTTCTACATCGGCGTGATGTTCCCCGACGGCAAGGGCGAGCGGCTGGTCGCCGAAGGCTATCTGGTCGAAGCGCCGACGTGGTCGCCGAACGGACGCATTCTGATGTATTTCCGTCAGGATCCGCCCAACCGTTTCGGTATTCCGGGGGCGACGAAGATCTACGCCGTCGACATCACGGGGTACAACGAACGCCGGCTGATCACGCCGATCGACGCGTCCGACCCCGCGTGGTCGCCGCTTTTGTCAAAACGGTGAAATACGTGAAATAAATGTTGCGAAGCCGCGCGATTTTCTTTACATTTGGTCGCAGAGGAATCAACATACCTTTGTTAGGAGCATCTTTATGAAAAAACATCTGATTGCCGCTTTTGCCGCCGTCGCTTTGGTTTCGGGCTGCGCCTCCAACGCCCCCGTCGAAGAAGACGTCAATGTCAACGTCGCCGTTGAAGAAGGTCAGGAATCCGTCATGAACGCCAAAGACCGCGTTTATTTCGGTTTCGACCAGTACAACCTGACCAACGAAGCGATGGAAGTCTTGCAGGAACAGGCGCGTTTTCTGGCTGACAATCCCGAAACGTCCGTCGTCGTCGAAGGTCACACCGACGATCGCGGCACGCGCGACTACAACCTGGCTTTGGGCGAACGCCGTGCCGTTTCCGTTAAAAACTATCTGATCGCCAACGGCGTCGACGCCGGTCGCATCCGCGTCATCTCCTACGGCAAGGAACGTCCCGCCGTCGTCGGCGCGAACGAAGCCGCCTGGGCTCAGAACCGCCGCGCGGTCACGGTCGTGAAATAATCGTTGGTTTGAACGACCAACGGTCATCTTTCCAGATGCGAAAAAGCACCCTACAATCAGGGTGCTTTTTTATTGAACGCGAAGGAAGGAGAAGACCGATGAATAAAAAAACGTTGGGCGCGCTGGGCGCGCTGTTGATGCTGTCGGCGTGCGCGCACCACGCGACGAAATGCGAAAATTTCAAACAGGTGTTCAAACAGGAACAGGTGCTGTTTTCGTCGAACAGGGCGGATCTGGACGCCGAAAGTAAAACCGTTCTGGACAAACAGGCGGACTGGCTGAAAAAGAACCCGCACAGAAAAGTCGTCATTCAGGGATACGCCGATCCGCGCGGCACGGAATCCCACAATATGAATTTGGGTATGAAACGCGCCGACGCGGTCAAATCCTATCTGGTCAAATCGGGCGTGAACCCCGAACAGATCGCCGTGACGAGCAAAGGCGCGACCGAATTGGCGACCACGCAAAACACCGCGCGGGGCTGGACGGCGGACCGCCGCGCTTTGACGCTGATCGTGACGGAATGACGCGCCGCAAAAAAATGTTCGCATAAACGAAAGAGTGCTTTATAATAAGCACTCTTTCATTATCGGCAGGTTGCAAATGAACGGATTTTTTTCGATTGCGGTTTTAACCGTTTTTCTGTGGGCGAACGGCGCGGGCGCGGTGTCGATCAACATCGTCGAACTGGCGGAACGCATGGACAAGGTCGAAACGGCGGTGAAGGGCGTTCAGAAAAAACTGTCGAACAACGCCGCCGGCGTGAAACAGACCGCCGCCGCCGCGCCGCAAACGGACAACCGTTACGACGCGCTGTTGATGCAGGTTCAGGAAAACGAACAGACCTTGCGTCAGCTGACGGGCGAGATTGAAACGATCAAGTTCAATCAGGAGGAACTGAAATCCAAAATCGAACGGCTGGGCGACGACGTTTCCTTGCGCTTCGCCGAATTGGAAAAACGGCTGGACGCGGCGGAAAGCCGCTTTAAAAAGATGGACGACGAAAAGACCGCCGCCGAAAACGCCGTCAAAGAGGCTGAAAAAAAGAAAAAGGAACAGCGCGCCGCCGCCGCCAAAGCCGCCAAGGAAAAAGACCGCCAAATCAAGGAAAAATACGGCAAGAAAAAGCCGAAGGAATTGTATGACGACGCGACCGCCGCCGTGAAAAAGCAACAGTACAAAACGGCGCAAACCCTGTTCGAGGCGTTTTTGCACCTGTATCCGAAAAACGCTTTGGCGGGCAACGCGCAGTACTGGCTGGGCGAAACGTTTTTCGCCCGCAACCGGTACGCCGACGCCGCGGTCGCTTTCGCCGACGGGTTCCAGAATTACCGCGACAGCCAGAAAGCCCCCGACAACCTGTTCAAACTGGGGGTGTCGCTGGCGAAACTGAAAAAGAAAAAAGACGCCTGCACCGCTTTCGCCAGCTTTGCCCGCGAATATCCCACGGTCGCCGAAACCATGAATAAACGGCTGGACGCCGAAGTCAAAGCGCTGGCATGTCAGTAACGCGTACCCGCGCCGTTTTCGAAAAAGCCATGCGTTCGTTCGGACTGCCGGACGGGGGAAAAATCGCCGTCGCCGCGTCGGGCGGGGCGGACAGTTCGGCGGTGTGTCTGCTGGCGCGGGAATTTACCGCGAAACACGGCGGGGAAATAATCGCTCTGGTTGTCGACCACGGCTTGCGCCCCGTGTCGCGGGAACAGGCTTTGATTACCGTTGAACGGCTGAAAGAGAGAGGGATTGACGCCCGTCTGCTGACGTGGGCGGGGGAAAAGCCCGCGACGGGCGTCGAACGGGCGGCGCGTGACGCCCGCTATCGTCTGCTGGCGGACGCCTGCCGCGCGGTTGGGGCGAAGTCGCTGCTGCTGGGGCATCACAGGCAGGATCAGGCGGAAACCTTTTTGATTCGTCGGGCGCGGGGCAGCGGGGCGGTCGGTCTGGCGGGCATGTCCGCCGTCCGCACGGCGGATTTCGGGCGGATTTTGCGTCCCGTTCTGGGACTGTTCCCCGCCGATCTGCGCGAATACGACCGCGCGGCGGGCTTTGATTGGGTCGAGGACGAAACCAACCTGTCCGACTGTTTCGAACGCGGTCGTCTGCGCCGGACGCTGACGGCGGCGGAAATCGACGACGCGTTCGATCAAACGCTGTTTTTCGGGGAAAGACGCCGCGCGCTGGAAGAGCGGGCGAACGCTTTTATCGACGAAAGCGCCGAGGAATCCGATTTCGGCTATCTGCTGTTCGACGCCGCCGCTTTCAACGCGGTCGATCGGGAAACGGCAATGTATCTGCTGGGGGCTTTCCTGCGCCGCGTTTCGAACCGCGTCTATCCCCCGCGGCGGGAATCGCTGGAAAAGCTGCGCGAACGTCTGCGCGCTCCGGATTTCGCGGGGGCGACGCTGGGCGGCTGCCGGCTGGCGCCGACGACGAAAGGTCGCCTGATTCTGTGGCGCGAGGAAAGCGATCTGCCCGCGCCCGCGACGGTGGCGGCGGGCGTTTCCCGCTTTTCGTGGGACAGATTCACGTTCGATTTCGACGCGCCGCCGGATTTCCCCGTGACGGTCGCGCCGCTGGGACGACGGCTGAAAACCGGCAAAGCGTTCGCCAAACGGGCTTTTTCCGTTCTGCCGGCTATTTTTGACAATCAGGGGCTTTTTATTGTCCCGCATTTAGGGTATAAACGAACGAAAACAACTTGTCGGGTCTTCCTGTCGCCTTTGAACGCCTTGCGCGCGGAGGCGCCGTGGACGTCCCCCGTGATGTAAAGGCGGTTTTGACGTGAAGAAAAACTTTTTTATGTGGCTGCTGATCGGCGTCGTTCTGTATTCGCTGTTCGATTCGTTTTCGGACAAGACGGCGTCGGGCGACCGTTCGGCGATGGCTTTTTCCGAATTCGCGCAACAGGTGGAACAGGGCAAGGTCCGCGAGGTCGTTTTGCAGGGCAACAAAATCGCGGGGATTTTGTCCGACGGGCATAAATTCGCGCTTTACGCCCCCGACGACGCGGGGCTGGTCGACAAGCTGCTGGAAAAAGACGTCCGCGTGACCGCCGTTCCGCCCGAAAGCGGTTCGTTTTGGAGCGGGCTGGTCTATTGGCTGCCGTTCGTTCTGTTCATCGGCGTCTGGGTGTTCTTCATGCGCCAGATGTCCGCCGGCAACGGCAAGGCGATGAGCTTCGGCAAGTCGCGCGCCCGCATGCTGGAAGGGCAGGGCAAGGTCACGTTCGCCGACGTCGCCGGCATCGACGAAGCCAAAGAGGATCTGGTCGAAATCGTCGATTATCTGAAAGATCCCGAACGGTTCCAGCGGCTGGGCGGAAAAATTCCCCGCGGCGTCCTGCTGGTCGGTCCCCCCGGAACGGGCAAAACCCTGCTGGCGAAAGCCGTCGCGGGCGAGGCGGACGTTCCTTTCTTTACGATTTCCGGTTCGGATTTCGTCGAAATGTTCGTCGGCGTCGGGGCTTCGCGCGTGCGCGATATGTTCGAACAGGCGAAAAAACACGCGCCGTGTCTGGTCTTTATCGACGAAATCGACGCGGTCGGGCGTCACCGCGGCGCGGGATTGGGCGGCGGCAACGACGAACGCGAACAGACGCTGAACCAGCTGCTGGTGGAAATGGACGGTTTCGACACGAACGAAGCGGTCATTTTGATCGCGGCGACCAACCGTCCCGACGTGCTCGACCCCGCTTTGCTGCGTCCCGGACGGTTCGACCGTCAGGTCGTCGTGCCGAATCCCGATTTGGCGGGACGCGAGAAAATCCTTGCCGTCCATATGAAAAAAAGCCCGATGGGACCCGACGTCGACGTGAAAAAAATCGCGCGCGGCACTCCCGGATTTTCGGGCGCGGATCTGGCGAATCTGGTCAACGAGGCGGCTCTGCTGGCGGCGCGGCGCAACAAACGCGTCGTGACGATGGCGGAATTCGAATACGCCAAGGACAAAGTCATGATGGGCGCGGAACGCAAGTCCCACATCATGACCGAGGACGACAAGAAAATGACCGCCTACCACGAAGCCGGTCACGCCCTGATGATTCTGGAATCGCCGCATTCCGACCCGCTGCACAAGGTCACGATCATTCCGCGCGGTCGCGCGCTGGGCGTGACGATGTCCCTGCCGGCGGACGACAAGGATTCGCGTTCCTATATTTATTTGAAAGAGCGCATGGGCATCTGTTTCGGCGGTCGCGTGGCGGAGGAGATGATTTTCGGCGCGGAAAACGTGTCGACGGGCGCGTCGCAGGACATTCGCGTGGCGACGAACATCGCGCGCAACATGGTTACGCAATGGGGCATGAACAAGAACATCGGTCCCGTCGCGATCGAAGAGCCCGACGGCGAGGTCTTTCTGGGCTATTCGATTTCGCAGCGCAAAAACGTGTCCGAAGAACTGGCGGCGAAAGTCGACGCGGAAATCAAGGAACTGATTGACGAGGCTTACCGCACCTGCGAACGCGTTTTGCATGACAAGCGCGACGCGCTGGAAAGCATCGCGCGGGGCTTGCTGGAATACGAAACCCTGACGGCGGACGAGGTCAAAGCCCTGATCCGCGGCGAACAAATCACCCGCGAAGAGGAAGGCGTCCACGTTTCCGCGCGGTCGACCGTGCCGATCACGGACGCCTCCGCGCCGTCCGGAAAAACGGACGGCGGCGCTGATCCGCGGGAATAACCTTTCGTATGGTTTCGTAACAGAATGTGTATTGAACGTCCCGTCGGATTTGGTAAAACGAAACGGCGGGACATCACCGCTTAAACGGATTATTTTAAGGAGCTTGACATGGCGGTAAGAAAACTTTTCGGGACGGACGGCGTTCGCGGCAAAGCGAACCAATACCCGATGACGGCGGAAATCGCGCTGAAACTGGGGATTGCGGCGGGGTCTTTGTTCAAAAAAGGCGAACACCGCTGCCGCGTCGTTATCGGCAAGGACACCCGTTTGTCGGGTTATATGATTGAAACCGCGCTGACATCGGGCTTTACCGCCGTCGGTATGGATGTTTTGCTGCTGGGCCCCATGCCCACCCCCGCGGTGGCAATGCTGACCCGTTCGATGCGCGCCGATCTGGGCGTCGTCATTTCCGCGTCGCACAACCCGTACGAGGACAACGGCATTAAATTCTTCGGTCCCGACGGCTACAAGCTGTCCGACGAAATGGAGCTGGAAATCGAGGAACGCGTGTTCGGCGACACAAAGGACTGCCTGGCGCCGTCGTCGCAGATCGGACAGGCGCGGCGTCTGGACGACGCGGTCGGTCGCTACATCGAATACGCGAAGAACACTTTTCCGCGCGGCAAGCGTCTGGACGGACTGAAAGTCGTTCTGGATTGCGCGAACGGCGCGTCCTACCGCGTCGCGCCGACGGTGCTGTACGAACTGGGGGCGGAGGTCGTCGCCATCAGCGTCGATCCCGACGGGCGCAACATCAACGCCGACTGCGGCGCTTTGCACACCGATAAAATGTGCGAACAGGTCGTCAAACAGGGGGCTGACATCGGCATCGCTTTGGACGGCGACGCCGACCGGCTGATCGTTTGCGACGAAAAGGGGCAGGTGATCGACGGCGACCAGATTTTGGCTCTGGTCAGCCGCGAATGGAAGGAATCCGGCATTTTGAAAGGCAACGGCGTCGTCACGACGGTCATGTCGAATCTGGGGCTGGAAAGATACCTGAAAGCCAACGGCATGAAGCACATTCGCACGCAGGTCGGCGACCGCTACGTCGTCGAACGCATGCGGGCGGACGGCTACAATCTGGGCGGCGAACAGTCGGGGCATTTGATTTTGGGCGAACATTCGACGACGGGCGACGGACTGGTCGCGGCGTTGCAGGTTTGCGCCGCCGTCGTCAAGGAAAGAAAGCCCGTCAGCCAAGTCATGCACCTGTTCGAACCCGTGCCGCAGCTGTTGAAAAACGTGCGTTTGTCCGACCGCGCTCTGGCTCGCGCGGCTTTGGACAGCGACCCCGTCAAAATCGCGATCGACAAGACGGAGCGCGCGCTGGGCGACAACGGTCGCCTGCTGATCCGCCCGTCCGGCACCGAACCGCTGATCCGCATCATGCTGGAGGGCGAAGATCAGGCGCAAATCGCCGCGATGGCGGAAGAAATCGCGCAGGCTCTGATCGGCGAGGTCAAAGCGCTGGAAGCGCACCTGTGATTTGAAAAGGGGGATATGAAAATGCAAAAGCCCGTTGAAAAACCGAATTGCCCGAACTTTTCGTCGGGACCCTGCGCCAAACGCCCGGGGTGGACGCCCGACGTTTTGAACACGGACGTTCTGGGGCGGTCGCACCGTTCCGTTTTGGGGCGGTCGCGCCTGAAACTGGCGATCGATTTGATGAAAGAGGTTTTGCGCGTTCCCGAATCCTACCGCGTCGGCATCATGCCCGCGTCGGACACGGGCGCGGTCGAAGCGGCGCTGTGGTCTTTGCTGGGCGCGCGGGGCGTCGACATGTTTTCGTGGGAAACGTTCGGCAAAGGCTGGGTGACGGACGTCGTCAAGCAGTTGAAGCTGACCGACGTGCGCGTGTTTGACGCGCCCTACGGCGATTTGCCCGACTTGTCGCGGGCGGACAAGAACCGCGACGTCGTTTTCGCGTGGAACGGCACGACGTCGGGCGTTTGCGTGCCGAACGGCGACTGGATCGCCGCGGACAGGACGGGGCTGACGATTTGCGACGCGACTTCCGCCGCTTTCGCGATGGATCTGCCGTGGGACAAGCTGGACGTCGTGACGTTTTCGTGGCAGAAGGCGCTGGGCGGCGAAGCGGCGCACGGCGTTCTGATCCTCGGTCCGCGGGCGGTCGAACGGCTGGAAAGCTTTGTTCCCGACAGACCGATGCCGAAGATTTTCCGCATGACGGCGAACGGCAAGCTGAACGAAGGCATTTTCGTCGGCGACACGATCAACACGCCGTCCATGATGTGCGTCGAAGACGTGATCGACGCGCTGAACTGGGCGAAGTCCGTCGGCGGTTTGCGCGGCATGATCGCCCGCAGCCGCGCTAATTTCGACGTTTTGGCGGATTTCGTCGCCCGTTCGGATTGGGCGGAATTTCTGGCGCGCGAACCGGAATACCGTTCCAACACGTCGGTGTGCCTGTCGATCAAGGCGGACTGGTTCAAGCAAAAATCGCCCGAAGAGCAAAAGGAAACCGTGAAGAAAATGGTTAAACTGCTGGGGGACGAGGGCGTCGCGTTCGACTGCAACGCGTACAAGGACGCGCCCGCGGGGTTGCGTTTCTGGTGCGGCGCGACGGTGGAATCGGACGATGTGAAAAAGCTCTGCCCGTGGCTGGATTGGGCGTACGAACAAATCAAGGAATAACGGCAAGCGTTGGCGAATCCCCCGATTCCGCGGTCGGGGGATTTTTTATTGTTTCGAACCCCCGCTTTCGGCGTTTTCGGCGAAAAAATCTGCAACCATATGAAAACAAAGGAAAATGCGGCGATTTTCCCGCGCTTATGACTTTTGGCGTAAAGGACGTTGAAACCGGCGGAAATCCTGAATTTATGCCGTCAGACATATACGTTATCGGTTGATTCACGATTTCGAATCCCGCTAGAATGAAGCAAAAGGACAAAGCCCGCAATGTACCCGCCGGGCATCGGAAAACAGGAGGTTGCCATGAACCCGCAAACCGTAAAAACGAACTGGAACGAACGCGGCGCGCTGATGATCGAAGCCATCGCGCTGCTGGGATTGATGACGATGATGTCGCCGATGGTCGTGCGCCAGACGGCGGACAGAACCGCGGAAATGGAGGAAGTCGCCGTCGCCGGTCAGATGAAGGAACTGAAAGACGCGCTGTCCAACTGGATCGAGGCGCACTATCAGGAACGCAAATCGGCGTTCGCGAACAGCAACACGCTGGACACGCATTTTACGGTGAACGCGTCGCAGCTGGCGGAATACCTGTCGGCGAACTATCTGGACGGGGCGAATTTCCGCGGCAACAAACTGGCGGACGGGTTCGACATCGGCGTGCGCGCCCAATGCACCGAAGCGTCGAAAACCGACGGTTCGGAATGCGTCGCGGGGACGTGCTACACGCTGACGAACGGGGCGGTGACGGCAATCGCGGACACGGGGACGACGAAATGTTCGCGTTATAAAATGACGGGTTTGGTTTTGTCCCGTTCGGATTCCGAAATCGACGACCGGCGCGCGTCGCGCATCGCGTCGATGATCGGCGCGGACGGCGGGTACATGCGCACGTCGACGCTGGTGAACGCGATGACCAGCGACCGCACCAACGAAATGAAAAAAATCATGGGCGCCCAAGGCATTTGGGAAGGCAACGTCGACAACTTCTTTACGGGTATGAGCACCGCGCGCGGCGGGCGCGTGGCGGCGACGACGATTTATTCGTCCGGATTTTCCGGCGATTACCTGTACCGTAAAAAGGTCGACGGTCTGCCCGGCGCGAATTCCATGTTCACGGATTTGGACATGGGCGGCGCGACGGAATGCAACGCGGACGGGTGTCATAAAATCAACAACGCAGGCGGGCTGGAGGTCGTCGGGGGCAAGATTTTGATCCGTTCCCGCAACGGCGCGGCGGCGAACGACGCCGCGATTCGCGGAACGGGCGACGCCGATTACGCCCGCATCGCTTTGGCGACAGACGAATCGCATATGATGGTCAACAATTCCATTACGCTGAACATCGCGGCGGTCAACCCCGGCTACACCAATCCGGCTAGCCTGTCCATCAATCAACAGCAAATTAATCTGGCGGTCACGACTCCCGGTTCCGGCGGACGGGTTACCGTCAATCAGGCGACTGTCAACATTTCCGCCGGCGCAAGCGGTGTCGGAACGTCGACGCTGAACGTGGATCCGATCTCCATCAACGCGGTCGCCCCCAACGCAAGTCTGCTCATAGGGCAAAGCTCTACTTCCAGTACGCCGATTGCCCGTATGTATTCGCGCTCTTTGCTGAATTTGGAAGCGGGCGGTCCGATGGGATTAAACTCAGCTGCTTTTATGGATTTGGACGCACAGCAGGATATTACCGTCGACGCTGGTAACGCATTGAATTTATACACTGAACGCGGCGATATACAAATAGACGCGAACAATCACAGGGTATCGACCTATGGGGGAACGATCAATTCGTATATTGACGGTACAAGCACCGCTTCGTACATGACCAACGGAGGCATACGTCAAAAA
Source organism: Alphaproteobacteria bacterium UBA6347 (assembly GCA_002440235.1). Classification (GTDB taxonomy): domain Bacteria; phylum Pseudomonadota; class Alphaproteobacteria; order CAAGCB01; family CAG-977; genus UBA11549. The sequence continues at coordinate 38,357 of DJRZ01000006.1, forward strand.
ACGACGACCACGCAAATCAACATGTCGGATTCCGGCAAATCGATTGAATTGAAGGTCGACAACAACAACGTCGGAACGACCAGTTATGCCGCCAGCGGTCTGACCCTTAACAATACGAGTTTAAGCGGTTTCGTTCCCAGAACGTCCGATTCCAGAAGTTCTTTCGCGCTGAACGGTCAGGGGTTCAACATCACTCTGGGCAATGCGGCAAACATCAATAATACAATGGTGCGGCGGCTGTTCTATCAAAACAACGGTTTGGAACTGTACACGATGGACACCGGATATTACGCGAACAACCGCTTGATCCGCAACGGTCACCGCATCGATTTTACCTATGGCAGTAATACGCGGCTGGCGTCCATCGTCGCGTCGCAGGGCAGCAACCCCGACGCGGGCGGGGCGGTCAGCGTCGTCGCGGGCGGCGTAACGGAAAACAACCCGCTGATTTCCCTGTACGGCAGTACGGGACGCGTCAGCGGCGTGTTTTTCCAGCCCGAACGCATGACGTACGGCAACGGCGTCGTCGGCGGCATGACCGTGCAAAGGACGATAACCAGCATTGACGAAAACACCGGCGTTCAAACGGGGTATGTCCTGTCCGCGACAAACGGCGTTATCCCCGGAGCGGGCGTGGGTGCAGCCATGAATGCTAACGATGCCTCCGTCGTTTTTAACCACGTGGCTGAAAGCGGCGGTTATATGGCGTATAATTCGCATGCTTCCGACTTCGCGAATTACAACAGATTCCGCGTCGATCCCGCGTTCGTGTCCGTCATGAACGACATCAAGGTCACGTCCCGCGGCGGCGCGCGGCTGAGCGAAGCCCTGCCCAACTATATTTTAAAGGGCATCTACGAAATGACCAACAGCTATGGCGCGGGCGGTTGGCCGTGTACTTCTGGAACAACCAGTTCGTGTACATGGTACGTTCCGAAATTTACAAAGGACGAATTGTTCCTGTCTGCAACCAGTCCGGAATTCAGTTGCGCGGTGGACAGCGGAGTGCATCCGATCAAAAACGGCGGAGGGTATTGTTCCGATGACAGCAATGGCTATGTTGAATTTTCGTTAAATCGCGATAACGGAGGTGCCAGGTATTCCGATGATCGCTATTTTGAATGCGTGGACAGCGACTGTTGGGCGCATCCGTACATGGGCACCGTTCCCGCCCCCGGCAGAAAAATTACGGAAAAGGATCAAAACGGAACGGTTCATACTTTGGCGGCGCAGGACGAAGGCGTCTGCCCCGACGGGTATCAGGCGGTCATGACCCTGACCCCGACATCGTTCGACGTCGGGCGCGTGTCCTACATCAATCCGAACTATGATATTACGTCGGCGAAGGTCGCGTACAACGCGGGCTGGCAGGATTACAAAAACGAAAGCAACCGCCGCGCGTCCGGCATTATGCAGGCGGCGACCCGCATCGGCATCTATACCCAGCCGGACATGGACGGCTCTAGTGTTCTGCGCGGCTGGAAAATCGCGATGGGAACGATCACGCCCTACGGCAGTTCCGGCGGTTACATCTGGAACGCGGGCGGCGTGTCCGCCAATTCGATGGGGGCGATCGCGCACACCTATTGCTATTTCAACCCGCAGCGTTTCAACATGCCGAACATGCGCTTTATGAGCGCGACCGGAACGGCGAAGAACGGCGGCGAGGATTCCATCTTGACGTCGATGGACAATCCGATTATGGGCTCCAACCCTGGTTGGATGCGATAAACGCCGCGGCGTGACAGGGAAAGGAGGTTGCCATGTTCTTTTGGATGATGATCGCTTCGCTGATCGGGTTGCTCAGTTTCGGCAACCTGCGCGAAAAGACCAAGGACGACGCTTTCTTTGTCACGCCGGTGTACGAGGCTATGGCGCTGGGGACGTACCAGCAGCACGTTTCCGTCGAAGCCGGTCTGCTGGACGCCATGCGCCAGAACCCGACCGTGTCGACCAGCTACATCAACAGCTTTTCCGACGGAATCGTTCCGCTGGCGGGCGCGGAAAACGGCAGTTTGACGGGCATTCGCGTCGACAATCCCCTGCTGGTCTATTTTCAGGCGCGTCTGCCCCCGATGTACAAACCCCAAAACGGCACGCGGTCGTATCTGATCTGCGTCGACAAACCGCAGGTCGCTTCGCAAATCAGTTGCGCCGCGGCGGACGCCGTCAAATACATCATCACCGTCCGCGCCATTCCCCCCAGATACGACGGCGTCGACAGAATGACCGCTCTGCACGCCGTGTCCGAAGCGACGGGGCATTCGCGCTTTGTCGGTTTTCTGGCAAAGGCGGCGTCGCCCCTGAACAATTCGACGGGGCAGGTCAGACACCAGCCGCTGGGATCGGCGTATTACCTGATGACCGCGGGCGTCGCACCCGTCAGCAGCGTGTACCTGCCGAACTACGCGACGTGCAACTTCCCCACCGGCGGATCGTCCGTGCTGGGTGACATGCTGGGACAGCGCACCTATATCGCCGCGCTGACTCTGTTCGCCGGACTGGATCCCAACGAAAACCTGCCGGCTGGAACGCAGGGCATCTGCCCCGCCGTGTCGTACAACTGATTTCCCGTCCGCCGCCCGAACAGAATCGAAACTGCGAACTCCGACTGGGGCGCGGCGGTCCATTGGCGGCGTCGGTGATGCGAATAAAATCGAAACTGCGAGCGGAACGAAGCAGTCCATTGACGGCATCAGCGGGCAGGGGATTTGACAGTTAGGCTGGATTTTGCAATTAACCTTGACCGACAAACAGACTACTCGTCAGCCAAAGAATCATATAAATCCAGCCATTGCGGATTTGTTGAAACAATCAAGTCGATCTTCTTCCGACGGCTTCCCGCTTTAATTTGTTTTTCTCTGGCGAACGCCGTTTCCAGATCGTCATAAACTTCATAATATCCAAGCTTGTCGACGTCATATTTTTTGGTAAATCCGTCAACACATTTTTGTTTGTGTTCATAAATGCGCCGTATCAGATTCGATGTCGCCCCCGTGTACAGAGTTCCATTCTTTTTGTTGAAAAGGATATAGAAATAAGCGGACAAAAAGGCATCTCCTAAAATGTATTTTAGTTGCAGTATAGTGAAAAATTAAATCTTTTTAAAATGAAATCGCAAAACCCGTTAGAGCTGAAGCAAAAGAAAGAATCGAAACCGCGAGGGCGTCAGCCCGTGGCGGTCCAAGTGACCCTGCCGCATAGTCCAGCCCCGACTGTTAGGACTCAGTCTGCCGATGCCGTCAATGGACTGCTTCGCTCCGCTCGCAGTTTCGGAATTATCTGGTGCCGGGATATTCATTGAAATTGCGAGGAGGACGTTAGTCCGACGCGGCAATCCAAGTGACTTTGCCGCACTGTTCAGCCCCGACTGTCAAGCCTCAGTCCGCCGATGCCCTCAATGGACTGCCACGCCCCTGTTGGGGCTCGCAGTTGCGATTTTGTTTGCTTCATATGTCCCAAGCGAAACCGCAAAGTCGGCGCGTCCGAGTCAGACGACGTCGCCGTTGCCCGTTTTGTAACAGCCGAAAACCAGCAGAATCAAATCGTAAATGACGCCAAAACCCAGCAGTCCGCCCGTCAGCAGGTAAAACAGACCGATAAACGGCGAATTGGTGTAAAAGCGGTGAATGCCGAACACGCCCAGAAAAATGCACAGCAGAATCGTGACAAAGCGCGATTTTTTATCCGCGTCGACGTCGACGACTTTCACCCGAACGACCTCGCCGTCGGCGGGGGCGGGCGAAGCGGGTTCGTTCAGCAGTTTTTCTTTCGCCGCGGCGAACTCCTCTTCGGATAAAACGCCTTTTTCTTTCAATTCAGCCAATTTTTGCAGTTTTTCAACGTCCATCGCTTTATTCCTTACGTTTTGACGGATTGATCCTCGGCGATTTTCTGCGCCGTCACATAGTCGAATTTGCCCGACCCCAGAACGGGCGGTTCTTTGACGTGAATGAACGACGACGGCGATCCCAGTTCGTTAAAGCCCTGCGATTTGATGTACGCGCGGACTTCGGACAAATCGACGTCCGGTTTCGTCGTGATCAGCACCAGTCGTTCGCCTTTTTTCTCGTCGGGAACGGAAACGATGCCCTGCACCGCGTCGGGATACAGTTTCGACAGCACCTGTTCGACCGCCGTCAGCGAAATCATTTCTCCGCCGATTTTGGCGAAACGTTTGGCGCGTCCTTTGATAAAGATAAAGCCGTCCTTGTCGATTTCGACGATGTCGCCCGTGTCGTGCCAGCCGTCTTTCGGCGGCTGCAAAACGCCCGGAGCGTCGGATTTCATATAGCCCTGCATCACGTTGTCGCCGGACACCAGCAGGCGTTTGCCGTCTTTGATGCCGGGGACGTCTTCCAGCCGTGCGGTCATTTTCGGGAACAGGCGTCCGACGGATCCTTCGCGAACGTACATCGGCGTGTTGATGGAAATGACGGGGCTGGTTTCGGTCGCGCCGTAGCCTTCCAATATGCGGATTCCGAATTTGCGCATCCACAGTTCCGCCGTGCTGTTTTTCAGCTTTTCAGCCCCGACGATCGCATAGCGCAGCGCAAAGAAATCGTAGGGGTGCGCCATCGCGCCGTATCCCGCGAAAAACGTGTCCGTCCCGCACAGAACCGTCGCGTTGACCTCGTACACCAGTTCGGGGACGATGCGGTAATGCAGGGGCGACGGATAAAAGAACGTGCGCACGCCCGTCAGAATCATCAGCAAAGTGCCGACCCCCAGCCCGAACGCGTGGAACATCGGCAAAGCGTTGAACGACACGTCGGCGGACGTCAGGGCGATGACGCTCAGCGCCTGATAGCGGTTGGCTTGGAAATTCCGGTGGGACAGCAGAACGGCTTTGGGCATGCCTTCCGACCCCGAAGTGAACATGATCGCGGCGGTGCGGTCGGCGCCGTTTTTCGGTTTGCGCGACCGGACGTAGTCGAACACGCCCTTTAATTTGTCGGCGGTTTGAATGTCCGCGCCCAAATCCTCCATATAAACGACGTCGACGCCGTTTTCGCGCAAGGCGGCTTCAAGTTTTTCCAGATGCGCGTTTTCAATGAATTTTCTGGACGTCAGAACGGTTTTCAGCAACACCGTTTTAACGCAGGACACCACCTGCGCCACGCCGGTTGAAAAGTTCAGCATCGCGGGCACTTTGTCAACGCTCTGCAACGCGAAAAACGTCACGACGTTCGCCAAAACGTTCGGCATCAGAACGCCGATCCGTTCGTCGTCGGGGAAACGGCGCGCGATGACGCGTCCCAAAACGTAGCTTTTCAAAATCAGCGATTTGTATTTCATCGGCTTGCGGCTGACGTCTTCGGCGATGATGTGGTTTTTGCCGTTGATTTTCGCCGCGTTCAGCAGGGAAACAAACAGGTTTTCGTTGATTTTCGACGATTCGTAAAGCATTTCGACCATCATGTCGTACAGTTGGTTCGACACCTCGTGCGACCGCCGGCGTCCCGTCCACGACGGATCAACGTCGAATTTCTTGGGCGGCAGAATGTTCATCGAAATTTTAGGAAAGTACTGCGTGCGGACTTTGTTTTTCAGCAAGGACAGCTTGGAATACTGCGCCCCGTTGATGCGGATCGGCAGAATGTTGGCGTTCGCTTTTTCCGCGACCAGTCCCGCGCCTTCGTAAATTTTCATCAGCGCGCCGGTCACGCTGACGCGGCGTTCGGGAAAGATCATGACTTTTTTGTTTTTCTTGATCAGATCGACCAAAGCGCGCAGGGACAGCGGGTTGTTCAAATCCAGCGGATAAACGTCGACCATCAGTCCGAAAAACCGCGCGAACCATTTGTTTTCCCATTCGGGTTTGATGACGAACGTGATCTTTTCGGGCATGAAAGCGGCGATCAGCAGACCGTCCAGCAAAGACGTGTGGTTGGCGATGATCAGAACGCGCTTGCCCGCCGCCTGAAAATTGGGCAGTCCCTTGACCGTGACGCGGTAGAAAAACTCCAGCACGGTTTGGGCGATCGACCGCACCAGAGCCGCCGGCAGAATCGAACAGTTGTACACCGACACGAACAGGCAGGCGACGCCCGCGAACAAAAACAAAGCCGCCGTGCCGAAGCCCATAGCCCCCAGCGTGATGAAAACCAGAGCCGTCAAAGCGATGCCGACGGCGTTGATCAGGTTGTTAGCGGCGAATACGGTCGCGCGGTTGGCGGCGGACGCCTTGAACCGGATCAGGGCTGTCAGGGGAACGACGTACATGCCGCTGAAAAACGCCAGCGCGAACCAGAACAGCGTGAACAGAACGGCGCGCAGACGCAGGATAAAATCGAAAAATCCGACGGGTTCGACCGGCGTCGCGTAGCCGACGGTCAGAAAATACAGCATCGCGAAGCAGACCGCCATGCCGATCGTGCTGATGGGAACGAACGTCGTGTGCGCCACGCCTTTCAGCAGTTTATGGCAGTACGCCGCCCCCGCGCCGACGCCCGCGGCATAAGCCGCCAGCAGAAAAGCGGTCGTGAAATCGTCGGCGTTGAAAACTTTTCCCGTCATGGGATAGATCTGCATGATCACCAGCAGTCCGATCGACCAGAACCACGTCGCGCCCAGAATGCTGCGGAAGATCAGCGGGTACTTGCGCACCGTGCGCAGGGTTTTCCAGATGCCTTTCAGCATGTCGCGGGGGGTGTTGCGCGGGGCGTTTTTATCTTCGCCGCCGTCGTTTTCGACCGCGCGCGTCGCCAGAAAGCCGATCAGGGCGAACGCTATCAAAACGACCGCCGCCAGCCGGACGGGCAGCAAAGTGCCGATCAGCAGCGCCAGACCGATGCTGAAATACGTCGTTTTTTCAATATAGGCGTTGCCCGCGCTCAGGTCGCTGTCTTCCAGCTGTTCGGGCTGAAAGGCGTAGCGCATGGGACCGAAAAAGGCGGACAGCGTGCCGAACGCGAACGGCAGCAGAATCAACAATCCGATGTTTTTGGTCAGCAAAACGCCGCCCGCCAGCAGCATCATCGCCAGATCCGTCAGCCGCAGCGAACGCGTGACCCGGACGCGGTTGTATTTTTTCGCCAGCTGTCCGGCGCGCGCGGAAAACAGGAAAAACGGCAGAATCAGCAATCCCGCGACGATGTTCGACGGATCGTCCGTCTGTTGCGTGATGCGCACGGCGATCAATGTCAGCAGAGTTGTTTTGAACAAATTGTCGTTCAGGGATTTGAACAGGCGGGGCAACACCGCCGCGATTTTAGAAAAAGGCATAAAGACTCCTGAATCCTGATGGGGGGACGTTTCCGGTAATGTAACGGTTTCAAACGGTTGCGTCCATAAAAAAGCTCCCCGTCCATAAAAACGGGGAGGGGGTTATTCTTCCTTTTTGGGTTCGCGCAGGACGTATCCGCGTCCCCACACGGTTTCGATGTAGTTTTCGCCGCCCGTGGCTTCGGCGATTTTTTTGCGCAGTTTGCAGATGAACACGTCGATGATTTTCAATTCGGGTTCGTCCATGCCGTTGTACAGGTGGTTCAGGAACTGCTCTTTGCTCAGCGTCGTTCCTTTCGACAGGGACAGGCGTTCCAGAATGCCGTATTCGCGTCCCGTCAGGTGCAGGGGCTTGCCGTCGACCAGCGCGGTGCGCGTGTCCAGATTGACCTCGATCGCGCCGGTGCGGATCACGGATTCCGAATGCCCGCGCGACCGGCGGACCAGCGCGCGGATACGGGCGACCAGCTCGGCTTTGTCGAACGGTTTGGTCAGATAGTCGTCCGCGCCCGTCGACAGCCCTTTGACCTTTTTGTCCGCGCCGGACAAGCCCGACAGAATCAAAACGGGGGTCGTGATTTTCGACGCCCGCAGACGTTTCAAAACCTCGTAGCCGTCCATGTCGGGCAGAACCAGATCCAAAATAATGATGTCGTAATCGTACAACCTGCCGATTTCCAAGCCTTCCTCGCCCAGAACGGTCGGGTCGACGACCATGCCTTCCTTGTGCAGGACGGCTTCGATCGTTTGGGACATCGCCTTATCATCTTCGACCAACAAAACGCGCATCGGATATTCCTTTTTCAGGCAAACTGGTAATAACTTATTAACTTTATGTTTTATGAATCCCATATGCAAGCCCCTATTTTTGCAAAAGCGATTTTTTTTCCTTTTCGTCATTTTTTTGTGGATAAAGGGCGACAAAATGCCGATAACGGGCTATATTATTTTAAAAGACTGACGGAAAGCCCGATGAACGGATATTTGAAAAACCTGATCGACGACGTGAACGCCTTGCCCGCGCACCGATGCTTCGGATCGGTCAGCGCGATCAAGGGCATGCTGGTCGAACTGTCGGGCATTCGCGCGGATCTGTCCGTCGGCGACAGGTGCGAAATCCACGCCCGCGGCGGCAAAAAGGTCGTGTGCGAGGTCGTCGGATTCAACGGCGGCAAAGTGCTGGCGATGCCCTTTACGACCTTGGACGGCGTCGGTCCGGGGAACACCGTCGACGTGTGCGACGCCGCGCCCGTGCTGTATCCGCACGTTTCGTGGCTGGGGCGCGTCATCAACGCGATGGGCGAACCCGTCGACGGCAAAGGTCCGCTGATCAAAGGCGGCGTTCCCTGTCCGATCCACAACGCGCCGCCGCCCGCCAATTCGCGCCAGCGCGTCGCAGGCAAAGCGGATCTGGGCGTGCGCGCGATCAACACTTTTCTGACCGTGTGCAAGGGACAGCGCATGGGCATTTTCGCGGGGTCGGGCGTCGGCAAATCGTCGCTGATGGCGATGATGGCGCGGCACACGCGGCTGGACGTGACGGTTTTGGGACTGATCGGCGAACGCGGGCGCGAAGCGCGCGAGTTCATCGAGGACGATTTGGGCGAAGAGGGCATGAAGCGCAGCGTCGTCGTCGTGGCGACGTCGGACGAAAGCCCGCTGATGCGCCGTCAGGCTGCCTATGTCGCGATAACGGTCGCCGAATATTTCCGCGATCGGAAAAACAACGTGCTGTGCATGATGGACAGCATCACGCGTTTCGCGATGGCTCAGCGCGAAATCAGCCTGTCCGCGGGGGAACCGCCCGCGACGAAAGGCTACACGCCGTCGGTGTTCGCGGAACTGCCGAAGCTGTTGGAACGCGCGGGACCCGGTCCGGTCGGGGCGGGGTCGATCACGGGGCTGTTCACCGTTCTGGTGGACGGCGACGACCACAACGAACCGATCGCGGACGCCGTGCGCGGGATTTTGGACGGACACATCGTTTTGGAACGCGCGATCGCCGAACGCAACCGCTATCCCGCCGTGAACCTGCTGCGCAGTATTTCCCGAACGATGCCGGGGTGCAACACGGACGACGAAAACGCTCTGGTCAATCGGGCGCGCGCGTTGATTTCGACCTATGAAAACATGGCGGAGCTGATCCGTCTGGGCGCGTACAAGCGCGGATCGAACGCGCAGGTGGACGAAGCGATCTTTTATTACGACAAGCTGGAAGCGTTCATTTCCCAGCGCAAGAAGGACAAAGTCGACTTCGCGACGGGATACCGCGAGCTTGCCGAAATTCTGGCGCAAAAGCCCGACGCGAAGCCGCGTCAGACCCAAGCCGCGGGATAATCCGTTTAAATGGCGAAAAACGAACTGAAAACGCTGATCCGCGTGCACAAATTCGAACTGGACGAACGCCAGCGGAAACTGGGCAACCTGCTGCGGTTCGAACAGTCTTTGGAAAACCGCAAAATCCTGCTGGCGGAACGGTTCAGGCAGGAGGAAGCCGCCGCGAACGAAAGCCCCGCCGCCGCGCTGACGTTCGGCGCCTACGTCGACTGGCACGTCGACGAAAACCGCCGCGTCGACCGCGCTTTGGCGGACGTGCGGCAGGAAATTCTGAATATGCGCGAAGAAATCCGCGCCGCGTATCAGGAACTGAAAACCCTTGAAATCACGCAGGAAAACCGCGACAAGCGCGAAGCGGCGGAAGAAGAGCGCAAAAACAACGCCGTTCTGGACGAAATCGGTTTGACCCTTTACCGCCGCAACAAACGGGCGGAAAGCGAAGAGGACGAAACGGACGAAAACGCGAAAACGGATTCCGTTTAGCCGAAAATCTGTCCCGCCAGTTTCAGCTTTTCCTTCGGCGGAAAACGTCCGTCGAACGCTTCGGCTTCCTTTTCGTCGACCATATATCCCGCGGGCGGCGCGTATTCGCCCGAAACGCCGTTCAAATATCCTTTGACCAGTTCCCGGCACAGGAAAAAGGACGCGTCGGTCCCCCGCGGCAAACCGTGGTAGCGTATGCCGAAAACCGAAGCGGGGACGCAGCCGCTTTTGCCGTAAAAGCCGATGTTCCCTTCGAAACAAACGGCGCCGAATCCCGCCGCCGCGGCTTTTTCGAACGAAAAGTCCAGCAGCTTTTTTCCGAACCCCCGCCGTTTCAGCCGCGGCGTCACGCAAATCGGTCCCATCGCCAGAACGGGGATTTTCCGTCCGTCGTCCGCGTCGATTTTCGCCCGGACAAAGACGTTCTGCCCGATGATTTCGCCGTTTCGCTCCATCACGAAATCCAGTCCGCGCGCAAAGTCGGGATCGTTCCGCAGCCGGTGCAGGACATAGTGTTCCAGACAGCCGGGGCGGTACACGTTCCAAAACGATTCCCTGACCATGTTTTCGACGAACGCGTAATCTTCGGGGCGTTCGAGCCGGAATGAAATTTCATCTCGCGTCATTTTCAAACTCCTTTTTCCCGTTTCGGCGCGTTGAAGACCGCGAAGCGGTCGATGTGCCGTTCCAACATTTTTTCCGCCCGCGAATCCGGATCGCCGCCGTCGGACAGGGCGATCAGCAGGCAAAGCGGCGCGCAGTATTCCAGCGCCAGCTGTTCGGGATCCGCCCGCGTCAGCGTTCCCGCGTCCATCATTTCGCGAAAAATGTCCGCCGTGTACAGGACGGGACCCCGCGTCAGGCAGTCGCGAAGCAGCTTCGCCGATTCGGGATCGCGGTACTGTTCCAGCGTCAGCATTTTTCTGAAATCGCGGGCGAATTCGTCGCGCGTCCAAAATTCGAACTGCGCGATCGTGAACCGCTTTAAATTTTCAAAGGTCGTTTTCGCGTACGCCGCCGGATCGTCCGCGCGTTTTTGTTCCGGAACGCCGGACAGCCGCGCGCGTTCCGCGTCGATTTCGAACATTTTGGCGACGATGCCGTCAAAAACGGCGCGCTTGTTCTTATAATGCTTGTACAGCGCGCTTTTCGCCATGTTCAAATCGGCGGCGATGTCGCCGACGGACACCGCCTCGCACCCGTTTCGGGCGAACAGGCGCAAAGCCGTCATCAGAATTTTTTCCTTTGTGTTCATCGGATTTTCCTTAAAAGTGAACAACCGTTCACCGTCTAAACATAGTGAACGATCGTTCACTCGTCAAGGGAAAAATTCGATTTTTAACGGAATTTACGAAACGGGGATCTTTTCCGAATCCTTGTTTTGATTCGTTCTAAAATGGAATCGGGCGTGAATCGGCGCAAATCAAGGATTTTTGTTTTTCCGTTTGACTTCCCGTTTCAAACGATTATGGTGAAAATGAAACGGGTGTTAAAAAATCGTTAAAAAACGCAAAACGCCCGCGGGAAAAAATCGGCGGAAAATCGCCCTTTTTCCTGTCAACCGAAAAAAAATAATTTTTCTGTTGCGCAAACTTCGACTGCCAATATATTGTTGCGTCAACGACGGAACGAACACAATCTGTTGTGTTTCCGATGAATTTGACAACCCTATGAAACAACGGAGATTTTTATGTCCGACCAGACACCGAAACTGGAAATCGTCAACACGGCGAACGACGACGACGACGCCGGCAGCGATTTGTCCCGCATCGTCAAACGCGACGGTTCGCAGGTCATTTTCAATTCCGAAAAGATCATGTCCGCCATTCGCCGCGCGGGCGACGCGACCGGCGAATTCGACGACGACGAATCCGCCCTGCTGACCAATCAGGTGACAAAAGTTCTGCGCCACCGCTTTTCCAAAGGCGTCCTGCCGACGATCGAACAGATTCAGGACGTCGTCGAACAGGTCTTGATTTCGGCGAACTATTACAAAACGGCGCGCGCCTACATCGTGTACCGCGAAAACCGCAACAAATCCCGTCAGGACAAAAAGACGCTGATCGACGTCGCGTCTTCGGTCAACGAATATCTGGAACGCGCGGACTGGCGCGTCAACGCGAACGCGAATCAGGGCTATTCGCTGGGCGGGCTGATTCTGAACGTGTCGGGCAAGATCATCGCGAACTACTGGTTGTCCCACGTCTATCCGCAGGCGGCGGGCGAAGCGCACCGCAACGGCGATTTCCACATTCACGATCTGGACATGTTGTCGGGATACTGCGCGGGCTGGTCTTTGCGCGCCCTGTTGCAAGAGGGGCTGAACGGCGTTCCGGGAAAGGTCGAATCGGGCATTCCCAAACATTTGGGGTCGGCTTTGGGGCAGATGGTGAACTTTTTGGGCACTTTGCAAAACGAATGGGCGGGCGCGCAGGCGTTTTCGTCCGTGGACACCTACCTCGCGCCCTTTATCCGCAAGGACAAGCTGACCTATGACGAAGTGAAGCAGAATTTTCAGGAATTCATCTACAACCTGAACGTCCCGTCGCGCTGGGGGACGCAGACGCCCTTTACGAACCTGACGTTCGACTGGGTCTGCCCCGAGGATCTGCGCGAACAGACCCCCGTCATCGGCGGCGAGGAAATGGATTTCACCTACGGCGATCTGCAGGTCGAAATGGACATGATCAACAAAGCCTACATCAAGGTCATGACCGCCGGCGACGCCAAAGGACGCCTGTTCACGTTCCCGATTCCGACGTACAACATCACGCCCGATTTCCCGTGGGAAAGCGAAAACGCCGACCTGCTGTTCGAAATGACGGCGAAATACGGTCTGCCGTATTTTCAGAACTTCATCAATTCCAGCCTGAAACCGGGGCAGGTGCGTTCGATGTGCTGCCGTTTGCAGCTGGATCTGCGCGAACTGCTGGCGCGCGGCAACGGATTGTTCGGTTCCGCCGAACAGACGGGATCGGTCGGCGTCGTCACGCTGAACTGCGCGCGTCTGGGCTACCTGTTCAAAGGCGACGAAGCCGGCATGATGAAACGGCTGGACGAATTGATGGATCTGGCGCGCACGACGCTGGAAATCAAGCGCAAAGTCATTCAGCGCCACATGGACGCGGGGCTGTTCCCGTTCACGAAACGCTATCTGGGCACGCTGAGAAACCATTTTTCGACGATCGGCGTCAACGGCATCAACGAAATGATCCGCAATTTCACGAACGACGAACACGACATCACGGATTCGTTCGGTCAGGCGTTCGCGAACCGCTTTTTGGAATATATCCGCAACAAAATGGTCGTGTTCCAGCAGGAAACGGGCAGCATGTACAATCTGGAAGCCACCCCCGCCGAAGGGACGACCTACCGTCTGGCGAAAGAGGATCAGAAACGCTATCCCGACATCATTCAGGCGGGAACGAAGGCGGCGCCGTACTACACGAACTCTTCGCAGCTGCCGGTCGGCTTCACGGACGATCCGTTCACCGCGCTGAATTTGCAGGAATCCCTGCAATCGAAATACACGGGCGGAACGGTCATGCACCTGTACATGGGCGAACGGATTTCGGATTCGAAAACCTGCCGCAAGCTTCTTAAGAGAGTTTTAGAGAATTATAGGATACCCTATGTGACGGTGACGCCTACTTTCTCTATTTGTCCCAAACACGGATACATTTCGGGCGAACACAAATTCTGCCCCCTGTGCGACGAGGAGCTCATCGCCGTCAAACGCCGGCAAGCCTGCGCCTGCTAAACGGGCTTGCCGCGGCAGACGGAAAGTATTATCTTTAACATTAACCCAACAAGCGAGAAAGAACATGACAACAGAAAACGAAATCAAATTGAACGACAGCGAACGCCAGCCCTGCGAAGTCTGGACGCGCGTCATGGGATATTTCCGTCCGGTGTCCGAATTCAACATCGGCAAAAAATCCGAATACGCCGAACGCAAATGCTTTTCCGAGAAAAAGGCCATGGAAAAGTGCTTGGACGTGGCGGCGGAATAATCCGGTCATGCCTGTAATCATCGGCGGCGTAGAGCCTTTCACAACGGTGGATTTCCCCGAAAGGCTCGCCGCCGTTTTATTTTGTCTGGGCTGTCCGCTGCGCTGTCCGTACTGCCACAATCCCGAATTGCAGGATTTCAAGGGCAAGCCGTTCATCGCGTGGGAACGGTTCGTCGAATTTCTGGTCGACCGCAGAAAACTGCTGGACGGCGTCGTTTTTTCGGGCGGCGAACCGCTGGCTCAGCCCGATTTGTACGAATCGATGAAGCGCGTCAAAGATTTGGGCTACGAGGTCGGTCTGCACACGTCGGGCGTGAACGTCGAACGGCTGAAAGAAGTCCTGCCGCTGGTTTCATGGGTCGGATTCGACGTCAAAACGGTCTTCGACGCTTATGAATCCCGCATTCCGCATTCGCGCCGCGAAACGGTCGAGGCGTGTCTGGACGCGCTGATCCGCTCCGGCGTCGATTTCGAATGCCGCACGACGCTGGATCCCCGCGTGATTTCAAAGGACGAACTGCGCGCGCTGGCGCGCGATCTGGCGGGCAGAGGGGTGAAAACCTACGCTTTGCAACAGTACCGCCCGCACCCGTCCGAAAAAAATCCGCCCGCGGAATCGGACGCCGCCGCTTTTTTCGCCGACGGGGATTTGTCGGACGAACTGCGCGGACTGTTTGAAAACTTCATTATCCGCCGCGGGTGAAAAGTCCCGCCGCAGGCGAAAACTTTTTCGGTTCGGGCAATCAGGACAGTCCCAGCGACAGGGACGCGCCCAGCCGCGCGACGCCCGCGCCCAGCACGTTGACGACCGTGCAGATGTTCCACAGCTTGATTTGCGCGCCGTCCAAAAAAACGAACAGGTTTTTTCCGACGACCAGCGCGACGATCGAAAACGACAACAGCGTGTCGACCGCTTCGCCGAAATCGCGCCAGCGGGACAGAAAGCGGTTCTTTTGCGACAGCCACGACAGAACGCAAATGGGATAGCGGACTTCGCCCAGACAGCACACGGTGTACAGCCCCGCGGCGTTCAGCGCCAGATCGACCAGTCCCCAAACGATGAACACGACGGCGGCGGCGTTCGCGACGAAAGCCCCGTCGTACATGTGGCTGACGATAATGCCGCCGAAAACCTTGTATCCGACAAAAGGAAATCCGATCGTCAGAATCGACAGAACCATGAAAATGTTTTGTTTGATGTAATTCAATTTCGGCATTTTTCAAACCACCCCGTAACAATCTAAGTGGAAAATATTTTAATCTCCCGTTAAAGTAAAGGGCGTATTTTGAAAACGCCGAAAAAATACGGGGGACGCCGATGAACCTTTTTAAATTCCTGTTTTCCAAAGTCGACGAAAGCACCAACGACAAACTGGGGGCTTATCCCGAAAAGGTGCACGTCGGCGCGATGCCCGAACGCCGGTATTTGAAAACGTCGCGGATTATGACTTTGGTCGCGGCGGCGATGCTGTGCGGCACGATCATTCTGGCGATCGTCGTGTACATGCTGTCGCCCCAGCTGCGTTCCGAACCCATGCTGCTGGCGATCGACCGCCGTTTTTACAAGCTGGAGCCGGTCGAACGCAGCGTCGTCGTCGTTCCCGCCAGCCGTCTGATGATGGAGGAACACATCAAGCAGTACGTCCTGCTTCGCCACACGATCGTTTCGGACATCGACGAAATGCGTCTGCGCTGGGACGACCGGAACAGCCACCTGCTGTGGTATTCCAGCGAAGAGGCGTTCAAGGAGTTCAAATCCGCGAAGGAAATCGGGCTGGCGCGCATGAAAGAGGGATTGACGACCGAAGTCGACGTCCGCTTTATCCACCGTTTGGGCAACGGGCTGTGGATGGCGGAATTCGACACCATCGAATCCATGCCCGAAGACGAACACCCGACTGTCAAACGCTGGCGCGCCGTGCTGGAAGCCGGATTCCGCCCCCGCGCCTATCCGAACAGGGACGAACAGCTGAAAAATCCGCTGAATTTCTTCGTCAACAAATATTCGCTGTCGTCGCGCGCCATTAACAAAGAAGACAAAAACGCCCGCTTTATCGATTGACGTTCCGCGAAATCACGGCGTTTGACGCGTTCCCGCGGCTTTGCCCGCCGCCGTTCCGGACGCCCACGCCCAATGCAGGTTGAACCCGCCGACCTCGCCCGTCACGTCGACGACTTCGCCCGCGAAATACAGCCCCGAAACAGCGCGGCTTTCCATCGTCGCGGAAAACAGCCCGTTCACGTCGACGCCGCCTTTGGTGACTTCGGCTTTCGCCCAGCCGCCCGTCGACGGCGGCGTAAAGCGAAAACGCTTCACCGTCTGCTCCAATTTCGCGAAAGTCTTGTCCGAAACGGCGGAAAGCGGCAAATCCCCCGCAACGATTCCGGCGAAACGGCTCGCCAGGCGCGACGGCATCAGTTCGCTCAAAACGGCGGCGAGATGCCTCTTTTCCTTCGCGGCGCGGCGGCTTTTTAAAACGGCGGTCAGATCCGAGGACGGCAGAAAATCGATTTCGACCGCGTCGCCCGCGTTCCACCGCAGCGACGTCTGCAACACGGCGGGACCGGAAACCGCGTCCGGCGTGAACAACAGATCCCCGATCCGTTCATACTTGCCCGTCCTGATTTTAACGGGCAGGGACAATCCCGCCAGTCCCGTCAAATCGGGCGACGTTCCCGCCGCCAGTTTCAGCGACACCAAAGCCGGTTCGGGCGGAACGACCTTTACGCCGAACTTTTCCGCCAAAGAATACCCGATGCCCGTCGCGCCCAGCGCCGGACAGGACTTGCCGCCCGTCGCGATCAGAACCGCGTCGGCGGAAAACTCCCCCGCCGAACACGAAAGGCGGAAATCGTCGGGCTTTCGCAGATCGAACAAAGTCGCGCCCGTCAGCAGTTCCGCCCCCGCCGCGCGGGCTTCGTTTAAAACGAACCGGCGAATCGATTCGCCGGAAAAAGCGAACAGCTTGCCGTCTTCGCGCTCCTCCCACCCGACGCGGGCGTCGGTCAGCCGCTTTAGTACGGCGTCGGGCGTCAATCCCGCCAGAGCCGATTTGCAAAAGTGCGGGTTGGCGGACAGGTAGCGACCGGCATTGACGAAACGGTTTGAAAAATTGCACTTTCCGCCGCCAGAAACATAGATTTTCCTTGCGGGTTCGGCGTTTTTGTCGATGACCAGAACGGATTTCCCCAACCGCGCGGCGCATGCGGCGGCGGTCAATCCGGCGGCGCCCGCCCCGACGACGATCAAACCGTATTTTTTCATTTTTCTCCCTTTCGCGACATCAATCCGAAAAAATAAGATAAACACCCCTTGACGCGAAAGCAACAAAAGCTTATAAGGGTAGCGACTTCTATCGGGCGCATAGCTCAGCGGTAGAGCATTACCTTCACACGGTAGGGGTCGCAGGTTCGATCCCTGCTGCGCCCACCAATTCTTAAAGCCTTGAAGTCCGCCGCTTCAAGGCTTTTTCCATATCAGAAAAACAAACAGTCTTTCTACGGATTTATGTTGCAAATGCAATAAAAATAATCAAAGAGCGCACATTTTATCGTACACGACATTGTTTGCGTCCACCTGCCGGATTGTTTCGGGCGTATCGCGTTCGTAATCGGCATAAACGGGCTGATACACGTCGCAGAAATCACCGCTTAAAACGGTCGTGCAGCTTGTCGCGCACATCGTCATCAAGCAAAGAATCGCGCAGGCGGCGCACTTTGTCAGCCGTCTTTTCTTTGTTTTTGAAAACGTCATTTTCTTTTTCCTTTTTTCCAAGCAAATAACTCAAAGCGCATAATCCCGCGACCAGCGCGCCGCAAAATCCGCCGACAATCAGATTGTCCATTGTTTGTATCCTTTCATAAATTACTTGACACCGACTCCGCGGCGCGCTACCGTTTATGCGAGGCTTGAAACCCCTCAAATCAGACGGCAAACGCTCCGTTATGCGCTTTTTTTATATCCGTTTTTGCGGGAGGGGTCTATCCGTAAGGACGACCACACGTATCTGATTCGTGGGTTTCAACCTCCCGCGCCTGACGGTTTCGGGCGTACCATTGAAACGGAGTTAATCAGATGAACAGTTTAGTATTTGCCCAAAACGGGCAGGTTTTAACCAATTCCCTCACCATTTCGGAATCGTTCGGCAAGCCGCACGACAAAGTTTTACGTTCAATCCGCAGTCTTGATTGCGCTGAAGATTTCAAGCGCGCCAATTTTGGCGAGCTGGCGCAAACTTACACAAACGGCATAGGCGTTGAGTGCAAACGTCCCGTTTTCAATATGACCAAAGACGGCTTTGTTCTGCTTGTCATGGGCTTCACAGGTAAAAAGGCGATGGAGTTCAAAATCAAATATATTGAAGCGTTCAATAAAATGGAACGCTCTTTGAACGCCCGCGCCGCCGCGTTGGACGCAAAAGCCATCGGGGGCATTGTCAAAAAATGCGCGTCAAAAGCGGTGCGCGACGAAATCGCCGCTTTGCCCGCGCCGACGTTTGACCCGAACGCGCTGATTTGCGCCATTGAAAACGAAGTCAAAGAACACGAAAGCCACCGTTGCATCGGTATGGCGGTGTCCCCGCAGGAAAAAAGCCTGCTGGAAGCCATACGGAACGACTATTACACGGCGGTCGGTCGGGTTTACCGCGCCGCGCTGAACGCCGTCAAACAAGGCTGATTGCATATTTAGCGGAAAGCGGCGAGGGTTGCCCCCCGCCGTTTTCCCGTCAGTCGTCAAGTATCGCTTGACAACTCGTCTTTGTCCTTGATGGCGAACTTGTCCAGCACGTCGGCGGCTTTGGGGTTGCGTCTGCGGAACAGGGCGACGTAGGGCTTCCAGTCGATTGCCGTTCCCTCGATCACGTCGTACAGCCGCTTGACGAACGCGTCGTCTTTTTCGGTTTTGGTCAGCTTGACCGCCCAGAACGCGGCGGGTTTGACGACCGTCAGCACGGCGATAATCGTTCCCAGCAGCGACAGCGCGACGGCGACCCAAGCGATGTCGGTATGAGCCAAAGCGAACAGCAGAATTGAATTGATGATGTTTTCCATAAGCATTTCCTTTCAAGTTGTAAAACAAAGGATATGCCTGTAATATGCTTCCGTCTGCCTTACAGCAGATTGGAAGGAGGTAACATGAATCCTACTTTCTTAGAAGCAACCGCTTACATTTTGTTGGCGATTGCAGTTTTATTAAAAGCGAAATAGCAAGTAGATAAAACTTACCCCCGCGGAGTTGCACCTCTCGCGGGGGTATTCTTGAAAATCGGTAAATGAATCCTAACTTCCGATACACACATTATAAGCACATTCCCTTTCGGTTTTCAAGGGTTATTCCCTCATAAACAGCCGCATTTCGTCCAGCCGCCTGTTCAGCAACCCGACGCTTCCCTTTTTGTTGACGAAGCACCAGCGCGGGAACTGCCCTGCGGCGGCGACGAAGTCCCGTTTCAACAGCAAATCGTACAGTTGGGAGTTCTCGAACGCCCCGACGCCGACGTTGAAAACAAACGACGTCAGCGCGTCGCATTGGCTGCCCGACAGCGGCACTTTGTCCAGCAGACGCACGACGGCTTTTTCGGCTTCGACGACGTCGTCCAGCAGCAGCATTTCGGCTTCCGAAAACGAAATCCCCTTGTCGAAGTTTTCGCCCGCCTTGATTAAATGCCCGTAGCCGATGGTCGCCTTTCCGCCCGCGTCCGCATAGGGCAGCAGTCGGAATCCCTCCCATTTTTTGATTAAATCGATACCTTCTTGAGAAATCATCGTCCCCTCCGTTTCATATACAGGTCGTCAAGGCGGTGAGTGTTGGACGCGCTGCGGTCTTCCACTTTTGTCATCCGTTCCTGCAAGTGATTGTACTTTTCCTGCCGTTCGCGCAGGTCATCGACCTTTGTTTCAAGAACCGACAACCGCTTGTCCAAACGCATGACAAAGAACACGAACCCGCCGAACCACGCCAGCGATTGCACGACAATGTCAGTCATTGTTTTCACCTTTGACATAAGCGGCTTCCGCCGCCGTTATTTTCCCGTCAGCCAGAAAAGCGTTCACCTTTTCGACCTTGATTTTTCCGTCGGCGTACAGCCGCCGCAGGCTTTCCACAAACGTGCGCATTCAAATCACCCCCTGTTCGATCAGCGTTAAAGTGTATTCGTCGATAATCGCGCTTTCGCGCTTGCTTTCGCATTCCGACACGGCGATAAACGCCGCATATTCGGCGGGCGACATGACGGCTTCCTCGTAAGCGTAAAACACAACGGTTTGCCCGTCCGCGTCCGTCCGTTCTTTTTGAACGATGTTTCGGCGCACAAAAAAACGACCGTCGCTGATGGCTTCGGTCGTTTGCGGTCGAAAATCGCTTTCCGATTTTTTAAACAAAGGCATACTGATAACTCCTTCTTTTGCTTCGGAGTGAGATTGCGCGGCGGCACTCCTTGATTGACACGGCGGTCAGAAAATACCGCCTGAAAGCAGACCGCGCGTCTGCCTGTCGGAAACGTCCGGCATACGACATGATTTTGGTCGCGTCGTATCCCGTGATTTCCGGTTTCTTCCCTATGCGCCGCACACAGCGGATTGCTTTTAAGAAAGCCTTTGAACGCAAAGCCGTCTTGCACCGATGGAACACATAGCCCGCGAACGTCACGCAGCGCGGGGCGTCGCCGAACTTATGCACGGCGGGGACGTTTTTCAGCTTCAAGCACAAGCGTTTCAGAAATTCGGTTATACAGTTGCCCGTTTTCTTCAAAGCGCGCTTGTTGGGCGAAAAAAGCACCATGTCGTCCATGTAGCGGACATAGACGGGAATTTGCAGTTCCTCTTTGACGTAATGGTCAAGGGCGTTCAGCAGAATGTTCGCAAACCACGGCGACGTGTAAAATCCGATGGGGATTCCGCCTTTGAACACCGCTTTGCCGTTGTGCGTCCCGATTTGGCTCATTCCGGCGGCGGCTGACGCGTCTTCCGGCAGGACTTGGCATTTGTTTGCCCGCAGGATACGGGCGAACAGCCCCAAAACGCGGCGGTCGCGGATTGTCCGCCGCAACTCGCGAAAGATTACGGACGGGCGGGCTGTCGGAAAATACTTCTTGACGTCCAGTTTGCAGACGTATTTTGTCTTTGCCCGCGAACGCCGGACTTTCTTTTCGATGTATTTCTTGGCGAACTCCGCGCCCCGTTCGGGAACGCTTCCGCAGGAATACCGGTAGAATTTCCGCTGAAAAAGAGGGGCGCACACATTGAATATCGCGTGATGAACGACCTGTTCGCGCACGAACGCGGGACAGATGATCAGCCGCTTTTTCAGCTCCACGCCGTCGTTGATGACCTTTGCGCTGTGAAGCTCAATCGGTCGCCATTGACCCGTTTTCAGCTGTTCCGACAAATACGCGGCGATTTCCTTGCGCTTGCGTAAAGCGCGCTGGACGCTTTTCTTGTGCCGTTTGCCAAGGCTCGCTTTCAATATCGCTTTTTCGATATTGGCGGGGTCGCATATCCGGTCGAATAGGTTGTTGTACGTCTTCATGTTCTTATGACCTCACGGGCGTTGTGCTTTCGCTTACTTGTCCGTGCTCTTATCGGCGAATTTTCTTTCCTTTCGGAATGTGGAAAAGGTCGGGCATTGATTCCCGCACGGCGCGGGAATTTCTTTCTTTGCCTAAGTGAGCGAAGCGCCGATGTTCCAATTCGCATTGGTAGGTAGTTCGTTTACGGT
>DJRZ01000006.1:60170-77038 GCA_002440235.1 Alphaproteobacteria bacterium UBA6347
CCGTTATTACAATTACCGCCGCGAAGAGAAACCCGACGGCTCCGACGTCGCCCTTCCGGTCCCGAAAGTTTTTTATAGAAAATTCACCCCGAAATCAAATTTATTTTCAAAGCCTTCGGCTTTAAACAGGGGGGAGGTAGTGTTCCCCCCTGTACCCCCCTTTAAGAGTTTCTATAAGAGAGCGAAGCGCCGAAGTCCCAATGCGCAGCGGCAGGGAGTACGTTCACGGTGAACGCGAACGCGCCGCACAGCGCACCGGCATCACAAGCACCGCCGCGAAGCAGCATTCTTGTCCCCGTCCTTGCCGACCAATGACCGTCGGCGTAAAAGGTCGTGGAAGACCCTGCCGCCTTTGCCACCAGAAAGCCGTATTTTCCGGCGTGGACGCGGGAAATGTACGCCGCGCTGTAATCCCCCTCCGTCGTCAGTCCTGTGTTGATGTAGCCTATCCCCGTGCGGTTGTAGCCCGTCGTGGTCGAACCGTCCGCCGTTGAACGCGTCATCTTGACGTGGTAAATGCCCTCTATCAGCAAAACTCCGTTCGGTCGCCGCCAGCGGTTGCCCCACCAGTTCTCCATGCCGAAAACCTTGACGCATTGGTTGTTGGTGTTTGAACCCCAGAACATACCCTTTTGATTGCCCGACCCCGTCGGCAGAAACGCCGCCGCGCTTGTCCCGCCGTTGATGTTGCCGTTGCCCAGCGCCGCTTGGCTGTCCGTGTTCTCGAACATCAAAACGAACAACGCCGTGATTAAATCCTCGTCCGCCCAAACCGTCGTCGTCCAGCCCGCGCCGTTCGCTTCGGCATACGCGGCTTCTTGGTCGGCGGTCGAACCGGATTGCGCGACGGCGTTCAGCGACAGCGAACGCATGACGTTGTCAACCAGATTACCCTCGTAAATCGGCGTGTAGAAATGCTCGGCGTAAGTGCCGTCCGATTTGAGCGTCGAAAAACACTCGAACCCGCTGTCCTGCTTGACGTTGGAAAAGAAAACGTAGATGCGGTTTCTGTCGCGGTACTTCTTCATAAAGACCGTGTTCCATTCCATCATCGCGTTGCCGTCAAAGGCGGAGTTCGCAACGTCCGACGCCGTCCCGTCCGCTTTTTTTCCGTAATCGTTCGGGTCAAGGTAATACGCGACTTCCCCGCTTCGTTTCAGCATGCACGGACGCGGCAAAAACGGCGCGTTCCGCCAATCGCCCCATTCAAAGCGGTTGTTCTCGAAATCCATATAGGCGCGTTCGTAAAAATAATTGTCGCACCCTTCGATTTTGTGAACGCGCGTCGATGTAACGGGTGCGGCTTCGTCAATGTAATAGCCGTACACCCACACGCCGAAACAGTTGCGCTTGTCCAAACAATAAACGCCGTTGACGCTGCGCGGAAACGCCCGATACTTCCACGCCGCCGCGTTTTCCTGCGTATCCGTCAGCGCGTCGTCCAAATGGCTGTCGCGGTCGGTAACCGTCGCCACAATCACGCCGTCGTCAATGTCTTCGGGATACGCGCCTTGTTTCTTGACAATGACCGTCGCGTCCCACGACGCGATGACATAGCCGTCGATGATGGTGTCCCGCGGATCTTTCCACCACAGACGAACCGTCCGCCCGTCTGCGTCAATGCTGATTCTTTTCTGCTCGATAATGCTCATGGGGATTCCTTCGCTCCTTACCCGTTCGGCGTACGCCGCCGCTTTCAATTCCGATTGTTTGGCTTCCGTCTGACTGGCGGCGCTCTGCTGCTGACTTGCCAAAGCCGCCGATGCCGACGCGCTCGCCGCCGCCGCTTGGTTCGGTGCGTCTTTAATCGCCGCAATCTCCGCCGCGCATAAAACAACGTCGTTCACCGCGTCAGATACGGTTTTGACGGCTTCAATGCTTCCGCTGACGGTCTGAACGGCGCCGATGTTGTTTGCCGCCGTTTTGATGACGCCGATATTTTCAGCGTCCGTCTTGATGTCGGACAAATTATCTGCCAACAAATCCAGATTGTCTTTGTCGGCGTAAAGCGTTTCCACTTTGTCAACCAATTCTGCGGGGTCGGTGTCTGAAAAGACATCAACGGTCACGGCGCGGTTTGCTTGTTCCTGCAACTGCTGGCACAACATTGTCGCCTTGTCCAAATTGTGTTCCAGCGTGTCGGCGGGAAACGCGTTGTAATTCTGATAATCGCTGCTCTGTCGGTAATCGTATTCACGGTACACAATCAGCGAATATGCGCTTGTTCTTTTATCCGCGACCGTAACCGTTCCGCCCGTTCCGTCGTCGTTCAGTTTAACGGTGTAATCCGTTCCGTACGTCAATTCCGTTTTATTGACGCCGTCGGAAATGGAAACTTTGATTGCCTGTTTGGCGGCTTCCTCCGTCGGGTCTTTTGTTAAGCAATGGAAAAAAAAGTCATAGGTGTTTGTCGCGCCCATGACCATTTTTTGCGTTTTGCTGACTTGGCTTTCAACTGTCATTTTTTAACCTCCGTTAGCTCCTTGTCATAATCCAATGCTTCCCTCGCCATATCGGTCATTTCTTTCCGCAATTCGCGCATTTCGTCGCGTTTTTGGTCGGGGGTCAGCGTTTCGTCAATGCGGATTTTCCGCAGCTCCTTGTTTATTGCCCGAATTTCTTTATTCGTTGATTTCATCGCGCCGTACCTGTCCAAATCGGTTTCGTGCTTTTCGGCGTATTCGTCGGCGCGGTCGCCGTCCTCCCGCCCCAGCTTCTTCAACGTGTTGTGCACCCGTTCGACTTCATCGAAAGTGTCCATAAACTTCTGCACGCTTTCCGAATTGTATCCGCTGGCTTCTCTGCCGATAATGCCGCGCACGACGGGCATTTCTCCGGCTTCCCGCGTCGGCGTTCCCGCTTTCATCATATCGCCCAAGCTCAGAACGTCTTTCACCAGTCCCGCGCCCATGGACGTGATAACGTGTTCGGCTTGCGCGGGGGAAAGCCCCAATTCTCCGGCGAACTTTGCGATTTCGCTGGTTCTGTCCGTAAATTGTTCCGCCGGTTCAACGTCCGTCAAGTATGCGGGAACAATATCCTGTCCCGTGTAAAAATTGGTGTTGTACCGCAGTTCAAGGTAAATCCTCGGCAACAGCGGCAAAGCGCTTGACGCGTCGCCGATAATGTTGAACGCGTCAAAAATGTTCTTTGCCTGCGCTTTCCAGTCGATGTTGCCGCCCTCAATGCTTCCCTCGACAACGGCTTGCGGCAATGTCGCAAAAACGGCGCCGTAAGCGAACGGCTTGGGAATGGTTACCCAGCGACCGCCGATTTTGATATTCCAAAACGTGTTCTTGCGCCACGCCGGAATTTCGGCGTATTCGCGTTTGTCGTCGTCCGGCGCGGGACCATGCGTGAAATACCACGACAGTAAAACGCTCGGCACCGTCAGTTCGGCAAAAGCCCGAACGCTCATCTGAACGGGGTGTTCTTTGAATTTCCCGCACATGGTCGCCAAGCCTTGAATGTTCGCATTGAAAAACGTCAAATACTGGTTAAGGTTTTTGGAAACCGTCCCGCCTTTTGCGAAGTCGATTGTCGAATCCCTCGACGCGAAAGCGGCTTCTTCGCCGGACATTCCCTTTTCAATGCCTTTTCTGTACACGCCGACGCGCGTTCCTTCTTCAAACAGCCCGCCCAGCTGTTCAATGTAGAAAAACGGGTTCAACAGACGCAGTTTGCTGGCGTGACCGAACAAATCCCTGTACGGGTTCAGCTTTGAATTTTCGTTCAGCTGCATAAAGCTGTCAAAACTTCCGCCGTTGGCTTTCCATTCTTTGTATGTGTCCGTCTTCATCAAAACGTCGTATGCGCCGCGCAGGGTATCGACAACGGGAACGAACCCGACGCCGGACTGTATCGACGCGTCGATGGTGTCGCGCAGCGGATTGCGGATCAGCGCGAACGTGATGTTCGCCTGTGTCGCGCCCCACCGCAGCAACGCGTTCGGATATTTCGCCAGCCAGTCGATAACGGCGGGGGATTTCCAGTATTCGACGCCTTCAAGGGCTTCGTACAAATCGGAATGAACCTCAATGTATTTCTTCTGCCCGTTCTGATAATACGGCACAATGTTTTTCGCCCTGTCCAGTTCGCCGTACATCGTTTCAAAACCGACGTCCAGCGTTCTGTGAATGTCTTTCAGCCATTCATGCGGGCTGTTTTCGACATACTGTTTCACCAGTTTTTCCGCCGTCGGAGCGACGGAGTGCAGCAGTTCCGGCGCGTTGACGTATGCGTCGTAAAGGTTGGCTACCAGCTCCTCGTCGGCGTACAGATAATCGGCAAAATCCTTTTTCGGCTGCTTCGTTTCACGGACAAAACGCCCGTTTTCTTCGGACAATACGGCTCCCAGCCGTTCGTTTGCCAGCTCTTTCAGCTCTTCGCGGACTTCGTCGTTGGTCAAAACGGCTTTCCCGAAACCCGCTTTGTAATCCAGCATGTGTCCGAACTCGTGCGCCAGCGCGGCATCGCTTCCGAACTTTTCGCGGATTTTGTTTTCGACGGGCAAATAAACGCCGAACGCCCGACCGTCGGCGGTCAGCCGCTTGTTGGTTCGTTCATACGTCCCGCCCAGTTTCTTTATGCCCGCTTTCAGCAAATCGCGCAAACCTTTGTCAAAGCTTGCTCTGTCGGGCAGCTTTTCCTTGACCAGCGACGGCATGGCGCGGCGCATTTTCGCAACGCGCAGTTTGATGTCGTTTTTATAAGCGTTTGAAACGATTTTCGCCGTGTTCGTTACAATGCTGGCAAACGGGTTGCGAATGTCCAAATCGCTGCCTTGAATTTTTTTCAGCGGATTCTTGCTTCTCAAAATTCCGCGGCTTTTCGCATTTTGTTGCGTCGGTTCTTTGACGACATCGTCGGGCAAAACGCGGTAGAACGGGATATAATGCGGGTTGTTTTCCAGCATTTTGGCATAGGCTTTTTCACTCATCAGCCCGCTGTCCACCAACAAACGCGACACGCGCTGCTGATAATCGTAAATTCGTTCGGCGTAATGGTCGAAACGCATGAAGTTTTCGCCGTATTTCTGCTTCAAATACGCCGCGAAGTTCAAGCTTTCTTGGATTTTCGCGTCGGAAACGTACACGTCGTCGCGCTTTTCCAAATCTTCCAAATAACGCTTGGCAATCAAATAGCCGCCCAAATCGTATTCCGCCGTTTTCTGGTTTGTGCCGAACTCCGCCTTGAAATCGTCCACAATGGGCAACAGTCCTTCGCCCGTTTTTTTACCGTTCAAATCGGTTGTGAAATACTTGATTGTCGTTTCAATTTTACCGCCGACTCCGGCATACAGCCGCGCTTTGCGGTAGATGTCCTTGCCGAACGCTTTCAGCGGGCGCAGATAATCCGTCCACCGCGCCGCCGCCAAATCTTTCGGGTCTGCTTCGCGCTCCATAAACGGACGACCGAACACCGTTGCGGCGTTTTCCGCTTCCGCCGCCGATTGAATGTTTTGTTCAGCCAGCGCGGCGGGACGCGCCATTGTTTCGGGCGTTATGGCGAACAATGCGCCTTGATTTTCGTCGGGCGCATATCCGCTTTCCTCTTCGGAAACGTTTTCGGCGACGCTTTCGATGTTTCCCGTTTCGTTCCCTCTGGCTTTGTCTTGGTAATGCTTGTACAGCTCCGTATGAACGGCGAAATTTTCCAGCTTCCCGTCCAGCTCTTCCAAACGCGCGACTTCGCTTTGAATGCCCTCCGGCGTAACGTCGAACGACAGCCCCATGGACTTGGCGGCTTCGGGATTGCGCAGCGCGCCTTTAACCGCCTTGATTTTGTCTTTGATATTCTTTCTGTCAGCCGAAACCAGTTTCGCGATTTGCTCTTGCTCTTTCAGATAAGAATCGTCAAAGCCGAACAAGTTTCCCTGTTCGGCTTTCGTTTCTTTGGCTTCTCCGCTCCGGCTCAGAATTGACATAAACGCTTTCAACTCTTCCGCCGTCATGGTTTTGGCTTTGGTTAATCCGACTGCTTGCAGTCTTTCGTTTCCGGGGGCTCCTTCGGCGATTGCGACTGCTGCTCTCTCTGCCACTTTTCCGCCGAGATACGCAGACCTAAGCAAATCCGATCCCATCTTTCCGATGGACCAGCCGTGTTTTCCCTTAGCGCGCGCAAGAAGTCCTCGCTTACTGGCTTCCCCTTTATCGTATACTGTCCGAGTGAAGTATCTGACATAGTCTTTCGTTGTTCCTTTCTCGTCTCGAATGTTCTGTTCCGCGTCAAACCGCAACGCTTCTTCTTGCGTGAACCCGTCGGCTTCTCTGACGGTTTGTGCGGGAATCGTCTTTTCCCCCGTCCGCCGCGCCAGTTCCAAGCGGTGACGTCCGGTGATGACTTCTTTCCGCCCGTCCAAACGCTCCCAGATGACAATCGGGGCTGTCCCGCGGCGGTCGTACACCCCGCCCAGTTCTTCGCCCGGAACGACGCCTCTGTCGTCCGCGCCCTCTTTAAAATTCGGCACGTCTTCGGACAGCGTGATTTCGTCCAGCGCGACCTCGCGGACGGGGTAATCACGGATATTGTCCGATATGCCGACCTTTTTGGCAAGGGCTTCTTTTTGCGTTTCGGTCATATCGGCGACGGTCGCCTCCGCCTGCTGACGTGAAAATCCCTTTTTCATCAATCCGTTGACGGCGCGCACGGCGGAATGCGACCCGACGCCCATAATCGTGAACGCGCCGATTTCCGCCAGCATTTGTTCCTTGTCGGGAAACAGTCCGTCCAAAATCTGGTCGGTCGTCGATTTGTCCGATTCGTTCAGCCCCAGAACGGCGCGGGCGACATCGCCCAAGCGTTCCTCGCCGTATTCGCCCAAAATGCCGTTGAAATAAACCTTGTCGGACAGCATTTTGGAAATGTTCGCGTCGGGCATAACCTTTTTAATTCCGCGGAACAGCGCGTCCTTGAACTTGACGGGAATATGCGCTCCCATTCTGGCGGCGGCGGGCTGCATCATTTTGGAAACGGGCGCGGCGATTTTGGAAATGCCGCTTTGAATAGCGCCGCCCGCCATTTCGCTGGAAACTTCCACCAACGAATCGGCAAACGCTTTTGTCGCCGTCAGCGCGGGGCTTTCGTCCATGTCTTTCAGCAATAAATCGCCTTTGTCCGTCAGTTCCATCGACCCCGCGAATCTTCGGTCGATATATGCGTTCGCCGTCAACTGCGGCATTGCGGCTGTCGCCGTCGCGGCTTTTGCTGAAACGGTCAGTGCTTTCTTGGCAAACTCTTTTACGCCTTTTTTGACAGCCTGCTGTGTCGCCGCTTTTGCCGCTTGCGGTGCCGCGCCGGCGCCGAACGTCGCCATTGCAACGGCAAATTCCGTCATAAACGCGGGGGCTTGGTTCAGTATGTTTCCAATCTGCCCGCCGATTGTCGTGCCGCGCATTTGCTTTATCATGTCCTCGCGCACTTTGTCGCGAATGTACAGCTTTGCGGCTCCGTCGCCGTTTTTCGCTTTTTCCAGCATCTGCAAATCGGCAATGCCTTCGCCGGCTTCCAGCCCGCTGCCGATAAACGGCAAAGAACGGACAAGCCCTTTGCCTTTGATAGCTTCGCAAAAACCGATTTGCGGCATTTTGGCGATTTCCGCGCGCTCTTCTTCCGTGAACAGATTTTCAATCAGCCGCTTTTCGTCTTCCGTTTCACCGATAGTGTCCGACGAATGACGTTCAATCTGTTCTTGAAAAGTCGGCGCGGGTTCGTCCGCCAGCAAATCCGCGGGGGCGTTGTTTTCGACAGGCTCCATGCCCAATTCCGTTACGAACAAATCCCTCATTTTTTACCTCTCAATTTTTCCAAAACTTCGGGAATGCTCAATCCCCGCGCCTGTGCCGTATAAATAACCTCTTGCGGCGTATATCCTCGTTCCGACAAAAACAGGGAATCGCTGTCCGTAAAGCTATACGTCGCGTTTGAAACGGCAAGGTCGGTTTTCGCCCGAACCTTCACGGTCTGTTCGGATACGACCTGTTTTGCCAGCTCTCTGCGTTTCAATTCGTCCATATCCTTGTTCCATTGGCTGATAAAACTGTCCTGCGCGTCTTGACGCACGGACGACGGCAGATACATGGAAAAAATCGAATTTGCTTCGTTGACGTTCGGCACGTTTTCGACGGCATACGAAACCGCGCCGCTCATAATGCGTTCGCGCGTTTTCGCGTCCAGCTGCTCCCATTGCGCCCCGTTCGGGTTTTCCTGCTGCAGCTGGCGCGCCATTCCCTCGATAACCAATCCGTGAACGCTTGCCCGCGTTGCCGTGGATTGAACCCCCATGCCTTTCAGCTTTTCGTCAACGGCTTTCATTCCCTCGACATACGGGTTTTCCGCCCGTGTCCCGTCGGAATAGCTCCGCCGTGTTTCGTGCATGGACGTTCCGATGATTCCGTTCAAATAGGTGTGCGCCTGTTCCTTGGTGATATATCCGGCTTCCAGCGCGCCGTACACGTCGTCGCGCAAGTTCAGCAAATCTTCCATTCCCTTGCCGCGCTGTGCTTTCAGCCGTTCGGAATCGATTGTTTCCTCGATTTTATCGTCCAGTTCCAGCCGGGCGGCGACCGCCTGCGTCGGATCGGCGGCGTTTTTCCGACCGCCTCCGAAATTCAGCGTCAAGCCGCCGCCTTTGCCGGATTTTTCAGAAAAGCCGCTCAGCCGCATCAGCGCGTTTTTTTCGTTCTCCGAAATCTTGTCGTTTTCTTGAATGTCCGCCAGCGTCAAACTGCCGTCGGCGTATTTGTCAAACAGGCGGTTTCCTTCGCTGCCGCGTTCAACCAGCTGATTTAAACCGTCCATAAAACGCTGTTGCTTGATTTTCAGCGCGGCGGCTCCGACCAAACGCTTTTTATCGGCGGCGTTCAGTCCGAAACTGTCGGCTTCCCGCAACGCCTGCGACGCGTCCGCGTCCAAAACATACGACGCCCGCGCGAAATTCCACTTGTCCATATCCAAAACGCGCTTCGTCATGGTTTCCTTGTCGATGTATCCGGCGCGGTACGAACTTTCCAAATCGGCTTTGTACGAATCCTTGAACGCCGGATTGCCCGATGTCGTGAAATCGTTGCGGTTTCTGTATTCGGACTTGATTAAATTCGCGTTGTTGTTGTCGATGTACTTTTTGCGGAATGCGCCCGCCAGCTTGCTTTTGGCGACCATTAGGCTGATTTGGTTGTTGCGCGAAAAATCCTGTGCGCTTTTGGGCAAATCAATGCCGCCGACAATGGCGTCGAAAGCCTTGTCCAGCCTTTCGCTAAACGCTTGTTCCTGCCGGTTCAAATCTTTTTCGTTTGTGTACGGGACGGCGTTTGCTTCGTCCAATATGCTTTGCGTTTGCTCCGCCAGTTTGTTTTTAGCGTCCAGCTGCACTTCCGCGCTTTGCGTTCTCAGCCATTTTTCCGCGACGTTCTGCATCGCGTTGCCCAGCCGTTCCGCCGCGCGGGCGACAGGCTCCGCCGAATTGACCGTTTGTCCGCCTCTGGCATGTTCGGTGTGAATGTTCGCCCGCGTGTTGTACAGGGGCGTTTGATAAACGGGTAATGTCGCCATTGCCTTAACCCTTCTTTACGTTCTTCAATAAATTGGTGGGCTTTCCTACGCTTCCGCCGGTAGAATCGCCGCCGGTAGAACTTCCGCCCGTCGAACCGCCGCCGTAATGAGCCCCGTATTCTCCCGCCGCGGACAGCAAGCTTGCCGTNNNNTTATGTACCCGCCTATTCTTGCCGCTTTGGCGTTTCGTTTCATCGCCTTTTGGTTTTCCTGTGCGGCGATTATTGCCTGCTGATTGTCGAAACGGGCGTATTCCTGCTCGATGGACAACGCTTCCAGCGATTGGGACAGGCTTTCCGCGACCGACCCCGACATTTTCACGCCGGAATGCGCCGCCGCCGCGGAATATCCTCCGGCAACCTGCCGCTTTTGGTCTTCGTAATTCGCGTCCGTGATGGCTTGCTGGATTTCCAACACTCTTTGTTCGCGGGCGTATTTTTTTGCTTCTTCCTTGTACGCCTTGTATTGGGATTCCCCCGCGTAAATGGACGAAGCCGCGCTCAACACTCCGCCGGCAATCAATAATGCACCCATGGCTTACCTCACTTGTCAACTTCATTGACGATAGGCGCGATTGCCAGCACGTTCATCGGCAGCGGCTCTTGCTGCTCGACGGTAACATTCGCGTCCCACGTCCAGCCTTGATTGTATTTGATGTTCGGAACAATCCCCGTGAACAGCGGCTGGGGCAATCCCATGGGAACGGTCTGATCGCGGTATCTTACGGTTTGCAGATTGTCAAGCGTTCCGCCCACACGACAGCCGGATGTCCGCCATACCCGCAACGCCAGTTCGTTAATCCGCTTACGTTTCCCGACCGCCGTTCCGTTCTGCGCCCCGACGTCCAGCGGCATGGTCGTCATGTACGACCGGTACGGCAATCCGCACACAACATAGAACGCGTCGCGCTCCATTGTGATTTTGCCGTCGGCGACCGTTCTTTTCGTCTGAACCGCGCCGTCCGCCAAAATCTGAACTTCCTTTCCCTCCAAATGCTCAAAACCCGCCAGCGTTTGAACGGATACGCCCCAGCATCCGCCGATTGCTTCCGCCGCCGTGCTGTCTTTTTCGGGTTTTGCCGTCGCCGTCTTTGCGTTTTGAACCGCCGTAATGACGTATTCGGAAACGACGTTGAACAAATCATCGACAATGCGGACGCGGCGCATGATTTTTGCTTCGCTGAAAATATCCGCGCTTGCCGTCAGCGTTACCGTTTTTCCGTCCGGATTGTTGGCAATTTCCAGTTTGTTGCCCTCTGTTTCTTCAAACGCGCTGTAATGCAGTCCGTCGCGGACATACCAGCATTCGGATTGATTTTCCGGCGTAATCGGATTTTGAACCCTCTCGATGTGTCTGACATACGTTCCGTTTATCAGCCGCTTGACGATAAAATAAACCTCGTCGTATTCGCCGTTCATTGACGGGATTGTTTCGATGCTTTCGACTTCACCGTCAAAATCCGCCAAAGCCCACGCTTGAACCTGCTGTTCCGTTTCAACCGTCAGCATGGCGACTTTGCCGTCGCGGCGCAGGCAATAAATGACGGAATCGGGGGCTTTTTGGTAAGCCACCGCTTTAATCGGACTTTCCAGCAGATGTTCCGAAAACAGCGACACGTCAACAGCTTTATAGGTGTCCAGCGTATAATCATACGAAAACTGACGGACTTTCTTTCCCGTTCGCTGAACAAAATAAACCAGCGACCCCAAGGCGGGCGGCTGTATCGGTTCGCTGCCCCAGTTCGTTTTGGCGTTGGCTGAAACGCTTGTCGGCGTAATGCCGGAATCCCCGCCGCGAACAATAAATTCGCAGCCGTATGTTCCGACCAGCAAATTGTTCGACCCGATAACCCATTGAATAGCCGACCCGTCGCCCGCGGCGCTTGCCGCCAGCTCAATGTTGATAGCCCCGTCCGCTTCGTTGTTCACGGCGGGTCTGAAATCTTCGTAAGCATAGGGGCGCGACCCGTACACGTTTCTGGGGTTCGTCGTCGTTCTGGCGTAGTACAGCCGCCCCTCAAACACGGCGACGCAGGACGGGTATCCGACCTTTTCGCTCCATGCGCCCTCCGACCATACTTTTGTCGCTTCCGCCGCGGACAGCTTCCACAAAACTTTTGCCGATACGGTGCGGGCGTTCGTAAATCCCGTGATTTTGAAACGCCCGTAATCCTGTTCTTCGCCGACCGTCGTTTTCGCGCCCAGCTTCCAAATCGACCCGACGTGTTTTGCCGTGAAAACGTCGGCGCTTGCCGTTACGGTAATATCTCCCTCGACGGCGGACGCTTTCAGCGTCGTGTCTGTTGTGTTCTCGTCCAAAAACGGCGTGCATTTGAATTCGATTTCACGCAACTCCCAGCTGTTCGACGCTTTCCGTATCAATTC
This sequence comes from Alphaproteobacteria bacterium UBA6347, assembly GCA_002440235.1. Classification (GTDB taxonomy): domain Bacteria; phylum Pseudomonadota; class Alphaproteobacteria; order CAAGCB01; family CAG-977; genus UBA11549. Next base: position 72,104 of record DJRZ01000006.1, read on the forward strand.
CAGCGGCTTGTTTTTGTGCGTTTCGTCGTCCAAATAAACGATTTTCAAGACATCGTCCAGCTGAACATATTGAATGGTGGACAGCTGAGCGGCATTGAACGGATTTCCGATTTCATACGGTTCGCCCTGTTCGTTGACGACATACGAACCGTCGCGGAAAAATCGGAAATATCCCGCGCCGCATTCGATGATATAGCTGTCGTTCGCCGAAAAAACGAATTTCAGCAGCCGCGCTTTGCCTTTGGCATTGTTGATGTACTCCGTTCCCGCCAAACGGCTGACAACGCCATACGGGCGCACCCAGCAATTACGGCACTTGTCCAAACAGGACGCGTAAGCTTCAATGTCGGAACGTCCGAACATCAGCGGGGATATTTCGCCGCGGGCGAATGTGGGATAAAGCGGTGCGACTCTTGCCATATCAGTATCCTCCGTGAATAATCGCGTCCACCCATTCGCCGTCTTGCACTTGCGGGGCGGAACGGTTCTGCGCGTTGATGGATTTTGCAATCGGCAGCATTTCGGCTTTGTAATACTGGATCAGCTCGTTTTGCTTTGAACTGCTGTTGGTCAAATCATACGCCACATCGGCAGCCAAGCGGACGGCGAACGCGTCCACGAACGACGGGGAATAAAGCGCGTCGTTCTTTTCGACATAGGTGTACAAAATGCCGAAAGTATCCGTATTCGCCAAAATCAAATTGCCCTCGCGCCGCCATTGCGCGTCTTGCGGCATTATCTCGAAAATGCGGACGCATTCCGACGGCAGGGCAAAATAATTCCCGTTGCCCCACGCGGGCGCTTCCTCAACCTTGTTTAAAAGCTTCCGTTTCAAGGCGAACACCCACGGCGCTTCTTCCAAAATGGAGCGCAAACTGTCGTCGTACACATTGGAAACAGCCCGCGCTTCCTGCGTCGAATCCTCCAAATTCGTGATTTTGTTTGCGCCGATATAGGACAATGCGCGGTTGACTATGCTCACTTGGCTCATGTCGAAATCCTTTAAACAGGGTTGAAGCAGGGAACGGGAGCGAATGCCCCCGTTCCTTTATCGTCAGACGACGACGGTTTCGTCGCCCAGCACTTTGACGACTTTCTTTTCTTCCAAACGACCGGCGCCGCCGGAGATTTCATAGTAAATCTGTTTGGAATAAGATTTGTCGGCGCGTTCTTCCATACGGACGAACAGCTCTTCCAACATGCCAAAGCACACGCCTGTTTTGTGATAGGCATAATAGGACGCGATATTTTCGGTTTTCGTCACAATCCCGTCGGGCAGGAACACGAATTTAAATCCGTAGAACGAACCCAAATCGCCGCTTACCAACGCCTTGACGTTGTTGTAATCGGAACTGGTGACCTGCGTGTTGCCCAACAGCTGTTCTTTCGCCGTCGCGCTGGCGACAAACCAGCGTTCGGACAGGGGAACGCCCGACGCGTCCAAAATCTTGCCTGCATGGCGGATTTTGGCGACGGTCAGTCCGGTTTTCGATTTCGTGCTGCCCGATTCCGTTGTCGTGGTGGCGCCGTCGTAATCGGCGGCAATCGTCTGCGCCGTCGGGAACGTGACGGCAGTCGCTCCGGTTTCGCCGCGGTTTGCCGTACCGCCCAAAGCGGCGTAAATGATTTCGTCGATTTTAATGCCGACGGACGACTGAATGCCGTAAGAAGCCGCGCTCATCGGGTCGGCTAATTCCTGCAACATCAGGGAACGGTCGAAAATGCGCGCGTCTTGATATGTTTTCATATCAATTCGCGTGCGCGACAAATTCGGGTCGTTCTGCGGCGTCGCCCCGTTCGGGGTCGTCTTTTCCGTCATCGACCACGAACCGATCTGGTCTTGGAAGAAATTTTTGCCGGCAATGCCCGTCTTGTTATAGACGGTATTGAACAGCATGGAACGTTCTTGACGCGCCAGCGGCAGAATTACTTGCGAATACTGCTGCACCCGCACGTCCAACTGTGTGTTGTCAGCCATAACTGATTTTCCTTTCATAAAAAAAGCCGCTCAAACAAGCGGCGTTAAAACGAAACAAAGCCTTATCCGTTCAACCGAACGGGGGCAAAGCAAACAGTTCGGGGCAAAAAGCTTATCCTGCCATTTGCATCAAAGATTGAACATACTCCACACGCGCCTTTCTTTCGGCTTCGGTGACAAACGTCTGGTTATGTTCTTTGCACCATACGGGGTTGTTGCGCTGGTTGCGTACACCCGCAAAGTATGCGTCGTTCGGGTCGGACAAAATGCGTTGCAGTTCTTGACCGGCTTCGGCGGGCGTGCGGGTAAAGCCCGACACCTGTCCCTCCAAACCGCCCAGAGAACCTTCGCCGATTTTTTCGCCGATGGACGACAGCAATCTGATAAATCGGGCGTCGTTTCCGATAACGCCCAAAAAATGTTCGTAATCCTCTTTCGTCGCAGACAGCTTTTTCAGCGTTTGATTTGCCGTCTGCATATTTTCGGCATATTTCAAACCCCATTCTTTTTTCAGCTCCGCTTCCGCCGCGGATTTTTCCGCGTTCCGCTGCTGTTCGATTGTGTCGTTCAACTGCTGAAAATCGCCCAAATGCGCATCCAGCAACTTTTGCGCCGTTTTCGGGGAAATATGGTTTTCGCGCATCAGCTTTTTAAAGCCGGACAAATCCGTCCCGTCGGGTGCGGTCAATTCGTATCCGTCGTCTTTGTCGGGAACGCCGAAAGCCTTGTCGTACATGCCCCACGCTTCCGCGTCCGTTTCGTCTTTCGGAATGGCGACGCGTCCCTGTCCCATCAGCGATTGCAGGGACAGATAGCTCTGCGCCAACTTGTTCGGGTCGCCGCCGAATTTGACGATTGACGGATTGTCGCGCAAGGACGCGTCCAGCATATCGGTAAAGCCGGCAACCGCGGCGGAGGGCTGCGGCTGGGTTTGTGTTTCGGCGGCGGGATTGCCGGTCTGTTCAATGATTTCGGGCATTACATTTTCCTTTCATAAAATTTAGCGATTTCTTCGGCGGGTACGTCGTCGCGCATAATGGATTTCAGCGTCAGGACAACGTCCCTTTTTCCGGCGGCGTAGGATATTTCCGCGGGATTTGAGGATAAAACGGGCGTGTTGTATCCGCAGTAATCGTCCATAAAGCGCATAAAATCGGGATATTTCGCCGCAATATCTTTCAATGCCAGTTTCAAATCCTCGATAAAAGCGGGATTACTAAGCGTCGCTTGCTTCCGTTTCATTCTTTGCTCCTTCCGCCGCCGTTTTGTATGTTTGCGCCGCGCTTGCCGCGTTCGTCAGCTGTTCCGCTTGCGCCTGTTGCTGTGCTCTGGCGTTGCGAACCGCGTCAACGGTGCTTTCGTCATTGATGATTTTCTGGGAAACGCCCGTGATGTCGAACACTTCCTCGATTGCCGCATCGCCGTTGATTAAATCCAAAACCTCCGGTTTGAATTGGGCAATTTGCCCCGCGATTGTCAGCGCGTTGACAATGTTGTTGACCTCGCTTTGCCGCTGGGACTGTATCAGTCGCCCGACGAATTTCACTTCAAACGACGGGTCTTGCTTCATAATATCCGGCATATCCGGCAGCCGCCCGCTGTCCCACAGGATAAAAACGACTTTTTCGATCAGCGGCTGTAAAACGTCGTTCATAAACCGTCCGACAGCCGGTCCCAGCAATGTCATTTTTTCGGAAACCCGCTCCATGACTTCGGGAACGGTCATCTGCTTTGTGATACTGCTGAACGCTTGGAACGTTTCATAGAACATCACGCCGCGTATCTGCTGCTGATAGTATTCAAGGAACTCAATTCCAAGCGCGGGCTGTCCGTAATTGCCGATAGGGATAATATCGTCTTTCGGCGTCAGACTGCCGCGGCGGTAGTAGTTGATTTGCCGCGGATTGAAATTCGGCGTCCCCAGAAAAGCGTCGTCCGGCAAAGCGATGGGCGGGTCGGCAAGTTTCATTCCCGCCCTCAGCATCGTGTCGGCGATGGTGTTCGCCGCCCGGACATAAGGCAAAGCTTTCATCGCCGGCGAATAACCGTAAACCTCCTGCGCCCTTTTGTAAAATCGGTGCGCGACAACGGGCATTGACATAAAGCCGTCTTCCTTGACGATTTTCCGCGTTTCCACGTCAACCCACGCCATACGGACGGGCATATTCGCCTTGTCGATTTTCCCGTCCTCCCGTTCCTGCCGCTTTCCGAAATAACACAGGAATTTATATTTTCGGTCGCTTCTTCCGTTCGCGTAATCGTCTTTGACGGCTTGGGAACATTCCGAACCGAAGCGGGACAATGCCTGTTCCGCCGTGTATTCCAGTACCAGATAAAACTCGCTGGGACGTTCCCTTGCGTCTTCCGTGATGAACGTCTTGGAAATAGGGATATTGTAAAACCGGACTCCGTCTTCGCTGTCCTTTTCGGCAAACAATGCCGCCGTGCCGTACACGCCGGACGCTTTGTAGAATATCGGCATCTGGTTGTAAAAATTCGACCGCGACAATGTCAGCAAAACTTCGTCGGATACTTCCTGCATCCACGTTTTGACTTCGTCGTCTTCACGCATTTCGGGGTTGGAATGCTGCAAAAACAGCCATTTCGACGATTCCGGCGTCAAATAGTTGGACAATCCCGCCGCCAAAACGTCCGCGCAATCCAACGACGTGCTGTCCAACAGTTTCGGAACGCCGACGGAGTCTTTCGTGTCAATCACGTTTCCGCTTTCAACATAAAAGAAATCATGCAGTTTCTGATATAATCCGCTCCATGCGCTGCGCTGGCTTTCCAGCTGTTTGTAATTTTTGACGATTTTTTCGGCGGACAGGTCCATATCAACCTCCCAACAGCGTTTTTTTCTTCAAGGGCGCGTTTTCCGCTGTTTCGTTGACCGCGCCCAAAGCGGTTGTGTAAATCGTCTTTGTCATTTCGGCGGTTGCCGCGCGTCTTTTGGC
>DJRZ01000006.1:77068-77779 GCA_002440235.1 Alphaproteobacteria bacterium UBA6347
TGGCATTGGCATCGGTTGCCGCCGTCGCTTTTGCCAGATTGTTAATCGCTTCCGTCTGTTGCGCGCTTGCGGCTTCGGCGGCTTTTGCCCTTTCTTCCGCCGCCGTGCGGCCGCTGATGTCGTTTGCGGACACAGTGCCGAAGCTGGCGGCGCGTCCCGCAGCGTCAATCACGCCGCCTATATCCCCTTTTCCAAGGGCTTTGACCGCGTCAATCGGAGCCTTCACCCAGCTTTTAATCGGATTTTTCCCGCCCATTTCACAATTCCTTTCTTAAATTAGCGACTTCAAAGCCGCGGTATTGCAGATAAAGGTGAAGCCGCGGTTCAAAGTGGCTTCCCTCGTTGATGTACTTCGCCCCGTTTTCGCGCGCCGTTTGTTCAATGACGTTTTGCAGTTCGTTCAGCGTTTTGAATGAACGCTTTTCGGGACGTATGTAGAACGAAACGACGACGATTTCCTTGTTCCCCCATAAATCGGGGCAAGGCGTTAAAACCGCGTACTTGTCTTCGTCGTGAATGAAAATCGACCCGTCGCGAATAGAATCAATGTAGCTGATCGTGAAACGGTTTCTTTCCGTCAGCCCGTATTCCGCATTGACGGTTTTAATCCAGTTTTCGATAACGTCCCGCGGAACGTCTTTCATCGCTTCGATTTTCATTCAATACCCCGCTATGCTGAACAGGCTTTGGCTGGACGTGTCGGCTCTGCGC
>DJRZ01000080.1 GCA_002440235.1 Alphaproteobacteria bacterium UBA6347
GGTTTTCACAAATACAAAAAAGCCCCCGTTCAAGAAAAAAACGGGGGCGTTTTTCGTCATTCCTCCGTCCGAACGACGGGCGGGGGAGCGATGTCGGGCGGCGTTTCCGCCGGCGCGGGCGCGACGGGCGGCGGCGTTTCGGAAACGGGGGCGGAAGCGGCGGCGGTCTTTTCGGCGGCTTCCTCGGCGGCGATTTCCTTCGACATCACGGCGGCGGACATTTTCGGAATGCCCAGCCCCTTGCCCAAAGTCGACTTGAACCCCTTGATGACGGGAACTTTGATCACCTTGTGCGGCGCGTTTTCGGCGGGGATCCCCCCCTGTTGCTTCGCCGCCAGCAAAGCCGCGCGTTTCCACGCGGGCAAGTCGGCGTATTCGTCGCCCGTTTCGTTCAGCTTGAACGTCGGCGGAGGCGGCGGTCTGTCGTCGATGTTGTCTTCCATCTTCTTTTCGACCGTGACGGCTTCCTCCAGCTGTTTGTTTTGGTCTTCGGGTTTCAGGACGACGATTTCGACGCCCTTTTTATCCTTGGGACGAATGATTTTAATTAAATCCTCGCCGCTGACCTTGTCGTACATCATCAAAACGGACAGCGGGTTTTCGATGTGGTGCTGAATCAGGCGTTTGATTTCGCGCACGCCGTTTTTGGCGATAAAGACCTCGTCCGCGAACCACTTTCTGGCTTCCAAAGTCAATTCGGCGCGCAAACCGACGGCTTTGGCGCGCTTGACGAATTTGTTCAGGTGAATGTCCACGATCGCCAGCAGGTTTTCCTCCGCCAGCCCGTGGAACGGAATGATGTCGTCGATACGCGCCAGAAATTCGGGACGCAGGTTTTTGCGCAAAAACTCCATACGCTGATACCGCGGCAGGTTCGCGCCCAGGTTCGACGTCATGATCACGATCGTGTTGCGGAAATCGACCGTCACGCCCTTGCCGTCCGTCAACCGCCCTTCGTCCAGCAACTGCAGCATCAGGTTCAAGATTTCGCTGTGCGCCTTTTCCAATTCGTCGAACAGCACGACCTGATAAGGACGCAGGCGCACGGCTTCGGTCAGCACGCCGCCCTGTTCGTATCCGGGGGTGCCCGGAGGAGGACCCAGCAAACGCGCGACCGACGATTTTTCCATGTATTCGGACATGTCCAGCCGCAGCAAAGCCGTTTCGTCGTCGAACATAAATTCGGACAAAGCCTTTGCCAGCTCCGTTTTACCGACGCCGGTCGTACCGATGAACAGAAACGTTCCCAGCGGACGGTTCGGATCCTGCAATCCCGACTTCATGCGCCTGACCGCGCCGGAAATGACGGAAATCGCCTCCGGCTGACCGATGACGCGCCGCCCGATGAAGTTTTCCAGATCGATCAGTTTCTGTTTGTCCTCCGCTCCGACCTTGTCCATCGGAATGCCCGTCCAGAACGAAACGATGTTCGCGACGTGCTGGTCGTTCAGGACGTTGTCCTTCGTCGATCCTTCGTCCAGCGCCATCATCAGCCCCGTAGCCGCTTCGTCCAAAAGGTCGAGCGCCTTTTCCGGAAACAGCCGAGATTTGACGTATCGGGCGGACATGGAAACGGCTTTTTGCAACACTTCGTCGGGGATTTTAATGCCGTACTTTTCCTCCAGCTTCGGGGCGACGCCGCGCAGAATGTCCGTCGTTTCGGCGGGGGTGGGCTCTTCGATGTACATCGTTTGCAGACAGCTCATCAGGTCGGGATCGGTTTCGATGTACATTTTATAGGCGTTCAGCTCCGCCTCGACCACGCATTGAATGCCGCCGTCCAGCACTTTGGGTTTCAAAAATTTCGGGATTTCGTGGTTGCCGTTCGGCGTCATCGCCAAAAATCCCAAATCGTTGATGAACAGGATTTTTTCGCCTTTCGCCGCCTGCAATTCCTGAAAAGCGTCCTTCAAGTGGTCTTCGTATTCCGCCTGCGTTTTGGAATCGATCATCATCGTCGCGATGTCGACGCCGACGATCGTGCGCCCCCGCAGTTTCGGAGGACAGTCGCCCGCCGCCAAAGCCGCCGCCACGCCGACAACGATCGACGTTTTGCCCAGTCCCGTCTGCCCCAGCAGCATCGGGTTGCTTTTCATGTCGCGCAACAAAATGTGCATCACGCGGCGGATTTCCTTTTTGCGCCCGACGATCTGTTTCAATTCGCCTTTTTTCAGCTTTTCGGCGTAGTCGATGATGTATTTGCTGCCCATTGTTCGTTTTTCCTTATCCCAGATATTCGCCGACGAAAGCGCGGTGCGTTTTCCCCGTCATCAGAACGTCGCCGCCGTTTCGCCATTCGATGACCAGCGACCCGCCGTCCATTCGGATTTCGGCTTTGCCCGCGTTCAGCCCGCGGCGCACCGCGGCGACCAAAGTCGCGCAAGCCCCCGTGCCGCAAGCCTCCGTCAGCCCCGCGCCGCGTTCCCAGACGCGCATGCGGATCAGGTCGGGCGAAACGGGCTGCGCGAATTCGACGTTCGCGCGGTCGGGAAACATCGGGTGCGTTTCGACCATGCTTCCCCACTTTTCCACGTCGAAGCTTTCAACGTCGTCCACGAAAAACACGGCGTGAGGATTGCCGACCGACACGCAGCACGGTTCGGGCAATCCTTCGTCAATTCCCGCCACCGCCAGCGTGTCGCATTCGCGCGCCAAAGGAATCTCGTCCCATTTCAGGCGCGGTTTGCCCATATTGACCGTCACCAATCCGTTTTCCGCGCGCCAAGCCTTTAAAATCCGACCGTCGGGGGCTTCCATTTCCACGGAGTCCGTTCCCTGTTCGTCCATCAACAGGCGCGCCGTGCACCGCGATCCGTTGCCGCACGCGCCCGCCGTCGATCCGTCCGCGTTGAAAAACAGAATCTTCACCGCCGCCTTGTCCGATTTTTCCAGCAAAATCAGCTGGTCGAACCCGACGCCCGTTTTGCGGTCGCCGATCGCGACAATTTGATCGCGCGTCAGGCCGACGTTTCCCGAACGGTTGTCGATGATGACAAAGTCGTTGCCCAGCCCGTCCATTTTGATAAAGGGGATTTTTGTCATAACGCCAGCTTCCCGATCCTGTCCAAAGCCCTCAGCGTGTTTTCGCGCGTGCCGAACGACGTCAGGCGGACGTATCCTTCGCCGAATTTTCCGAACCCGCTGCCGGGGGTGCAGACCAGTTGCGCTTCGTTCAAAAACTTTTCAAACAAATCGACGGAAGTCATGCCGTCGGGCGTCGCCAGCCAGATATAGGGCGCGTCAACGCCGCCATATACCGTGAACCCCTTTGCCGCCAGCGTTTCGCAGATCAGCCGCGCGTTTTCCATGTAATACCCGACCGTTTCGCGCACCTGCTTTTTGCCGGCGTCGGAAAACACGGCTTCGGCGGCGCGCTGGACGATATAGGCGACGCCGTTGAATTTCGTCGAATGGCGGCGGCTCCACATCGGGTTGACCGCGACCGGTTCGCCTTTGGGACCTTTGGCTTTCAGCGATTTCGGCACGACCATATAGGCGCACCGCACGCCCGTGAACCCCGCCGTTTTGGAAAACGACCGCAGTTCGATCGCGACGTCTTTCGCCCCGTCGATTTCGTAAATGCTGTGCGGAATGTCGGGCGTCGCGATGTATTCCTTGTAAGCGGAATCAAAGATGATCACCGCGCCGTTTTCCTTGGCGTACTTCACCCATTTTTCCAAATCGGATTTGGTCAGGACCGAACCCGTCGGGTTGTTGGGCGAACACAGGTAGATCAGATCCGCCGCCCCCCGCGGCAAAGCGGGGGAAAATCCCGTTTCGCGGACGCAGGGCAAATATTCGATTTCGCGCCCCGCCATGATGTTCGTGTCGCGGTAGACGGGATAGACGGGATCCGGAATCGCCACGCGCGCGTTTTGCGAAAACAGTTCCTGCACGTTGCCGACATCGCATTTCGCGCCATCGGAAACAAAGATTTCGTCGATGTCGATTCCCAGTCCGGCATAGTCGTTTTCCGCGATCGCGCGGCGCAAAAACTCGTACCCCTGTTCGGGACCGTATCCGCGCATCGTCGCGGCGTCGCCCATTTCGTCGACGGCTTTGTGCATCGCTTCGACGCATGCGGCGGGAATGGGCTGGGTCACGTCGCCGATGCCCAGACTGATAACGTCGGCATCGGGCGTTTTTTCCTTAAAAGCCTTTATTTTTTTGGCGATGTCCTGAAACAGGTAGTTCGCGGACAGATCAAAATAATGCGAATTGGCTTCAATCATCTGTTTTTCCTTTACGCGTTAAAGATTTTTTTCACGGGAACGTCGTAGACCTGCGCGGGCGCGCCGTCGTCGTCGATTTCGCAGACCATGATCTGCGGCACGTTTTCCAGCGTTTCGAAAACGTCGCGCGGCACGCCGGTCAAACGCAGGGTCGGCATTTTGTCCGACCGGATCAGGGTCGCCTGATTGTCCCCCAGCGTCAAACGCGGGTTTTCCGGTTTGTCGGCGAAGCCGTCCAGAACCAGCATCAACTCGCCGTCGTCGTTATACAAAAAATCGTATTCGTTGATATCCATTTTCAATCTCTTTGGCTTTCGGGCAACAATGCCCCGCGCGCATTTTAGATGAATTTTCGTTTTATGCAAAGCGTTCTTTTGCCCGTCGCCGAAAAGCCCGTATCCGATCGGTCCGGTTTGAACCGCCGCCGTTTTCTGATAGAATGGACGCTCCACCGAAGCGGGAGGTTGCCATGACATCAAACAATCAAGAGTTTTTCGGTCACCCGAAAGGGCTTTTTCTGCTGTTTTCGTCGGAATTGTGGGAACGTTTTTCCTTTTACGTCCTGCGCGCCGTTCTGGTGCTTTACCTGACGGACGCGACGGTGAACGGCGGACTGGGCTGGACGAAATCCGACGCGCTGAAACTGTACGGGCTGTACACGGGGCTGGTGTATCTGACGCCGATCGTCGGCGGCGTTCTGGCGGACAGACTGTGGGGACGAAGGCGGTCCGTCGTCGCGGGCGCGGTTTTAATGGCGGCGGGGCAGTTTTCGCTCGCCCTGCCCGACGGATTTTTCCCGTTCGCCGACGGCGCCCTGTATCCGGGGCTGGGACTGCTGATTTGCGGCAACGGATTGTTCAAGCCCAACATTTCGACCATGGTCGGCGACCTGTACCCCGCGCGCGACGACCGCCGCGACAGCGCGTTCACGATTTTCTACATGGGCATCAACATCGGGTCTTTCTTTTCGGGCGTCGCCGCCGGATTCATGACCGCCGCCTATTCGTTCAAAGCCGCCTTCGCCCTTGCCGGCGCGGGCATGCTGGTCGCGCTGTTTTTGCAGTCGTGTCTGGGAAACCGGTATCTGGGCAACATCGGCAAAGCGTCGGTCAAGCCGGAAACGCAATCCGGGAACCCCCGCGTCAAATTGACGAAAAAAGAAATCGACCGCCTGACCGTCGTTTTCGTTTTGGGGATTTTCACCGTCGTTTTCTGGGCGGGATTTGAACAGGCGGGCGGCGTGATGACGCTGTTCGCCGCCGAAAACACCGACCGCGTCGTCGCGGGGCGCGTCGTGCCGGCGACGTTCTTCCAATCGCTGAATCCGCTGTTCATCGTCACGCTCGCCCCCGCTTTCGCGTGGCTTTGGGTCAAACTGGGAAAACGCGATCCGTCGTTCATCGCCAAATTCGTCTGGGCGCTGATCTTTTCCGGCGCGGGATTTTTGCTGATGACCGCCGCCGTCGGACAATCGGAAACGGCGGGGCAGGCGTCGCCGTTCTGGCTGGTCGGCGCGTATTTCCTGCACACGGTCGGAGAACTGTGCCTGTCGCCGACGGGGCTGTCGATGGTGACGCGCCTGTCGCCCGCGCGGCTGTCGTCCATGATGATGGGGGTGTGGTTCGGTTTTTCGGCTTTGGCGAATTTCGCCGCGGGCTGGATCGGATCTTACATCGACGATTTCGGCGCGGGCGCGTTGTTTTCGGGCATCGC
>DJRZ01000079.1:0-221 GCA_002440235.1 Alphaproteobacteria bacterium UBA6347
TTTTTTTTGCGCGACGGGGCGGTTGAAACTCCGCCCCTTTTTCATCGAAAAAAACGCTCAATCCGAGTCTAAAAATAAGTGTCAAATTCGAGTTTAAAAACCCTTTAAAATCGGCAAACCGCTGGTCTGAAAATAAATGTCGCGCGGCGGACGACGCGGACGCAAAAAAAATCCCCGATCGAAACCGAGGATTTTTTAATTGGCTCCGCGAGTAGGATTCG
>DJRZ01000079.1:280-3073 GCA_002440235.1 Alphaproteobacteria bacterium UBA6347
GGATTCGAACCTACGACCAATCGGTTAACAGCCGATTGCTCTACCGCTGAGCTATCGCGGAATAATCTTGGAGGCCGAAACCGGAATCGAACCGATATCTAAGGATTTGCAGTCCTCTGCATAACCATTCTGCCATTCGGCCCCGAAGCGGTTTGTGTCCCTTGAAGACAAGAAAGCTTATATAACATTCGAACTTCCCCAGTCAACAAAAAAATGCAATTTTTTTTATCAGTGGCAAAAAAAAATCGGTTGTGCTACAAAATTCGGGAAAAACGAGGGAAAAATGGTCGGTTTTGCAAACGAAGGCGTCCGCGACGCGGCGCGCGAAAACATGGTGGTTGGGCAGTTGATTGCCAACGGAATCGTCGATTCGGCTTTGCTGACGGCGATGGGCGGCGTCGCGCGCGAGCTGTTTTTGCCCGAACGCCTGCAAGGGAAAGCTTACGCCGACGAAAATATCCGTCTTGATTCCCGCCATATTCTTTTTTCTCCGCGAATCGAAGCGGAGCTGTTGCTGTTGACCGAACCGAAGCCGTCCGATTTCGTTTTGGATGCCGGCGCGTTCACGGGATACACGGCGGCGGTGATGGCGGGCATGACGCGGGCGGTCGTCGCCCTTGAATCGGACGAAGGCGTTTGCGACGCCGCGCAGCAGCTTTTGATCGACGCGCAAATCGACAACGTCGCCGTTTTGAATTTGCCGCCGGAACGGGGATTTCCCGCGCAGGCGCCGTTCGACATCGTCTTTTTGGACGGCGTCGTTCCCCGCGTGCCCGACGCTTTGATCGAACAGCTGGCGGAAAACGGGCGGCTGGTCGCCGTCGTCGCCGAAACGGGGGACGCGGCGGGCAGGGGCGTCAAAATCGTGAAAAAAAACGCGGAGCTGTTCCGCACGACGGCGTTTGAAATCGATTTGGGCGGCTTTTTGGATTCAAACGACGTCAAAAGCTTTGATTTTGAAACGCTCTCTTAAAATCTTGTTGCTATTCACCCGTGATTGACGGTAAAAAGAAAGGTCGAAAGATTACCCAATGTTTGCAAGGGGGATTATTGTGTCTAGTCAACGGAAATTGAAACAAATCCTGTCCGGAGCGTCGCTGTCCGCCTTTTTGCTGGTCGCGCCCGCCGGCGCCGAAACGCTGCAAGAGGCTTTGGAATACACATATGTCGCCAACCCGACGATTTTGTCGCAGCGGCAGTACGTTTCATCGGTGTATGAAAAAATCGCGCAAAGCCGGGCGGGATACAAGCCGACGGTGACGGGCAACGCCTCTTACGGTTATCAATACACGCGTTCCAGAACGTCCCCCTTGTTTTCCGAAAGCGAAAACAAACCCGTTTCTTTCGGTGTGAACGCGGTGCAGTCCCTGTTTTCCGGATTTCAGACGTCCGCGTTGGTCAAAGCCGCCAAAGCGCGCTTTGAAGCCGAAATCGCGAACCTGAACGGCGTGGAGCAGTCCACGCTGACGGATGCGGTCGCCGCTTACACGGGGGTGATCCGCGACGTCGCGATCGTCAAACTGCATCAGAACAACGAAGCCGTCTTGAAACGTCAACTGGAATACACGCGCGACCGTTTCCGCGTCGGCGAATTGACGAAAACCGACGTGGCGCAAGCCGACGCCCGCTACGCCGCCGCCGTTTCGGGGCGAATCGCCGCCGAAGGGAATTTGAAGGTCGCTTACGCCGTGTATCAGAAAGTGATCGGCAAACTGCCCGAAAAGATTTTCGAACCCGAAGTTCCCGCCGCTAAACTGCCGCAGACGCTGGACGACGCGATCGACATCGCGATGAAGAGCAATCCCGCCGTCGTCGCCGCAGAAAAAAGCGCGCAAAGCGCCGAAAGTTCGATTCAGGTGGCGCAGTCGGGATACTATCCGACCGTTGACGTTCAGGCCGGATACCAAAACACCCGCGCCGGCGCGCACGGATCTAGAAGCTATATCGGCAATTCCGCTTTGGCGTCCGCGCGCACGGGACGCGCCCGCGAAGAGGACACCAGCGTCATGCTGGTGATGAACGTGCCGTTCTACCGCGCGGGCAGCACGGTTTCCCAAGTCCGCGAAGCCAAACGCGTCGCGGGGCAGGCGGGCATCAACGTCATGGCGGTCAAACGCGACGTGTCCCGCGCGACGACGCAGGCGTGGGAAAATTATCAGGCGACACGCTCGTCCCTGTCCGCGCTGGAAGAACAGGTCAAGGCTTCCGCTTTGGCTTTGGACGGCGTCAAGTACGAAGAACAGGCGGGCGAACGCACCGTTTTGGATATTTTGAACGCGGAACAGGAACTGCTGGACGCGCGCGTCAACGTCGTGACCGCCAAGAAAAACCTGATCGACGCCGCCTATAATCTGATCGCGTCGATGGGGCTGATGACGCCCGCGGGGCTGGAGCTGGATTTGGAAAAATACCGTAAAAATCCGACTGAAAAAAAAGCCGGAACGGAAACGTCCGCTTCGGAAAACGCCGCGGCGGAACCGGCTGACGCCGAAACGGACGGCGAAAATCCGGAAACGGTCAAAGAGGGCTAAGTTTGTGACGGGAAAGCGAAATATCGGCTTGCCCCATTCGTCAAAGGGTGTATATTAAAGAAAATTATCGGAAACTGTGGACAGAAAATGACTGAACAAAACGAACCGTCAATGGAAGACATTCTCGCCTCGATTCGCAATATTCTGGCGGAAGGGGAAGACAACGGTCCGAAAAGCGCGCCCGCTTCCGCCGCTCAACCCGCGGTGCGGCAGGTCGCCGAACAGCCGTCCGCCGAACAAGACGGCGCTGAAGCGCGCCAGC
>DJRZ01000078.1:0-7383 GCA_002440235.1 Alphaproteobacteria bacterium UBA6347
AGTGTATTTACATTCGGATCGGTGGAGAGCCTTATTTCGACGAGAGTTTCTCTCTATTGCGAGACGCTCCTCCGCCGATCCTTTTCTCCTCTCTTTTAACATATTTCTTTCTAACAATTTGCTTTCTTCGACCTGCGTCACCGTCGCGCCCCAGTCGTTCTTTTCAACCGTGACTTTCTTTGAACCGAAAAGCTTAAAAACGTACGTCCCCGCGGCGGGCAACGCCATCGTTAAAATCAACCCCAGCCAGTTCGTCTTGCCGAACAGAGCCAAAGCGCCCGTCGCCGTCGTCGCCAACACGCCGGAAGCGCCGCTGACCAACCGGACGCACCGGTTGTCGTTCGCGGCGCAAACTTTGGTCAGCGTCCGCGACACCAGCGTTTTAACGGCGTTCGCCGACACGGACGCCGCCCGAACCGTTCCGGCGAACAGCAGAACGCCGATCATCAACGCGACAACGAACTTACGCATCAAGCCCCTTTACAACCGCCCACGCGCACACCATGCCGAACGCGAAATATATCAAATACCACCATTGCGAAATCATGCTTTGCCTTTCCGACTTTTCAAAAAACGCTCATAAATTCCGCGTTTTTTAAAAAGTCGGGAAAGTGTGCACCCTTTCCCGAACTTTTGTCAGCGACCGAACAAGCCCATAACGAACTTGGCGCCGAATTTGACGACCAGCAGACCAAGCAAAATGGCGGCGCCCGCCAAAACAGCCGTCTTGACGTCCGAAACGTCCAGTTTGTTAACCATGTCGGACATCGCCGTCGTTTCGCCCTCGGCTCTCGCAGCCATCGGCAAAGCCATAACGGCAAACGCCGTCAATCCGATTTTCTTCGTAAAGTTTTTCATTCTGTTCATTGTTGAACCTTTCCTGTTACATCAACCGCCATACGCCGGACGGTCGCGGCACTCCGCCTTTTCGACGGAATCAGTATCCTATGATTTCCCACTTTTTGGAAAAACGCCTGTTTCCGAACGTCGAACGCATGGAATGCAATTCCTTTGACAAACGGGCGCGTTTTCTTTTTTCTTCCAAGCTGTAAAAACGCCGTTCCCTTTCGATCCGACGGTTTAACCGTTTTTCGTCAAATTCCAATTTACGGCGTTGATAAGCTTCGCGACGTTCGTCAAACTCCAATTTTCGAATTTGGTAAGCTTCTCTGCGCTTCTGATATTCCGCGCGTTCGCGCTTTCGTTTCTCTTCCGGCGTTTTGACAAACAACCGCAATAAAATCGCGAAAGCGAAAAAGCACAGCTGAACCGTTGTCAATCCGCCAGCCATTTTGATTATTCCGTTGATCAACGGGGAAAACATATTCGCATCCGTCATAGCTACCCCCGTTTAATCATTGAAATCATTATTCCCAAGCATTTGGCAAAGGCGAAACAGGCTAAAACCGTTCCGAAGCTGTAAGCGAAGTATTCCGCCGCGGTTGACGCGTCAAAGGCGGTCGGGTCGGCGGTGAATACGTATCCCTCCACCAATTCGGGAACCATACCGGACGGACAAATTCCGCCGTCCCCGACGCCCTCGACACACGTCAATATCCGCGACATTCTCAGAACTCCAACTTGATCTCTTTCAAAAGGCGCAACGCGACAAAACGCCCGTAGCTTTTCAGTCCGCGCTGTATCCAGTTGATTTTCGCTTCGTACAGACCGGGGACGGTAACGGCGTTTAAAATGCTCATATCCTGACGCATAAAGCATTTATCCGCGACGGCGTATCCCACAGCCCCCTTGTCGTCGCGCTGTTCCGCATAAAACATTTTACGTCCGGGGATAATCTCGCCCGTTTGACTGTCCTTGATTTCAAAGGGTTTATCGACGCCTAAAATCAATATTCGACTGATTGTTTCCATTTTTCTCATTCCTTTTCAAAAACCGTCCCCGTGTGTTTCATCCGGCGGGACGCGATCCGGATATTCACGCCGCTTCATCGACGAACTTGTAGCGTTCGCGCGACCGTTCAACCTTTTCGGGACGTTTTTCGTCGTCCTCCAACGTCCGCAAAACCAGCCGCATCAGCACCAAAACCGAATGTTCGTTATAAATGCCGCGATTTCTCAGCACCGACAGCGACAGCACGTCGCCCGCTATCCGCTTTATCCCTTTGTCCGACAGTTCCGCCCGCTTTCCCGTCACATATCGCCCCGTCGCCACCCCGAACCGTTCGCAACAAAAGCATCGCCGGACAAACGTATATAACGGGTGATAAGCCCAGCGGCTCCGGTTCCGGTCTTGCGGGTTCGGAACGGTCAGACGCCGGATGTTCATCGCTTCGCTGATCAGTTGATTGCGGTATTCCTCGAACTGTTCAAACGTCAAAATCGAACGGTTGCGCAGAAATTCCGAAAAAAAGCGAATCTCGAACCGGTACACGTCCTTTTTCGCTTCCATGCCCCAAAGCTTGTAAAAATACGTCTTGCCGGACGCCTGCCGGATCTCTTTCGCTTTGTCGTAAATTTGCAGTTGCAGGCTGTTCTTCGTTCCGATCGTCAGCGTGTCGAAACGCCCCTCTTGAATATACATCGACAGCATTTCGTCCTGACGCACCTTGCACCGCGACGGAACGACCAGTCCGTCCAAAATCGACGGGCGCAAACATTCGGAAAAACGCTTTGAATAAAAGTCCGCCGCCACGTCAACGCGGCTTAAACGCTGCCAATCGTCGCCGACCGGCTGTGATATGTGCGACAAAATGTTGCGCACCGACTCGCGCAAAACGTCGATCCCCCATTCGCACAGCCCCGCCGACAAATAACGCACCGAAACCGACCATTCGTTGTCCGGATTCGAGATCATGAAAATGAAATCGTCGTTCTGAACCAGATAGCGAAAGCCTTTCGCCGCGTGATCGCAAACCTGAAATTCGATCTTGCCCAAATGAAACGGCAAAGTGACCGGGTGGCGCGCTTCTTTCGCCTCCGCCGATTTCTTTTCCAGCTGTTCGACAAAGTCCGCGTTCAGACGAACGTTGAAACATTCCTGAACGGAATCGTATCCCTGCCACAAAAATTTGAAATAACCGGCGGCCGGTTCCGTGTCCGCAACGTCCCGCAAACGCTTCAACGCCGGCTGGTATTTCATGCACCCCCTATTAGACGACGGGGGCGCCGTCCGTTCCTTGCCCGTTTTTTCGCTCGCTACCATCGCAAAATCCTTTCCGTCGTTCCTCACAACAGAAAAAATTTAGCACCGGCGCGAGTAATAATTGCTTCAGTCCTGCGGGCTTCGCAATTTCTATTATTTTTTTTCAACATTATTTTTTGCGGCAGGCTCACTTGGATTGCCGCGTCGGACTCGCGGTTTCGATTCCGTTTATGGCGGAGGCGGCGATCCTGGCTGTTTCGGTTTGATATGAAATCGAGGAAAATAAAAAAGGGGAATTGAATATTCCCCTTTTCCCTTTGTTTGTTATGCGGCGGTCAGCGCAGTCTGCCGAACGCCGACGGTCCCGCGTAGGTCGCGGTGTCGTCCAGTTCCTCTTCAATGCGGATCAGCTGGTTGTATTTCGCCAGACGGTCGGTGCGCGACATCGATCCCGTCTTGATTTGTCCGCAACCCGTCGCGACCGCCAGATCGGCGATCGTCGTGTCTTCGGTTTCGCCGGAACGGTGCGACAAAATCGCCGTGTAGCCCGCCCGGTGAGCCGTTTCGACGGCGTTCAGCGTTTCCGTCAGCGTGCCGATCTGATTGACTTTGACCAAAATGGAATTGGCGACGCCTTTTTCAATGCCTTGTTCCAGACGCGCCGTGTTCGTGACGAACAGATCGTCGCCGACCAGCTGGACTTTGCCGCCCAGCGTTTTCGTCAGCAGATCCCAGCCCGCCCAGTCGTCTTCGGCGCAGCCGTCTTCGATCGATTTGATCGGATATTTGGCGACCAAATCGCGGTAGTAGTCAACAATGCCCGCCGCGTCGAACGTTTTGCCTTCGCCCGACAGGACGTATTCGCCATCGCGGTAAAATTCGCTGGACGCCGCGTCGATCGCCAGCACAACGTCTTCGCCCGCTTTGTATCCCGCGGTTTCGATCGCTTCGACGATGCGGGACAGAGCTTCGTCCGCGCTTTTCAGTTCGGGGGCGAATCCGCCTTCGTCGCCGACGTTCGTGTTCAATCCCGCTCGTTTCAAATTCGATTTCAACGCCTGAAACACCTCGGATCCCATGCGGACGGCTTCGGCGATCGACGGCGCGGAAACGGGCATGATCATAAATTCCTGAACGTCGATCGGGTTGTCGGCGTGTTTTCCGCCGTTCAAGATGTTCATCATCGGAACGGGCAGAACGCGCGCGTTCACTCCGCCGACATAGCGGTACAGCGGCAATCCGACCTCTTGCGCCGCGGCTTTCGCGACCGCCAGAGAAACGCCCAAAATCGCGTTCGCGCCCAATTTTCCTTTGTTCGGCGTGCCGTCCAGATCGATCATCGTTTGATCGATTTCCACCTGTTCCAGCGCGTCAAAGCCGCAAAGTTCGCCGGCGATCGTTTCGTTGACGGATTCCACCGCCTTTAAAACGCCTTTGCCGTTGTAGCGGTCTTTGTCGCCGTCGCGCAATTCGACGGCTTCGTGAACGCCGGTGGACGCTCCGGACGGGACGGCGGCGCGCCCGAACGCGCCCGAATCCAAAACGACGTCGACTTCGACCGTCGGCGTTCCGCGCGAATCCAAAATTTCCCGCGCGTGAATATCAATGATTTCCGACATGTTGCATACTCCTTATCCGATGTGTTTGACCAGCCGGTCGATGGACAGCAAAGTTTCCAAAACGCCTTCCAAATCCGCCAGAGGAATCATGTTCGGTCCGTCGCTGGGGGATTTGTCGGGGTTCTGGTGCGTTTCGATGAACACGCCCGCCACGCCGACCGCGACCGCGGCGCGCGCTAGAACGGGGGCGAATTCCCGCTGACCGCCCGTCGACGTTCCGTTGCCGCCCGGCTGCTGCACCGAGTGTGTCGCATCAATGACGACGGGGCAACCTGTCTGTTGCGCCATAATCGGAAGACTGCGCATGTCGACGACCAGCGTGTTGTAGCCGAAGGAAACGCCGCGTTCCGTGACCAGAACGTTCGGATTGCCCGATTGGTCGGCTTTGGCGACGACGTTTTTCATATCCCACGGAGCGAGGAACTGTCCTTTTTTGATGTTCAGCGCCTTGCCCGTTTTCGCCGCGGCGACGACCAAATCGGTCTGGCGGCACAGAAAAGCGGGGATTTGCAGCATGTCGACGACGGGGGCGACTTCGGCGCATTGGCTGGGTTCGTGCACGTCCGTGATGACGGGGCAGCCGAAGCGTTTTTTGACTTCGGCGAAGATTTCCATCGCTTTTTCCAGCCCGACGCCGCGCGCGCCGTTGATCGACGTGCGGTTGGCTTTGTCGAACGACGCCTTGAACACGTAGGGAATGTTCAGCTTTTTCGCGATTTCAACGATTTTTCCCGCCAAATCCATGGTGTGATCCATGCTTTCCAGCTGGCAGGGACCGCAAATCAGCCCGAAAGGCAGGTCGTTGGAAAAAGTGATGTTGCCGACTTGAACGCGACGGTTTTGCATGAGAAAGGCTCCTTGAACAGATATAAAAAAGACGGAAACCCGTTCGGATTTCCGCCTTTGACGAAGTTATTTCGACGAAACGGGAACGACGGGAACCGCGGGGTCGGCGGGCGCCGCCGCCGCGGGCTGTTCCATAAACGATTTTTGGGTTTTCGCGGCTTCGCCTTTGCTCATGATCGCCAGCGTCAGGCTGGTGATCATAAAGCAGGTCGCCAGAATAGCCGTTAAACGCGTCAGCGCGTTGCCGACGGAACGTCCCGTCATAAAGCCGCTCATGCCGCCGCCCAGTCCGCCCAGCGCGCCGCCTTCGGAACGCTGCATCAGAATGACGCAAACCATGCAAATCGCCAGAATGACGTGAACAACCAGAATAAACGTGTGCATCGTGTTTCCTTTCGCGGGAAATTACAGGCAGGTTTCGATGATCGACCAGAAATCGGCGACTTTCAGGCTCGCCCCGCCGACCAAAGCGCCGTCGACGTCTTCCAGCGCCATCAGTTCTTTGGCGTTGGACGGCTTGACGGAACCGCCGTACAGCAGACGCATGCCGTTCGCGACGTCTTCGCCCAGTTTCGCCTTGATTTCGGCGCGAATGGCGGCGTGAACGTCGGCAACGTCCCGCGTCGTCGGGGTGCGTCCCGTGCCGATCGCCCAGACGGGTTCGTAAGCGACGACGACGTTTTCGGCGGTCGCGTTTTCGGGAACGGATCCCTGAATTTGCGCGCGGCAGACGTCGATCGTTTTGCCGGCGTCGCGTTCGGCTTCGGTTTCGCCGATGCAGATGACCGCCGTCAGACCGTGTTTGATGACGGCTTCGGCTTTGGCTTTGACTTCGGCGTTCGTTTCATGATGGTCGGTGCGGCGTTCGGAATGCCCGACGATGGCGAAAGTCGCGCCGGCGTCCTTGATCATCGGGACGCTGATGTCGCCCGTGTGCGCGCCCGATTCGCAGGCGTGGGCGTCTTCGGCGCCGACGGCGACGCGTCCCTTGACGGCTTCGACGACGGGAACGATCCAGATCGCCGGCGGGCAGACCAGAACGTCGCAGTTCGGCTTTTCGACCGCCGCGTACTTTTCGGCGATGCCCGCCGCCAAAGCGACGCCGTCCGCCTTCAAGCAGTTCATTTTCCAGTTACCGGCAATCAAAGGACGTCTTTGCATTTTCATTCTCCTGACAAAAAAGACCGTTTAAAAATGTTTAGTCAGGTTTAGCACATCGGCGCGTCGAAAAAAACACTTATTTGATTCCGCCCGCCGTTTTTCCTGTTGCCAGAATCGCGCGCCGACTTTATTATTCACCCGTTTAACCATTTTTTAAGGATTCGGAAATGTTAAAGTTTTTTCGCGACCAAAAAAACAGCTGGCTGATGAAAGGCATCTTGATTCTGACGGCGTTAAGCTTTGTGTCCTTGTTCGGCACGGGGCGTTTTTTGGAAAAAATCCCCGATGAAAGCAAGCCCGTCGCCGTCGTCGCGGGACGGAAGATCACCGTCGCCGATTTCGTCGGCGAAGTCAACCGTCAGGCGCGGCTGATCGAAAAAATGACGCGCCGGCCTTTTTCCGTCAAGGACGCCGTTGATTCGGGACTGCTGATGTCCATGTTCAACCGCATGGTGTCGCGCGCCGTGGCGGAAAAAACGGTCGACGCGCTGGGCTTGACCGTTTCCGACGAATCCGTGCGCGCCGCGATCGCCGCTTTGCCGATGTTCACCGATTACGACGGCAAGTTCAGCATGAGCGCGTACAAACAGTACCTGAGCGACACGGGAATCCGCGAAAAGGATTTCGTCGCCGACACTTTTTTTGACATGCGCGC
>DJRZ01000078.1:7413-20591 GCA_002440235.1 Alphaproteobacteria bacterium UBA6347
ACCGTCGGTGACGAAACCGCCGGCGTCGCCTACCGTCTGGAAAACGAAGTCCGTTCCGCCGACGTGTTCACGATCGCGCCCGAAAAGCTGAAGGTTTCGGGCAAGCCGTCCGCCGCCGACCGCGAACGCCTGTACAAGGAACTGGGCGACGATCTGATCACGCCGGAAACGCGGTCTTTCACCGTGTTTTTCCTGACGCTGGACGACGTGTCGAAAAAAATCAAAATCACCGACGAGGAACTGCGCGAAGTCTTCAATGAAAACAAGGACGCCTACGCGACCGAGGAAATCCGCGACGTCGACCAGATGCTGTTCGACACGAAGGAAGAGGCGGACAAGGCTTTCGCCGCGCTGAAAAAAGGCGGGGATTTCATGACCGTCGCCAAGGAATACGCCCACCAGACCGAAGACCAGACCAAGCTGGGCGACCTGACGCCGTCGACCGCGACGGGCGATTGGGCGGACGCCGTCTTTTCCGCGAAAAAAGGCGAAATCGTCGCTCCCGTGCAGACGGCGTTCGGCTGGCAGATCCTGCGCGTGAACAAAATCACGCCGAAAGTCGAAAAACGGTTCAACGACGTGCGCGACGAAATTGAACGCAAAATGGTCGCTTCGCTGGCGTTCGACACGCTGAGCGAAACCGCGGTCGCTTTGGACGACCGTTTCGGCGCGGGCGAAACGATAGAAGAGGTCGCCCGTTCCACGGGATTCCCGATGAAAAAATACGAAATGGTCGATCCCGCGGGGCTGAATGAAAACGGAAAATCCGCCGGCGTGTCCAAAGCCGTTCTGGAACAGGCGTTCGCCGCCGACCCCGGACGCGAAACGCCGATGACCGAAGACGGTTCGGACTTTTTCGTCCTGCGCGTCGACGACGTGCGCGAACCCGCTTTGAAGCCGATCGAAAAGGCGCAAAAGGAAATCGAAGCCGCTTGGGTCGAAGAACGCCGGCGCGACAAAGCCCGCCGGATTTCCGACGAAATCAAGGCGGAATTGAACAAGGGCGCCGCGCCCGAAGCCGTCGCCAAAAAGACGGGCGCCGCCTATAAACGCGTCAAAACGGTCACGCGCAATGGCGGACAGCTGCCGCAGACGGCGGCGTACCGTTTGTTCAGCCGCCCCGTCGGCGAAGCCTTTTCGCTGCCCGAAGGCGAAAACATGCTGGTCGTCAAAGCGGTGAAATCCGTTCCCGCCGACCCCGCCAAAAACAAAATCGCCGTCGCCGAACTGCGCGGTCGCATGCGCGACGCCGCGGCGGCGGAAAAGGCGGACGTTCTGCTGTCCGATTTTTCGGCTTGGCTGAAACTGGAAATCAAGGACGAAACCGTCAAAAAGGCGTTCGCCTATCTGACGAAATCGACGCAGGAAAGCGACGAAGACTATTGACGGTCTTTATATAATAACAGAGAACGGCTCCGTTTCGAAAGAAGCGGAGCCGTTTCGTTCGCGCCGGAAATCAAGGGAGGAAAAATCCGGCGCGGTCAAACCGTCAGAACGGGTTGATGATGTCCAGAACCTGTCTGCCGATGCGGGGTTGCTGGACGTCGCTGATCGTGCCTTTGCCGCCGTAGGCGACGCGCAGTTCGGCGATCTTTTCGGATTTGATCGTGTTCAGCGTCGAAATGTCTTCGCGTCTGATGATGCCCGTCATGTGCAGCTGGCGCATTTCATAGTTGACGCGGACTTCCTGCTTGCCGGAAATGACCAGATTTCCGTTCGGCAGAATCTGCGTCACGACCGCCGCCATCGTGACGTCGATTTTTTCATTGCGGTCGATCGACCCGTCGCCCGTGATGCTGCGGCTGCTGGTGATGTTGAACAGGTTGGACACGTCGACGCCGTTGGGCAAAATTTTCCCTGCATATTTTTCCAGTCCCGCCAAAGCGCCGATGCTGGTGCTGTCTTTGTCGTCGCCGCGTTTCTGTTCGGATTTGTTTTCCAGCAGGGCTTTGTCGGAAATGACGACCTGAACGGTCAGAATGTCGCCGACCTGGCTGGCGCGCTGGTCTTTGAAAAATCCTTTCGACCCCGGACGCCACAGCGAATTGGCGTTGACGTAGGGCGTCTGCGGTTCGGGCATGGGCATGTCGACGGGCGCGTAGCCCTTTTCCTTTGTCGGGTTTTCGATTTTGGACAGCTCGGGTTCTTTGCCGACGTCCTTTAATCTGCCGAAATAGGCGCACCCCGCCGCGTTCAGCGCGAATGCCGTCAAAACGACGGCGCGCAGGGCTGTTTTTACGGTTTTGTTCATTTCAAGCCTCCCTTGTCGCTTTAAAATTTCACGTTGTTCGGTTCGACGAAAACGGTTTCGGGCGCCGTGACCGTGCCTTCGACGACGTTTTTGCTTTGGGCGTTCATCACGCGGACGGTGTCGCCCAGTCCGCCGTTTTCCAGCGCTTTCCCCTTGGTGCTGAGCATGATGCCGCCCTTGGCGAACGTCAGGGTGACGGTCTTGCCTTTGGCGACCATGACCTGCGTTTGCACGTCGTCGGCGTCGATCGCGTTGCCCGCGCGCACGCCGCGTTTGATTTCCTTGCCGATCAAATCGTCGATTTTCGCGGGGTCGGAACGCCGGCGCGCCGAATCGGCGGAAACGGTTTTCAAAACGATGTCGTCGCGCGTCAGGATTTGTCCGGCTTTCAGGTCGCGTTTGGCGGTCGGAATTTCCAGCGTGTAGGTCGCCTTGCCCGTGAAATCCAGGTCACGCGGAGCGTCGTCGCCGGCGATCAGGCGCAACGTCGCCGAAAAAGTCTTGCGCCGTTCGTCGTATTCCGCGAAAACCGTTTCGAAACGCCACGCCGATTTCGCCGGAACCAGCAGGGGAAAAGCGTTCGAATGAACGCTCAATTCCGCGTTTTCGGGCAGTCCGCGCGCTTTCAATTCCCGCGCCAGCCGGGCGACGACGTCCGCTTTGGCGATTTCGTCGGCGGCGCGTTTGACGGTCGCGGCGGTTTTCGCGTCGGCGGGCGACCAGTCGATACCGTGCTTTTTAGCCGCCTGTTCCAGCCATCGGGCGGGCAGAATCGCCTCCTGTCCCGGCGCGGGGGCGGGAGCGACGACGCGGGCGCCCTTTTCGGCGTCGAGTCCGGAAAACAGATCGCCCAGCCGGATTTTGCCGGCGGTGATCGTCGTTTCCCGCTTCAACACGACGGGCAACGCCTGCAAATCGTCGTCGACCGCCGTTTCCGCCCCCGAAACGGCGGCGGGCGAAAGAACGATGATCAAAGCGGCAATCAGGCGTTTCATGGCGTTAAATCCTCAGGATTTCAGCTGGTTGATCGTGGACAGCATCTGGTCGGCGGTCGTGATGACCTTGGAATTCATTTCGTAGGCGCGCTGGGCGGAAACCAGATCCGTGATTTCGGACACGACGTTCACGTTCGAATTTTCCAAATGCCCCTGCAAAATCTTGCCGAAACCCAAAGCCCCCGGAACGTCTGTCGTCGGATTGCCGGACGCGGGCGTTTCGACGAACAGGTTGTCGCCGATCGCTTCCAGCCCCGATTCGTTCATGAAATTCGCGATTTCCAGCTGACCGACGTTCGTCAGGTCCGTCTGACCGTCTTCTTTGACCCAGACTTCGCCCGACGCGTTGATCGTGATGCCGGTGACGTTTTCGGGAATGGTGATGCCCGGCTGAACCGTGTAGCCGTCCGACGTGACCAGCAGTCCGTCGGGGCTGACCTGAAACGCGCCGTCGCGGGTGTAGCCCGTGCCGCGGTCGTTCGGCAGTTCGATCTGAAAATAACCGTTGCCCTGAATCGCCAGATCCAGCGTGTTGTCCGTGTTCAAAACCGATCCGTGTTCCGAAACGCGGTAGACCGAAGACGTCTTCACGCCCAGCCCCAGCTGAATGCCCGACGGGACGATCGTGCCTGAATCCGACGAATTGGCGCCGACGCGGCGCATGTCTTGGTACAGCAGGTCGTGAAATTCCGCCCGTCTGCGCGAATACGCGGTCGTGTTCATGTTCGCGATGTTGTTGGAAATGACTTCGACGTTCGTCTGTTGCGCCAGCATTCCCGTGGCGCCGATGTGAAGAGCTCTCATAACCTTGACTCCTTAGCTGAATAAACCTTAACCGCCCGCTTTGGCGTAGACTTGCATCGCGTTTTGACGGCGCGTGTGTTCCGTGTCGATCATCATCTGAATGTTTTCGTAAGCGCGCTGCAGCTTGATCATCGCCGACATTTCGACGACCGCGTTGACGTTCGACGTTTCGATCATGCCCTGTTCGACGTTCGGGCGGACGGGCGTCGCCGCGTTGCCCGCGACGTTCCTGTACAGTCCGCCGTGCGTGGCGCGCAGTTTCTGCCGGTCGGCGAATTCGACCGTTTGCAGCGTCGCGACGACGCCGTTTTCCGTCACGATTGACCCGTCGCGCGTGACGTTGAACTCCGTTTCTTCGGGCGCGATGAAGATCGGATTGCCGCGGTCGTCCAGAACGGGATCGTTTTCCGCCGTGACCAGCATGCCCTCGTCGTTCAGTTTGAACTGCCCGTTGCGGGTGTAGCGCACGCCCTCGGACGTGTCGACGACAAAGTAGGCGGGACCGTGAATCGCCAGATCGAACGGATTGTCCGTCGCGGAAAACGCGCCTTCGGTAAAGTCGCGGACGATGCCGAAATCGTGAACGAACGACAGCTTGTCGTCCAGCAGGCTTTCGTCCGTTTTGCTTTTGGACAGGTATTCCGTAAAGTAGGGCTGGACGCCTTTGTATCCCGCGGTGTTCACGTTCGCCAGATTGTTGGCGACCATGTCCAGCTGGTTCCACAGCCCCATTTGGCGCGACAAAGCGATGTAAAGTGTGTTTTTCATGTCCTTTCCCCCTTCGTTTGACGGAGCGGCAAAATTTCCTGAAAACAAATATGCATAAAACGTGCCAATTTTTCGAAACAGTCTTTTTTCTTGAAAAAAAACGGCGGGGAAATTATGTGTTCCGTAAAGGGCTATAACCTGTTATTAACCAAACCGGCGTATAACGGATACAATCACCGACTGTTTTTTAAAGGATTTGAAATGGCGGAAGAAATCGAAAACGAACCGATGCAAGACGGGGACGAAGCGCGAAAACGCCCCGCCGTCGCGCCGAAAAAGAAAGTGTTGCTTTTGCTGCTGCCGATCTTTTTGGTCGTCGGATCGGTCGTCGGGCTGTATTTTTCGGGAATCGCCGATTCCATTTTGACCGTTCCCGATCAGGAACGGGAAAAACAGGCGGAACGGGACGGCGGCGAAACGTCGGACGCCCTGTTTTACGACATTCCGGAAATTCTGGTGAACTTGTCCGCCAAGGCGGGGCAAAAGCCGATCTATTTTAAAATCAGGGTCGCGCTGGAAATGAATTCCGCCGAAGACATCGCCTTCGCCGAAAAAATGTTGCCGCGAATCGTCGACAGTCTGCAATTTTACCTGCGCGAAATGCGGTTGGAGGAATTGCAGGGATCGATCGGCACCTACCGTTTGAAAGAAGAAATCAACGGCAGGCTGAACCGCATTCTGGCGCCGGTCAAAGTCAACGACGTGTTGTTTAAAGAAATTTTGATTCAGTAAGGGGTGCTTATGGCGCAAGACGGGCAAAACAACCTGACGCGGGGGACGCGGACCGACGTTTCGCCGGACGGCGAAAGCGTGTCCAATATCCTTAATCAGGACGAAATCGACAGCCTGCTGAACGACGGCGCTGGACGCGAAGAGCATACCGGCGTGCAGGCGCTGCTGAACACGTCGACGGTTTCCTATGAACGTCTGCCGATGCTGGAAATCGTGTTCGACCGGCTGGTGCGGCTGATGTCGACCACGTTGCGCAACTTTACGCAGTTCAATATCGAAATCACGCTGGAAGGCATCGACACGATGCGTTTCGGCGATTATCTGGACGCCGTCGCCCAACCGTCCATGATGTCCGTGTTCAAAGCCGAAGAATGGGACAACTACGGTCTGATGACGATCGATTCGTCGCTGATCTACACGATGGTCGACGTTTTGCTGGGCGGTCGCCGCGGCACGGCGGCGATGCGGCTGGAAGGACGCCCGTTCACGGTCATAGAACGCAATTTGATCGAAAAGATGGTGCATCTGGTGCTGTCGGATCTGTCCGCGGCGTTCGACCCGCTGTCGCCCGTGACGTTTCGTTTCGACCGTTTGGAAACGAATCCGAAATTTGCCATGATCTCGCGTCCGTCGAACGCGGCGGTCGTCGCGAAATTCCGCATTGATATGGAAGACCGCGGCGGCAGGATCGAACTGCTGCTGCCCTACGCGATGCTGGAACCCGTGCGCGAACTGCTGCTGCAAGGGTTCATGGGCGAAAAATTCGGTCGCGACAGCATTTGGGAAAACCATCTGGCGGAGGCGCTGTGGGTCAGCGAAATCGATTTGCTGGCGGTTCTGGACCGTCACATGACGTCGCTGAAACAGGTGCTGAACTGGAAAGTCGGCACGCGTCTGCTGTTGAACGCCACGCCTGATTCCGAAGTCGAAATGGTTTGCGGCGACATTCCGATGTTTTACGGGCATATGGGGCGCAAAAACGACTATATCGCCATTCAGATCGAAGACAAAATCAAACGGCAGAAGGATTAAACGCCATGTCCGTCGAACTTCTCATCAACATCGTCGTTATTTGCCTGCTGGTGCCGACGATCGTTTTCGCGATCATTTTGAACAAGCGGCTGGAAGTCCTGCGCAACAGCCGCGCCGATCTGGGGCGTCTGATCGAAGCGTTCAACGACGCGACGACGCGCGCCGAATCGGGAATCCCCCGTTTGAAACAGGCGGCAGACAGCGCGGGCGGACTGTTGCGCGATCAGATTCAAAAAGCGCAGACGCTGCGCGACGATCTGGCTTTTATGATCGAACGCGCCGACGCCGCCGCGCGGCGGCTGGAAAGCGCGACGCGCGACGCGCCGTCCCCCGCTTTTGAAAAAACGTCTTTCAAAACAGCCGAAATCAAGACGGACGACCTGCCGTCTTTCGCGCCGCGCAAGCCGCAGTCCAAACGCGTTTTCGCCGACGAGGATCTGATTTCCTCCGCCGTTTCCGCGGCGCAGGACATTCTGCGCGATTCGGGCGGGGAACAAAAGCGGAAAGGTTACCGGCGCCCGCTGGCGGCGTCGATCGACGACGTCGACGCCGACCGGTCCGAAGCCGAACGCGAAATGCTCAAAGCGTTGCAGTCGGGACGGTGAGGGGGGGCTGAAAAATGGCGCAGACAAACCGAAAATCCGATCAATCGCGCAAAGCCGGAAAAGGCAAACGGAAATCTTCCGTTTTCCGTTTGCTGCCGCTGGTCATCTTTTTCTGCGTGCTGACGCTGTCCGTGCGCGTCGGCGTCCTTTGGCGCAATCTGGCGACTTTGGACGCCGGAACGTCCGCCGTCGCCGTCACGCCGGTTCAAGCCGCCGCCAAAACCGAACCGCCCGCGCCGTCGTCGAAAGTCGCTCAAGCCGCCGCGGCGGACAACGGGGGCAGAGCCGATAAAAAGGAACACGCCGGACGCAGTTTTTCCCAATCCGAGCTGGAAATCCTGCAAAAGCTGGCGAAACGGCGCGAGGAGCTGGACGTGCGCGAACGCGGCATCGACCAAAAAGCGGGCGTTTTGAAAGCCGCCGAAGCTCAAATCGACGCCAAAATCGCCAAATTGAAAGAGTTGGAGGCGTCCATTAAGGATCTGGTCGGCGTTTATGACCAAAAGGAACGGGAACGGCTGACGAATCTGGTTAAAATCTATTCGACGATGAAGCCGAAGGAAGCCGCCCGCCTGTTCAACGACATGGACATGTCCCTGCTGGTGCGCGTGTTCAAACAGATGAAAGAATCCAAATCCGCTCCGATTCTGGCTCTGATGGATTCGGCAAAGGCGAACGCGCTGACGTCGGAACTGGCGAACAAAAAATCCCTGCCGGGATACGGCGGGTTCGAAGACGATTCGAAAAAATGACGCCGGCGGCGATAAAGGGCTTTTATAAACAGCAAAGATAAACTAAACTGCCTTTAAAATATACTGCCGGAAGAGGATTAAATATGGCTGTTGATAAAGGTATTCGCGTTCTGATCGTCGACGACTATCAGACAATGCGCGGGGTTATTCGCAATTTGTTCAATTTGATCGGGTTTGAAAACACCGTCGAAGCGGGAACGACCGGCGAAGCGTTGGAAATTTTGAAAAAAGGCGGCTGCGGGCTGGTCATTTTCGACTGGCGCACGGGTCCCATGCCGGGCGAGGATTTTCTGAAAACCGTCCGCGCCGACGAAACGGTCAAGGACATTCCGTTCATCGTCGTCAGCGCCGAAAGCAACGACGAACTGACCGACGTGATGCGTCGGGCGGGGGCGGCGGACTTTATCGCCAAACCGTTCACCAAAGCGACGCTGGAAAAGCGTTTGACCGCGCTGTTCGGCGAAATGTAAGCCGGAAAGGAAAGTCGGGCGTTATGGGCGTGTTGAAAAAAATCGCGGCTGTCTGGCTGGTGTGGCTGTTCGCCGCGTCCGCGTCCGCCGCCGCGACGCCCGCGCCCCGCATGGCGGCGGTTCAGCGCGAAAAGGAAACGCAACTGCTGTTTTTCTGGCGTCGACCCGTCGGCTTTTCGCAAAAAAACGAAGCGGGACGCTACACGCTGTCTTTTGACGCGGACGCCGAAGCTCCCGTCGACAGATTGAAGCAGATTTCGACCGCTTTGCCGGCGCAATGGCGGAAAATGACGGCGGCGCGCGACGGAAACCGGCTGAATTTTTCGATCGTCCTGCCCGCGGGGGCGAAAGCCCGCGCCGTCGCGGACGGTCGCCGCGTGACGCTTTCCCTTTACGAACGGGATTACGAACCGGCGCCGAAAACGGCGGAAAAAAACGAAAGCGCGACGGTTTCCCCGCCCGCTTTTAACGCCGGTTCCGAACCCGCGCCCGAAAAGCCGATCGTTTCAGAAAAGACCGTTTCCGAAGAAACGGCGGTCGCGCCTGATGCGCCGCGCGCGGATTCCGTTCCCTACGACGATTCGCAGAAAAACATTTCGCTGAGCCTGTCGTTCCCCGTCAGTTTCGCCGAAGAACGGGCGGCGCCGGAAAAACAGGCGTTGAAAACGGCGCAGGCGGGGTATCGCGCCGCGTCGCTCAGCTTTCCGTGGTCGCGCATGACGGCGGCGGCGGCTTTCCGCCGCGACGGGTATGTGTGGCTGGTGTTCGACCGGCAGGGGGAATTCGATTTCGGTCTGGAACGCGAACTGTACAAGGACATTATTCTGGAAATGGTGCAAATTCCCCATTCGCAGGCGACGATTTTCCGTCTGGTGACGCAAAAGGGCTACAATCCGTCTTTGCGCCGCGAAGGGTTGCTGTGGGTCGTCGATCTGATGTACCAGCCGGTGCGTCCGCGCCGTTCGCTGGATCTGGTTCTGCAAAGAAAAACGCCGTTCGGGGCGCGCATTTTCGTCCCGCTGGACGAGGCGTCGCAGGTCATTCCCCTGATCGATCCCGAAGTCGGCGACTTGATGTACATCGTTCCCGTGTTTTCGACGGGCAAAGGGGTCGCCGAAAAGCGCGCTTTCGTCGACGCGACTTTCCTGCCGACGGCGCAGGGCTTGGTCGTCGTCCCGAACGTCGAGGACATGAACGTTTTCGCGTCGACGTCGGGGGTCGAGGTGCGCGGTCCGAAAGGCGGCTTGCGCTTTTCGTCCGAGGACGTTTTGGCTTATCTGGCTAAATCGAAAATCAAAACCGATCCGATGGCGCAGATTCTGGACGCCGGCGCGTGGGCGGACAACACGCCCGAAACGTATCTGACGGTTTTAAAGACGTTGCAGGCGGACGTCCTGTCCGCCAAACCCGAAAACAGGGCGGCGCGCCGTCTGGTTCTGGCGCGCTATTATTTCGCGAACGGCATGTATCCCGAAACGATCGGCGTTCTCCGGACGATCGAAACGGATTCGCCCGATCTGGCGAAAAACGCGCCGGTCGTCGCCTTGCGCGGGGCGGTCAACTTCATGATGATGCGCTATGACGAGGCGATCGGGGATCTGTCTTCGCCGCTGTTGAAAGGAAACGCGGCGGCGGATTACTGGCGCGCGGCGACTTTGGCGGCGTCTTCGCGCACGCCGGAGCTGTATCTGCCTAAAATGCGCGAAAACATGGCGGTTTTGCAGTCGTATCCCCGACCGCTGAAAACCAGGCTGGCTTTGGCGGGACTGCACGCCGCGGTCGCCGCCGGCGACGAATTTTCCATTCAAAACTTTATGGAAGCGGCGATGGATCCCCGCAATTCCCGCGCCGAAGACAACGAAATATCCTTTTATCACGCGCTGTGGCTGGAATCGACGGGCATGTATTCGCAGGCGCACGCCGAAATGAAAAGTCTGGCGGACGGCGACGATTTCTATTTCCGCGCGATGGGCGGTCTGGAAAAAATCCGCATGGAAACGCGGTCGAAAGTCCTGCCCGCCGACGAACGGATTGAAGAACTGGAACGGCTGTCCTATGCTTGGCGCGGCGGCGAATTCGAATACAACCTGATGATCATGCTGGTGGACGCCTACCGCGAACAAAAGGATTTCGCGCAGGTGCTGCGTATGCTGAAAAACATGCAGGTGCGTTTCGACGGCACGCCCGAAAGCAAACGAATCCAAAAGCTGATGGAGGAAATCTTTCAAAAGCTTTACCTGAACGAACGGGAGGACGTCCTGTCCCCCGTCAAGGCGATCGCTTTGTACGAAGAATTCAAGGAATTGCTTCCTCCGGGGGAAAAGGGGGCGAAAATCGTCCGCCGTCTTGCCGACCGGCTGGTCGCGATGGATCTGCCCGACCTCGCCGCCGATTTGCTGGACGACCAACTGCGCCGTCCCGTCGGCAACAAAGAACGCGGACTGATCACAACCCGTCTGGCTTTGGTGCGTCTGCTGAACAAAGAACCCGAAAAAGCGATTCGCGCGCTGGAACTGGGCGAAAAATATTCCTATTCCGGAAAAATCGCCGCGCAGCGAAAGCTGATTCGCGCCAAGGCTTTGGCTGATTTGAACCGCGTCGACGACGCCGTCCGAACTCTGGACGGCGACGATTCGCTGCCCGCCCGCCAGTTGCGCGCCGAAATACTTTGGCGCGCGCAGCGCTGGGATCAGGCGGCGGACGCGCTGAAAACGCTGATATCGAAACCTCAGCCGAACACGCCCATGACGGAACAGGAAGCCCAGCGGGTGCTGGATTGGGCGGCGGCTTTGCGGCTGGCGGGGCGCCCGAAAATCGTGATGCGCCTGCGCGAAAGCTTTATGCCGTATATGGAAAAGACGAAACTGGCGGCGGCGTTCGACTTTATCACCAAAACCCCGCAGCAGGGACTGCTGGATTACCGGCAGGTCGCGGCGGAGGTCGAATCGGCGGAAACATTCCATTCTTTCGCCAAAGAATATTCCGAAATGGTCAAATCGCAAGGGCTGAGCGAAGCCGTTCGCTAGTGGAGGGAACATGTTTGACAAAATGCGCGACTGGGGCGGGCAGATGGTTGCCGCCGTTCAGCAAAAATACGACGGTTTCGTCGATTCGGTCGACCGGTTCAACCGCGATCTGCTGGAAATCAGGAATTTGTTCGTCGGCGTCAAAAACATCGTTTTCGCCGTCTGTTCCTTTATCGGTCAGCAAACGGCGGTTTTGCTGTTCTGCACGTTCGCGTTCCTGTTCGTTGTCAATCTGATTCCTTTTTTGTTTTTGGATAAGAAAGTCCGCTACGGTCTGGGCGTCTGTTTCGGCGTCTGGCTGGGGGCGTCGTTCGGCTACACGTTGTGGGCGACGACAAAATACGCCCTGATCATGCTGTCGCCCGTCATCGTCGAATATTTGATCGCGCGTTTGTTCCGGCTGTTCGGCGGCGCGCTGAAATCCGGACTGGAAAAGCTCTGGGAACTGTTGAAAAACGCCGTCTACGCTTTGGTTCGCAAAATTTTCGGCAAAAAGCGCGAATCGGAAACCGTCGGATCTGATGACGAAAAAGAGTGTTAAAGCGCTGAAAATTCTATAAGATAAACCCGATACGAAACCGTAACGGTTCAGTATCGGGTTTTTTGGTAAAGTCTGTTTCCCAATTTTCGGCGGAACGGACGGACTGTTGCAAAAATTTGTCCGACCGCCGGAAAGAAAGAAAAGCACTGTAACGTCGGAAATTCAAAAGGCTGTTGCATGGTCTTGTTTGTTTTTCCGTCGTTACAAAAAGAGTAACTCCGAAAACGGAATTTTTCAAATGAAAATTTCTTTTTCGGAAACGTCGCCGCTTTTCGAAACGGATTTGTTTATTTCGGAGAGCGACGCATGAACGCTGCAACAAGAAACGATGCCTTTCATCAACGCCTGACGCTGCTGATCGGAACGCAGGAACCTTTCCGCTGGGCAAAGCAGATCGGCATTCCGGCGGCGACTTTTGACAGGATATGGAACAAGCATGACATTCCCAAACACGATCATTTGTGCCGAATCGCCAAAGCCTGCGGCGTGTCCGTCGACTGGCTGCTGACGGGCGAATCGGCGCAAACGCGCTACGGCGCCGTTCCGTTGATCGGCTTGGCGAATTGCGGAATCGCTCAGGGCTGGTTCAACGAATCGGAGCGCCGCGACCGGATTCTTCTGCCGTCTTTTATGGCGCCGGACGGCGCTTATGCCGTATTGTGCCGCGGGCGTTCGATGGTGCCGGCGGGAATCGACGACGGCGACGTGTGCGTGATCTGCCCGAAACGTCCCGTCGAATCGGGAAAGCCCGTCTTGATTCGCACGAAATCCGTTTCAAAGGGCGGGGAAATCGCGCTGTCCACCATCAAACTGTTCGATTCGCAGGACGACGACAGCGTGACTATATCGGGCTGGCTGGATCCCGATGAAACGGGATACCAAAGCAAATTTACCGAAAAACGCCTGAAAAAGTGCATTACGGACATCGCTCCCGTCGGAACGGTTTTGAAAGTTTCGATTCCCGAATCGATCGAAAAGCCCGAATCCGCTTTGCGCGCGGACGTTTTGACCGGTTGTCTGCGGGCGCTGGAACCGCTTTACCGCAAAACCGATTCGAAAAAATTCGCCGATCTGGTTCTTTTTCTGTACGGACAGGCGGCGAAAAACGGCGGCGTCGATTTTAAAACCGTCGCCGGACTGGCGGAAAAGCTCGGAAAATGAAAAAAAAGGGAAGAAAGTAGAAAAAAGATATTGACTAGTGA
>DJRZ01000037.1 GCA_002440235.1 Alphaproteobacteria bacterium UBA6347
TCCGGTCAGGTTCGGAAAAAAGGAAAAGGAAACCGGACAACGACCCGCCCTAAACCGTTACGGCTGCTTTCTTCCGAACCTGACCGGATTGGCGGCCGGAACGTCCGTAGCCGGTTTCCGCCCTCTATTTAGCGTTGTTTTCGTCCGAAGTGCAAGCAGAACTTTTCCGAATTTCGAAATAGCGTTTAAAAAAGCTTGTTTTCCGCCGATTTTTCAACAATGCTTGACAAAGACGCGATTTAAGCATTTATGTATCGGTCGATTGATTTGTTTTTTCCGTAAGGAGTACGCTTTATGGCTCAGGCTATTGTTTTTCCGGGACAGGGTTCGCAATCCGTCGGTATGGGAAAGGATTTGGCGGACGCGTTCACCGTCGCCAAAGAGGTTTTTTTGGAAGTCGACGACGCGTTGAACCAAAACCTCAGCAAAATGATGTTCGAAGGTCCGGCGGAGGATCTGCTGCTGACCGAAAACGCCCAGCCCGCCCTGATGGCGGTCAGCATGGCGGTTGTCCGCATTTTGCAGCAGGAAGGCAAAATTTCGCTGACGGAAACCTTTAAATACGCGGCGGGGCATTCGCTGGGCGAATATTCCGCGCTGTGCGCCGCGGGCGCTTTCGACGTCACGACGGCGGCGCGTCTGTTGCGCACCCGCGGTCGCGCGATGCAGCAGGCCGTTCCGGTCGGACGGGGCGGCATGGCGGCGCTGATCGGCGTCACCGTCGAACAGGCGAAGGAAATCGCCGCCGAAGCCGCGCAGGGCGACGTTTGCGTCGCGGCGAACGACAACGCCCCCGGTCAGGTCGTCATCAGCGGCGCGACCGAAGCGATCGACCGCGCCGTTAAAATCGCGGCGGACAAGGGCGTCAAGCGCGCCGTCAAGCTGGCGGTCAGCGCGCCGTTCCACAGCCCGATGATGCAGCCCGCCGCCGACGTGATGGCGCGGGCTTTGGCGGAAGCGGAAATCAAGGCACCGCGTTTCCCCGTCATCGCGAACGTGACCGCGCGTCCGGTGACGGATCCGGCGGAAATCCGCGAACTGCTGGTCGAACAGGTGACGGGATCCGTGCGCTGGCGCGAAAGCATGCTGTTCGCGGTCGAAAACGGCGTCGACGCGATCGCCGAAGCCGGATCGGGCAAGGTTCTGACGGGCATGGCGAAGCGCATTTCCCCCGATTTGAAGGGAATCGCGCTGAACACGCCGCAGGATATTGAAGATTTTTTGAAAACGCTTTAATGTAATCTACCTCCAACTTTTGAAAAGGGAAAAGAAATGGATTTTACGGGAAAATGCGCTCTGATCACGGGCGCGACGGGCGGCATCGGTCGCGTCGTCACGAAAAAACTGCATGACGCGGGCGCGACGGTCGTCATCACGGACATGCGTCAGGAAACGCTGGACGCTTTCGCCGCCGAATTGAAAGAACGGGTTTTCGCGTTCGCCTGCAACCTGGGCGACCCCGCCGACATCGAATCGCTGGTGTCCAAAGCCGAAAAAGCCGCCGGCGCGATCGACATTCTGGTCAACAACGCCGGATTGACCAAGGACGGTCTGTTCCTGCGCATGAAGGACGAAGACTGGAATCTGGTTCTGAACGTGAACCTGACCGCCGGATTCCGTCTGGCGCGCGCCGCGATCCGCGGCATGATGAAACGCCGCTACGGGCGCATCGTTTCGATGGCTTCGGTCGTCGGCGTGACGGGCAACCCCGGACAGGCGAACTATTCCGCGTCCAAAGCCGGCTTGATCGGCATGACGAAATGTCTGGCGGCGGAAGTCGCCTCGCGCGGAATCACGGCGAACTGCGTCGCCCCCGGTTTCATCAAAACCGCGATGACCGACGTCCTGCCCGAAGAGGAAAAGGAAAAACTGGCGCGCCGCATTCCGATGGGGCGTCTGGGACTGCCCGACGACGTCGCGAACGCCGTCGTTTTCCTTGCCAGCGACGAAGCGTCTTACATTACGGGTCAGACGATTCACGTCAACGGCGGAATGGCGATGATCTGACCGGTTTTCCGCCGCGCGGAAAGCCCCGTTTTGATCAAAGCCGCATTTTTTGACTGGTAAAGGTCGAAAAAGTGTGCTAGATAATGTTGCTTTCGTGAGTGTTCTCGCCCTTTTCGGGCGGAACACCCTGTTTAACAAGAGGAATACAAAATGAATGATATTGCCGAACGCGTAAAGAAAATTGTCGTCGAACATCTGGGCGTCGATCCTGCCAAAGTGACCGATTCTTCCAGCTTCATCGACGATTTGAACGCAGACAGCTTGGATACCGTTGAACTGGTCATGGCTTTCGAAGAAGAATTTTCCGTTGAAATTCCCGACGATGCCGCCGAAAAAATCCTGACCGTTCAGGACGCTATCGACTACATCAGCAAACACGCCGCTTAACAAGCCCGAATATACGTGCCGATTTTTTCCGATCGCTTTTTTTAATCGGATAATCGGCACGTCTTGCTGTCAAACAGAATTTTTTTTCCACCAATCTTTCCAGAGGATCGCAAATGAGAAGAGTCGTCGTTACGGGTATGGGGGTGCTGTCGCCGATGGGGCGCGGCGTGGATACGAACTGGCAGGGACTGATTAACGGAAAATCCGCGATCTCCGCCGTTACGAAGTACGACGTTTCGGAATCGCCCGCCAAAGTCGCGGGGCAGATCCCCTTCGGCAAGGAAGCGGGACAGTTCGATCCCGATTCCGTCATGGCGCCGAAAGACCAGCGCCGCGTCGATCCGTTCATTCTGTACGGCGTTTGCGCGGGCGTCGACGCGATGGAAGATTCCGGTTGGAAACCCGAAACCGACGAAGACCGTTTCCGCACGGGCGTCATGGTCGGCGCGGGCATCGGCGGTCTGAGCGCGATTTCCGACAGCGCGGTGACGCTGAAAGAACACGGACCCCGCCGCATCAGCCCGTTCTTTATTCCGTCGTGCCTGATCAATCTGATTTCGGGTCAGTTGTCCATCAAATACGGTCTGTACGGACCGAATCATTCGTGCGTGACGGCTTGCGCCACGGGCACGCACGCGATCGGCGACGCCGCCCGTCTGATTATGTGGGGCGACGCCGACGTCATGCTGGCGGGCGGGGCGGAAGCCGCCGTTCACCCGTTGGCGATGGCGGGATTCGCGCAGGCGAAGGCGCTGTCCACGCATTACAACGACACGCCTGAAAAAGCGTCCCGTCCGTGGGACAAGGGACACGACGGTTTCGTCATGGGCGAAGGCGCCGGCGTCGTCGTTCTGGAAGAATACGAACACGCCAAAAAACGCGGCGCGAAAATCTACGGCGAAGTCGCGGGGTACGGTTTGTCGGGCGACGGCTACCACGTCACCGCCCCCGCCGCGGACAGCCGCGGATCGAAACACGCGATGCGCATGGCGTTTAAAAACGGCGGTCTGACGCCGGAAGACGTCGGCTACATCAACGCGCACGGAACGTCCACCCCCGCGGGCGACATTCTGGAAATCAACGCGGTCAAAGCCGTTTTCGGCGATTGCGCGACCAAGGTCGCCATGTCGTCCACGAAATCCAGCATCGGTCACCTGTTGGGCGCTGCCGGCGCGGTCGAAGCGATTTTCTGCCTGAAAGCGCTGCAGGACGGCATCATGCCCCCGACCCTGAATCTGGAAGACCCGATCGAAGGCGCCGAAGACATGAATCTGGTCGCTCTGAAAGCGCAGGAACGCAAACTGAAAGCCGTGATGTCCAATTCCTTCGGCTTCGGCGGAACGAACGCCTCCGTCATTTTCAAAGCGGTCTGAGGGTAACCGTCGATGGTCGCCGGCGGACGTTTTTTTCTGAAACTGTTTGTGCTGGCGGCTATC
Source organism: Alphaproteobacteria bacterium UBA6347 (assembly GCA_002440235.1). Lineage (GTDB taxonomy): Bacteria > Pseudomonadota > Alphaproteobacteria > CAAGCB01 > CAG-977 > UBA11549. Next base: position 3,831 of record DJRZ01000037.1, read on the forward strand.
TGCCTGACGGGCGGCAGCGTTTTCAGCTTTTATTCTTTGCTTTACGAACAGAACGACGTCGGGGAATCCGCCGTCGTTTTGGTTGAAAAGGGCGACAGCGTCACGAAAATAGCCAATCGTCTGAAACGGGACGGCTTTTTGAACAGCGTCGCCGTGTTCAAAGTCGCCGCGCGCCTGTCGGGACGGTCGACCAGCCTGAAAGCGGGCGAATACCGTCTGCCCGCCCACGCCAGCGCGAAAGAGATTCTGGATATTTTGGAATCGGGACAAACGGTCGTGCGCCGCGTCACCGTGCCGGAGGGCAAAACCAGCCGCCAGATCTTCGACATTTTGATGCAGACGGCGGGACTGGCGGGCGAATTGCCGCCGCCGCCGCCGAACGGTCTTTTGTTGCCCGAAACGTATGTGTTCAGCTACGGTTCGCCGCGTTCCGTCATTTACGACCGCATGCGTTCCGGCATGCAAAAAACGCTTGACGACCTGTGGGATTCCCGCGATTCCGACCTGCCCTACACCACGCGCGAGGAAGCGCTGGTCATGGCGTCGATCGTTGAAAAGGAAACGGCGATTCCCGCCGAACGCCCCCGCATTGCGGGCGTTTTCGTCAACCGTTTGCGCAAGGGAATGCGTCTGCAAACCGACCCGACCGTGATTTACGCGGTGACGAACGGGACGATGGAGCTGGACCGCCGCCTGACGCACAAGGATCTGCGCACGGAACACCCGTTCAACACCTATATGAAAAAGGGACTGCCTCCCGCGCCGATTTGCAACCCGGGGCGCGATTCGATTTCGGCGGCTTTGCGTCCTTTGAAAACGGACGAGATTTATTTCGTCGCGGACGGCACGGGCGGACACGTTTTTTCCAAAACGTTCGACGAACACCGCCGCAACATCGCGAACTGGAAACGGTCGCGCCGTCAAAAATACCGCGCCGCCGCCGCGAAACGCCGCGCCGCCCTTAAACGGACGGGCAAGACGATCGCGCCGGTTTCAAACGCCGCCGAACCGCCCGTATTGCGCGACGACGCCGTTTCGGCGGATATTTTGGACGCGCAGGACGTGTCTTTGGACATCGTCGGCGAAGTTCCGGCGGATCCCGCCGCCGTGAAAACGGACGTTCCCGCGCCCGAACCCGCCGCCGTTTTAAAACCGGTTGAAAAAAAGCCGAAAGCCGCTCCCGTCAAATCCAAAAAGGTCGGGAAACGCGCCGTTTCGAAAGGAAAAAAATGAAACTGCTGACTTTTTTAGCCGCGCTGGCGGTATCGGCGCCCGCTCTGGCGGATTTTGAAGCGGGACGCAAGGCGTTCACCGCCGGCGAATACGACGTCGCGTTCGATCAGTGGCGTCAGGCGGCGGAGGACGGCGATCTGACCGCCCAGCGCAACGTCGCGCACCTGTACCGCTGGGGCAAAGGCGTGCCGCAGGATTTGACGCAGGCGGCGTTTTGGTATTACACGGCGGCGAAGGGCGGTCTGGACACGGCGCAATACAATCTGGGCATCATGTACCTGCGCGGCGAAGGCGTCCCCCGCAACGAGGAAGAGGGCGTCATTTGGCTGGAACGCGCGGCGGAACAGGGCAACAAACAGGCGGAAAGAAAGCTGGCGCACTTGAAGGTCGAAATCGAACACGAACTGCCGACCGAGGACGAATTGCTGCTGCTGCCCGCCGATCCGCCCAAACGAACCGACGCGAAAAAGCCCGTCAAAATGGTCGTCGCCGCCAAAAAACAGCCGCCGCTGTACGCGCATCTGGCGTCTTACTACACGCAGGAAACGCTGGAAAAAGGGTGGGCGGAACTGAAACGGACGTATCCCGAACTGGCGCGGTTCAAAACGTTGGAAACGCAGGTCACTCTGCCCGAAAAAGGCAAGTACGTCCGCCTGTACATCAAAGGAAAAGCCGCCGACGTGCGGGACGTCTGCGGCAAATTGAACGAAAAGAAGCAATACTGTCTGATCAGCTATCCCTGACCGCGGGACGTTTTCAGCCGTCCGTCTGGGTCTGGGTGATTTTCTGCGCCGAATTTTTCTTTTTGTTCGACCAGATCAGTTTGGCGTAGGTGCGCATGTCGATGACCTTGTCGGTTTCGTCCAGAATTTCCTGCCCCAAAATGGTTTCCAGCACGTCTTCCATCGTCACGATGCCCAGCCACGTTCCCAGTTCGTCGTAGACGACGCCGATGTGGTTGTGCGACCGCAGCATTTCCGTAAAGACGTAATCGACGCTGGACGACGACGCGATTTCCAAAATCGGGCGAATGCAGCTGTTGATCGTCAGCGTCGGGTCTTTGCCCAGCATGTCGGATTTGTGCACATAGCCGATGAAGACCTCCTCGTCTTCGTTTTTCATGACGGGGTAGCGCGAAAACGAATGCTGCGTCGCCGTTTCGATAAATTCCCGCACGCTGATGCCGGACAGGACGGTGACGCACACGTTGCGGGGCGTCAGCAGGTCTTTGACCTTGATTTCCTCCAAATTCAGCGTGTTGCAGATCATGTTGTATTCGCCGTCGTCAAGGAAGTTTTCCGTGCGTCCCATTTTGGTCAACGCCTTGATTTCCTCGCGTATATCGGTTTTGACGCCGTTTTTGGGGGTGATCAAAGCCGTCAGCATTTCAAAAAATTTCAAAAACGGTTTCAGCACGAACAGCATGATGCCCAGCATGAAGCACAAAAATCCGACCAGCTTGTTCCAGCACGTCGCGCCGATGGTCTTGGGTATGATTTCGCTGCACGTCAGAATCAGTACGGTCATCACGGCGGACGCCCAGCCGACGTAATCCTGTCCGAACACGGCGGCGACCTGCGCGCCGATGCACGCCGCGCCCGCGGTGTTGGCGATCGTGTTCAGCATTAAAATCGCCGCCAGAGGACGGTCGACGTGCGCCTTTAAAAACGAGATTTTTTTATACAGCGCGGGTTTCGTTTCCTCCAACTGCGCGATAAAGCTGGGCGTGATGGACAACAGGGACGCTTCCAGCATGGAACATAAAAACGATAATCCGACCGTTAAAACGACCAGAACGATAAGCAAAGTCATGAACAAACCTCGGAAACAACCGAAAACCCTTTGAAAATAACACCTTTATATCCGGTGGTCAAAGGGAAAAGGGCGCGCGCCGGCTTTGCGGTCAAACTTTTGCGTCTTTGCTTGACCGTGTGTTTTTTTCAATGCTAGAATAACGTGTTTTGAACAGAGAGGTCCGCATGCCCGAAAAAAAATCCGCTTTTTCCTATGCCGGCGTTATGAAAAACCTGCCTTTCGTGGCTTTCGTCCGCAAAAAATCGGCGAAAGGTGTTTTTTCGTATGAATTTCCGACGCCGCAGGACAGGGAATTGCTGGATTTGTCGCCGTTCGACGCTTTCCCTTCCGACGGCGACGGCTGTCCCGACATCGTTCAGTGGAGCGACAAGGATAAGCTGGCGCGCGCGATCGCGCGTTCCGCCGCGGATATGACGGTTTGCACCGAAAGCTTCGGCGTCGTTCTGCCGTCGGGGGACATGCGCTGGCTCGCCGGCGCGTCGTATCCGAAAAAAAACAAGGACGGGTCGATCGAATGGCGCGGGTTCTGGCTGGACATCACCGGCGAGAAAAAACGGGACTATTACAACACGCTGGTCTTGGAAAGCGTGAACGAAGGCGTCGCCGCGTTCGACCGTCAGGGGCGCGTGCTGTCGTTTTCGCCGGCTTTGACGCGCATTCTGGGGTGCGACGAAAAAGACGTTTCGGACAAGACGATTTTTTCCCTGTTGCCCGACGACGTATCCGAAAATTTGCAGCAGCACATGCTTTTATCCGCCCTGAAAGACAAAATATCGCTGAACGCCGTGATTAAAACGGCGGACAGACCGCCCGTCTATCTGGAAATCGACATGTTGCAGCGCGACGCGGTGTTCATCTGCCTGTTTCGCGACATCACCGCGTTCAAACACAAAGAGGACGAACTGCGTTGGCTGGCGTACCACGACATCAACACGGGCGTTGAAAACTACGCTTATTTAAAGGACGCGTTCGAACGGGCGCAGGAAAAAGCCCGCGTCGAACAGACGCAAATCGCCGTTCTGTCGATCACGCCCGACAGTCTGGGACAGCTGAACGCCGTCACGGATCAGGAAATCAGCGCGCGCGTCGTTTCCGCGATCGCCGACAGGATTCGTTCCTGCCTGTCCGAAAACGATTGTCTGGCGCAAACCAGTTCGCACCATTTCACGGTTTTGGTGACGGGGCTGGAATTCGCTTTGAACGTCGAAAAGAAAATCGAAGCGATTTTGCACGGCTTTGAAAAGTCGATTTTCGTGAACGAACTGGAATTCGACCTGACGGTCAGCATCGGCGTCTGTTTCTGCCCGCAGGACGGGGAAACGCTTGCCGAATTGATTTCGCACGCGGATCTGGCGCTGGAAAACGTGCGCGTCAACGAAAAAAGCGCGATGCGCATTTACAACAGCGATTTGTCGCTGAAAGCCGCGATCAGCCTGAATATGCGCCAGAATTTGAAAAAAGCGATCGAGAACGACGAAATCCACGCGTATTTTCAGCCGCAGGTCGACATCGGATCGGGGCACATCATCGGGTTGGAGGCTCTGGCGCGCTGGCGCACCGCCGACGGCGTGCTGATTCCGCCGTCCGAATTTATCCCTGAAGCCGAAGAGTACGGCTTGATCGATTCGCTGACCGAAAGCATTTTGGATCAGGCGTGCAGTTGGAATCAGAAATGGTATTCGATGGGATTGTGCCGCGTTCCCGTCGCCGTGAACATTTCGGGACGTCAGTTCCATAACGAAACGCAGTTGCTGTGCATGGTCGACAAAGCGCTGGACAACAGCGGTCTGCCGCCGTATCTGCTGGAACTGGAACTGACGGAAAGCTCCGCCATGTACGATCCGAAAAACGCGCAGAGAATCATTCAAACGCTGTTGGACAACAATATCCGTTGCGCTTTGGACGATTTCGGGACGGGCTATTCGTCGCTGAGCGTTTTGCGCAGTTTTCCGCTGAAAAAGCTGAAAATCGACCGTTCGTTCGTGTTGCAGCTGAATGAAAAGAAAAATCTGGAAATCGTGCGCGCGACGATCGCGATGGCGCACGCGCTGAATCTGTCCGTTTTGGCGGAAGGCGTCGAAAACCGCCAGCATTTCGAAAAACTGAAAGAACTGGGGTGCGACATCATTCAGGGATACCTGTTTTCGCGTCCGCTGTCGCCCGAACAGACGGAATTGATGCTGATGCGCTGGGACGCCGACGTCGCCGCGCTGGGCAAAGGATTCTGACGTTTCCGCATATTAAAAGCCGCAAACGGATCGAAACCGCCAATCCCGTCAGTCCGCTATAAACAGAATCGAAATTGCGAAGCCCGTCGGGGCTGAAGCAATCCACAGCGAGCCTGCCGAAAAAAAATAGAAATTGCGAGGAGCGTTAGCGACGCGGCAATCCAAGTGACTCTGCCGCGCAGTCCAGCCCCGACCGTCAGGACTCAGTCCGTTGATGCCGCCAATGGACTGCCGCGCCACTTCGTGGCTCGCAGTTTCGATTTTGCTCTATTGAAATTGCGAGGAGGACGTCAGTCCGACGCGGCAATCCAAGTGAGCCTGCCGCATAGTTCAGCCCGACCGTCAATCGTAAAATCCGATCCCGATTATCGGAAAATCACGCGCGGGCGGCAGATTCGATGCGTTCGACCATTGCGAAAAATCCGTTGCGGCGCGTCGGGCTCAGATGCGATTCCAGCCCCAGCCGTTTGAAAATCGATTCGACGTCGGTGTCGCGGATTTCTTGTTTTGTTTTGCCCGACAGAATGACGCGCAACACGGCGATCAGACCGCGCACGATGTGGGCGTCGCTTTCCCCGTCGAACGTCAGCACGTCGCCGTCGGTTTTGATTTTCAGCCACACCTGGCTCATACAGCCTTCGACTTTGTTTTGATCGTTTTTATCGGCTTCGTCCAGCGCGGGCATATCCCTGCCCAGTTCGATCAGATAAGCGTACCGGTCTTCCCAGTTGTCCAAAAAAGAAAAGTTTTCAATCAGTTCCGCCGTATCCATTTAAAAAAGCCTTTCGTCAGCAAAGGATAAACACATTCTTATATTTACCCCTTGCCGCGCCGAATCGCCAGATAAAAAATTCCCCGTCCGCGGCGGCGGGCGGGGAAGTCGGCGGGGAAAGGGAAATCAAGCTTCCAAAATCCCCAGACGTTGCGCGGTCACGACGGCTTTCGTTCTGTTTTCGACGTGCAGATGACGCAACAAAGCGTTGATGTGCAGTTTGACGGTCGCTTCCGACACGCTCATTTCATAGGCGATTTGCTTGTTCGACAACCCGTTGCTGAGGTGTTGCAGAACTTCGCTTTGGCGATAAGTCAGGTTTTTGCCGTCGGGCAGGACGTGCGACAGAATGCGGCTTTCGCCGGATTTCGGCGGGCGCGTCGCCAATCCTTTCAGCACGGCGGGCGGCACGTAGGCGTTGCCGTCCATGATCAGGCGCAAAGCGTTGATGATCAGCGAATCGGACGACAGTTTCGTGATGTATCCGGTTGCCCCCAGACCGAACGCGTCCAGAATGTCGCGCTGTTCCTCGCTTTCCCCCAGCATGACGACGCGCGCGCCGGAAAAGGCGGATTTCAGCGATTTGAAGTTGTCGCGCCATTGTTCGCCCAGAATGTCGCGGTCGATGAACATCAGATCGAATTGTTCGTTCGCGCGCGCCAAAGCCGTCACGGCGTTCATATCGGTCACTTCGCGCAGATCGGTCGCGGATTCGAACCGTTGCAGCTGGCGGCTGAATCCTTCGCGGAACAAGGTGTGGTTGTCGGCTAAAAGTATTTTCATGTCATTCCCCTTTCGTTAAGTTTTTTTTGCGCTTACAGATATAACGATAAGACGAATCGGCGGTCGCGCCTAGTCGGCTAAACGCCTTAAAGCCGAAGGACTAATCCTTTCGGCTGACATGAACATGTCGCTTTTTTACGGTTGAGGCATGGAAAACGCGCCGTCGTCGCAAATCAGATGAAACGGCGCGCCGTGCGGAACGGTGTACAGCTTTAATCCGAACAACAGCATAAAGCACCGGATCACCGCGCTGTGGGCGGAAACGCCGATGACGGTTTCGCCGCTTTCGCGCGCGATGCCGCGCATGGCTACCAGCACGCGGCGTTGAATGTCGCGTTTCGATTCGCCGTCGGGGAAACGCGCGTCCATATCGCTTTCCTCCAAACTTTGCCAGGCGGGGGCGATGTCCGGAAAGGCGGCTTGGATTTCGGCTTTCGTTTTTCCTTCCGCCGCGCCGAACCGTCCCTCTTTCAATCCGTCCGCGGTGATCAAAGGCACGCGCAACAGGTCGGCGACGGCGCGCCCCGTTTCGACGGCGCGCTTCAACGGCGATGAATAGACGACCTCGATTCCGCTGTTTTTCAGCTCTTGCGCCAAAGCTTGCGCCTGACCGCGTCCCGTTTCGTTCAGAGGGTAGTCAAATCCTTGTCCCTGCCAGCGTCCCGTCAGGTTCATATCCGTCTGCCCGTGACGGAAAATGTAAAAATCTTTTTTCACGGCAAAGTCCCCGATTTGTCCGAAAGGCGATTAAAACCAGCTTTCGCCGCCTTTTTCCCGTTTCAGAAAATCGAACCATTCGGCGACCTGTTCGCCTTGCGGATTCGACAGGATAAAATCGACGCTCAACGCCTTGTTTTCCGCCGATTCGTCGTTTTTCAGCGGAATTTCGGCCAGTTCGACGTCCAGAATGTAGTCGTAGCGCACGGAACCGTCCACCACCCACATCGCCCGCGTGTTCATCAGTTCGTGTTCGATCGCTTCGTGCACGACGGCGGGGTTGATTCTGCCTGACGGATTGTAGTTCAGCACGTCGCGCAGGGCGATTTTGACGCGTTCGGGTTTGTCGGCGAACCGTTCGGATCGCGCCATTTCCCCGATGACGCGGTACGACAGCAGGATATAATCCTGATCCAGCGCGCCCGCGCCCTTTTTCAGCCGCAAATAAGTCATGTAGTCGGCGACGTCCTCGCGGCGCAGCTGCGCGTCGGATTTTAAAATGACGTCGCGGCGCGCGTCGATCGTTGTCGACTGACACGCCGTCAGAAACAATGACGCCGAAACGGCAAAGACGGACAATCCCTTTTTCATTGCTTCCCCCTCGTTCCGCCGCGGATCAGAACGTGCCGCCGTTGTATCCCCAATGCGATCCGGGGACGGACGAAAATTCGATGTAGACGCGCGCGGGCGTGACTTTCAGGCGGTCTTCCGCCATTTCGGTCAGCACTTTGGACAGCTGCGGCATTTCGTCGTCGGACAGATTGACGCTTTTCAGTTCCATGTACACGGTCGGCAAAGTCGTCATGCCCATCGTCATATGTTCGTTCGGACACACGTTCACCATCACATAGCTTTCGGGTTTGCCCAAAGCTTCGGCGACGACGCGGGTGGCGTGGTTCATCAAAGCCAGCGTGGTCGTTTTTTCCAAATCGATGTTCGTTTTCAAAATCAGCAAAGGCATTGTTTTCAATCCTAATAACAATCGCCGGCAAAGGAAGGCGGTCTTCCTTTGCCGGAGTTTTCATCATTCCGCGGCGTTGTCGGGCGCGGTCGGTTTGCGGCGGCGGTTGTAGCGGCGGCGGGGCTTTTTCTGCCCGTCCGCGTTTTCACCGTCGCCGGCGGGCTGTTCCGCGGGGGCTTCCGGCGTCTGATTCTCACCAACTTCCCCGTCGTTCGCGGCGGCGTTTTCGCTTTCCCCGTCGTTGTCGCGGCGGCGGTTGTTGCGGAATCGGCGGTTGCGGCGCGGGAAACGGCGGCGGCGGCGGTTGTTTTCGCCGTTTTCGTCGTCGTCCTGCCGTTCCGTGTCGCCGTCTTCGGCTTTTTGAACGGTTTTCAAACCCTCTTCGAACATTTCGTCGGCTTGGATCACTTCGGGTTCGCCCTGTTCGGCGGATTCAAAGGATTCGTCGGCTTCTTCCCGCTCCGCCGGCTGTTCCGCCGCTTCGCGGACGCGGTTGCCCCTGTTGCGGCGGTGACGGCGGCGGCGTTCGCGCGCCGGACGCTGTTCGTTTTGCCATTCCTGCTCCTCGCCGTTATCGGATTCGATTTCCGGTTCGGCAACCGTCGCGGCGGGCAGGGCGGTCGCGGGATCGGAATCGACGCGCACGACGCGTTCCATGCGGTAGTCCGTCGGGAATTGCAGGGAATCGTCGGCTTCCAGATAAATGCGGACGTTGTAAGCGTTTTCGATTTTATGCAGATCGTCGCGCTTGCGGTTCAGAACGTACAAAGCCGTCGCGGGCGGCACGGTCATGTGCAGTTCGCTGAAGCGGCGTTTCATGCTTTCTTCCTCCAACACGTGCAGGGTATGGATCGACACGGATTCCGTCGAACGGATCATGCCTTTGCCGCGGCAGTACGGACATTGCGAATAGCTGGTTTCGATAAAGCTGGAATGCAGACGCTGACGCGACAGCTCCATCAGTCCGAATCCCGTGATTCGTCCCATTTGGACGCGGGCGCGGTCGCGTTTCAGCGCGTCTTTCATGCGGCGTTCGACGGCGTGGTTGTTGCGCGATTCCTCCATATCGATAAAGTCGATGACGACCAGTCCCGCCATGTCGCGCAAACGCAGCTGGCGCGCGATTTCGTCGGCGGCTTCCAGATTGGTTTTCAGGGCGGTTTCCTCGATGTTGCGTTCTTTTGTCGCGCGACCCGAGTTCACGTCGATCGCGACCAGCGCTTCGGTCTGATCCATGACCAGATACGCGCCCGATTTCAGCTGAACGATGTTGCTGTGCAGGGATTCCAGCTGGGATTCGACCTGATAGCGGAAGAACAGGGGGACGGAATCGTCTTTGTACAATTTGATCTTTTTGGCGTGGCTGGGCGTCAGGATTTTCATAAAGTCGCGCGCCATTTTGTATTCGGCTTCGCCTTCGATCAGGACTTCCTCGATGTCGCGGGTGTACATGTCGCGCAGGGCGCGCTTGATCAGGTTGCCTTCTTCGTGGATCAGTTCGGGCGCGGACGATTCCATCGTTTTGTCGCGGATCTGCACCCACGTTTTGATCAGATAATCGTAGTCGCGCTTGATTTCCAGACTGGTGCGCTCTTTGCCCGCGGTGCGGACGATGACGGACATGCCCGCCGGCAGGGGCAGTTTGGAAACGATGCCTTTCAGACGTTTTCTGTCCGCCGCGTTGGTGATTTTGCGCGACACGCCGCCGCCGCGCGCGTTGTTCGGCATCAGAACGCAGTAACGTCCCGCCAAAGACAGGTACGTCGTCAGCGCCGCGCCTTTGTTGCCGCGTTCCTCTTTGATCACCTGAACCAGCAGAACCTGTCCGCGGTGAATGACTTCTTGGATTTTGTATTTTTTGATTTGGCGGTAGCGGTTGCGGTCGATGACCTCGTCGTTTTCGTTTTCGCTGACGGTTTCGACGATCCGTTCGGCGCCGTCTTCGCCGTCGTGTTCTTCGGCGGTTTCGGAATCCTGCGTTTTTTCGGCGGCGGCAGCGTGTTTGTCGTCGTCCTCGTCGTCTTCGTCGCGCATCATGGATTCTTTCAACGCCTCGCGGTCGGCGACGGGAATCTGATAATAGTCGGGGTGGATTTCGTTAAACGCCAGAAAACCGTGGCGGTTGCCGCCGTAATCGACGAAAGCCGCCTGCAAAGACGGTTCCACGCGCGCGACTTTCGCCAGATAGATGTTGCCTTTGATTTGTTTTTTCGTGGACGTTTCGATGTCCAGTTCGTCCAGTCGCGTTCCGTCAACGATGACCACCCGCATTTCTTCGGAATGGGTGGCGTCTATCAGCATTCTTTTGGTCATAGGTAGTAAAACTCCGTGCCGCAAAGCCCGTCGGTAAGGGGCGCGGCGTAATGTTGGATACAGATGCGGACGGCGCAACGCGGGCGCGTTTCGCCCGTTTCGTCATATTCGGATTTGAAATCAAAGTTCCCACCGACGGTGTCTTTCCCGAATAACCCATTGACCGTTCCGCAAAGAAATTTTTGTGGAAGCTGTTTGCTTATCACCTTACGACCGCCCGAAATCCGCGTTCCGTCCGAAAACGCCCGCGAAAAGGCGGCAATAAAAAAATTCGTTTCAGCGCGCATAGAATAACCATCTATTAACCAAAGAACAATCATATTTTAATATGGTTTGTCGGATTTTTTCGTTTTTGATGGAAAGAAAGTTCAAAAAATGACCGTTTTTCGCCGTTTGCGCGTTTTAATCGCCGTCTTCGCCCTTGTTTCGGTTCGGGGCGGCGCGGCGTCGGGCGCGACCGTGCGCGATATCCGGCTGGGGGCGCAGAGCGGTTCGAACGCGCGCGTCGTCATCGATCTGGACGAAAAGGTCGATTTCAAAATCTTTCCCCTGAAAAATCCCGACCGCGTCGTCATCGATCTGCCGAAATCGGCTTTTTCCGTCAATGAAAAGAACGTTGCGCGCAAAGATTACGTCAGCGGCGTGCGGCTGGGCAAAACGCCGAACGGCGACGCCAGAATCGTTTTGGAATTCGACCGCGGCGCCGTCATCAAACGGTCGTTCACGCTCGCCCCGCAAAGCGGTTTTCAATGGCGGCTGGTCGTCGATCTGGAACTGCTGGCGAAAACGGACGGGCTGAAACAGGTCACGCCCGAATGGTACGACAACTCCGTCACGCCGGAAAAGAAACCCGCCCCCGCCAAAACGGACAAGCCGAAAAACAAGCCGCTGATCGTGCTGGATCCCGGACACGGCGGCAAGGATCCCGGCGCGATCGGCGTGTCGGGCGTGTATGAAAAGCATCTGACGCTGGCGATGGCGAAGCAGCTGCGCGCCCTTTTGGAACGCACGGGCGGCTACCGCGTCAAGCTGACGCGCGAAACCGACGTGTTCATCGCCCTGTACGCCCGCCGCCGTTTCGCGCGGTCGGTCAACGCGGATCTGTTCATTTCGATTCACGCGGACAGCATCAAAAAACCGCAAACGCGCGGTCTGTCGGTGTACACCCTGTCCGAAAAAGCGTCGGACAAAGAGGCTGAAAAACTGGCGGAATCCGAAAACAAAGTCGATTTGATCGCGGGGATCGACCTGTCGAACGAAACGCAGGAGGTCACCGACATTCTGATCGATCTGGCGCGGCGCGAAACGAACAACCATTCGTCCTATTTCGCCGAAAAGCTGATGGACGAAATCCGCAAGGAAATCACCGTCCTGCCCAATTCGCACCGTTTCGCGGGATTCGCCGTTTTGAAATCGCCCGACGTGCCGTCCGTTTTGATCGAAATGGGCTATCTGTCGAACAAGGACGAGGAACGCCTGCTGCGCCAAGCCCCTTACCGCGAAAAACTGGCGAAAGCCGCCGTGCGCGCGATCGACGGCTATTTCGCCGAACGGCACAAGGCGAATTTCAACTGACGTTTCGGACAAACATTAGCATGGACAAACCGCGCGGCGCGGGATAAACTGCGGACGGGTTTGTCTTTGGAATACGGATAGAAGCCATGTCGAAACTTTTTTCAACGCTTGTCAGCTACGCCCTGTTTCTGGCGATTTTGGGACTGATCGTCCTTTTGCTGATTTTTTCGCATTACGGCAAAAGCGTTGACGACTACCGCCGTCTGGCGACGTACGAACCGCCGATCACCAGCCGCCTGTACGCTTCGGACGGGCGTCTGCTGGCGGAATACGCGACGGAAAAACGCGTTTTCGTGCCGTACGACGCCATTCCCAAACAGCTGGTGCAGGCGTTCATGTCCGCCGAAGACAAAAAATTCTTTTCCCACGGCGGGGTGGATTTTGTCGGCATTATCCGCGCCGTGTTCCAGAATATCCGCAACGCGGGGTCGGGACGGCGCATGATCGGCGCGTCCACCATCACCCAGCAGGTCGCGAAAAACTTTTTGCTGACGAACGAAGCGTCCTTTGAACGCAAAATCAAAGAGGCGATTCTCGCCGTGCGCATCGAGCGCGCCTTTTCCAAAGAATACATTATGGAATTGTACCTGAACCAGATCTATCTGGGGCATTATTCCTACGGCGTCGCGGCGGCGGCTTTAAACTATTTCAACAAGGCGCTGGACGAACTGACCGTCGCCGAAAGCGCGTTTCTGGCGGCTTTGCCCAAGGGACCCAACAACTACGATCCCGACAAACGCTACGACGAGGCTGTCGCCCGCAGAAACTGGGTGCTTTCCCGCATGCAGGAGGACGGCTACATTTCCGAAGAACAGGCGACGGCGGCGATGGCTGAACCGATCGTTCTGGCTTCCCGCCCCAAGGGCGAAACCGTCGCCGAGGGCGAATACTTCGCCGAAGAGGTTCGCCGCCAGCTGATCGCCGCCTATGGCGAAGACGCGATGTATCAGGGCGGGCTGGCGGTGCGCACGACGGTCAATCCCGATATGCAGAAATACGCGACGCAGGCGTTCAGAAACGGCTTGATTTTGTACGATCAGCGCCACGGCTTTCGCGAACCGATCGCCCGCGTGGATTTGTCCGAAGAGGAATGGCTGGACGTCCTGCTGTCCGTTCAAACGCCGAATTACGCTCCTGAAAACTGGATTCCCGCCGTCGTGCTGGCGGTCGACGCCGAAAAGGCGGAGATCGGGTTAAAGGACGGGACGACGGGAACGATACCCCTGTCCGAACTGAAATGGGCGCGCAAAAACATGCCCGATCAGACGCTGGGACCCGAAATAACCGCCGCCAATCAGGTTTTGGCGGTCGGGGACGTCGTCTGGGCGGAACGCGTCGCGCGCGACGCCAGACGTCAAAAATATCCCGAAAACACTTACGCCCTGCGTCAAATTCCCGACGTTGAAGGCGCGATGGTCGTCCTCGACCCGCACACGGGGCGCGTTCTGGCGATGGTCGGCGGCTATTCGTTCAAACGGTCGCAGTTCAACCGCGCCGTCCAAGCCAAACGCCAGCCGGGGTCCAGCTTTAAACCGTTCGTCTATCTGGCGGCTTTGGACGACGGATTCACGCCGTCGACGCTGGTTTTGGACGCGCCGTTCGTGATGGAACAGGGCAACGGCATGGGCAAGTGGCGTCCCAGAAACGTGTCGAAGCGTTTTTACGGCCCGACCACTTTGCGCATGGGAATTGAAAAATCCCGCAACCTGATCACGATCCGTCTGGCGCGCGCCATCGGCATTCGCAAAGTCGTCGAATACGCCAAGAAATTCGGCATTTCGGACGATTTGCCCGAACAGATGTCCGTCGCGATCGGATCGGGGGAAACGACGGCTTTGAAATTGGCGACGGCTTACGGCATGCTGGTCAACGGCGGCAAGAAAATCGCCCCGATTCTCATCGACCGCATTCAGGACAGGACGGGCGCGACCGTGTACAATTCGGACGCCCGCCCGTGCGACGGGTGCAAATCCGACGCCGGCTGGAACGGCGAATCCGCGCCGCAAATTCCCGATATCCGCGAACAGATCGAGGATCCGCGCAGCGCCTACCAGATCATCAACATCATGACGGGCGTTTTGCAGCCCGGCGGCAGCGCGTCGGGACTGCGCCGTCTGGGACGCACGTTCGCGGCGAAAACGGGAACGTCCAACAATTCGCTGGACGCGTGGTTCGTCGGCGTGACGCCCGATCTGGTCGTCGCGACGTTCGTCGGGTTCGACGATCCCCGCACGCTGGGGAAAAACGACTTCGGCGGCACGGTCGCGTCGCCCATTTTCAAACAGTTCGTCGACACCGCGTTAAAGGACGAGCCGCGCGTTCCGTTCCGCGTTCCCGCCGGAATCCGCTTTATGCGCGTCGACCACAGAACGGGCAGACCCGCCAAACCCAAAGACCGCGACGTCGTTTTGGAGGCGTTCAAGGTCGGCGAGGATTGGCGCGGCAAAGTCAAGGGCTATATCGACGGATCCGATTCCGAAACGCCCGCGCGTCCGACCGCCGGCGATTCGCCCGCCGCCGAAAACGCCGACGCCGGCAACGACGGCGATTCCGCCGCGCAAACCGAGGAACCGGACGACAACGTCCCCGGCATCGGCGGCATTTTCTAACCTGCAAGGATACAAACATGAAAGCAGAATTACAGTCCATCATCAATGACATCGAGCAGTCGCTGGCACTGCTGAGGAGGCATCTTTGACTGGGACAACGCGCTTAACCGACTGGACGAAATCAATTCGCTGACCGCGGACGCGGATTTGTGGAACAACCCGCAGCGCGCGCAGTCTTTGCTGGCTGAACGCAACCGGCTGGAAGAATCGATCAACACCTATTCCAAACAGGAACGGGAATTGAAGGACACGATCGAACTGATCGAACTGGCGGAAGCCGAAGACGACCAGTCCGTCGTCGACGAAGGCAGGGAAACGCTGGAAAATCTGCGCCGTCAGGTGCAGAAAAGCGAGCTGGAAGCCCTGCTGTGCGGCGAAGCCGATGCCAACGACACGTTTTTGGAACTGCACGCGGGCGCGGGCGGCACCGAAGCGCAGGACTGGACGGACATTCTGCTGCGCATGTACACCCGCTGGGCTGAAAAACACGGCTACAAGGTGGAACTGCTGGAACAAAGCGACGGCGAAGAGGCGGGCATCAAATCCGCCGTCGTCAAAATCAGCGGACACAACGCTTTCGGCTGGCTGAAAACGGAAAGCGGCGTGCATCGTCTGGTGCGCATTTCGCCGTTCGACGCGAACGCCCGCCGCCACACCAGTTTCGCGTCGGCGTGGGTCTATCCCGTCATTGACGACACGATTCAGATCGACATCAATCCGGCGGACTGCAAAATCGACACCTACCGCGCGTCGGGGGCGGGCGGACAGCACGTTAACAAAACGGAATCCGCCGTCCGCATCACGCACATTCCGACGGGCATCGTCGTTTCGTGCCAGACGCAGCGGTCGCAGTTCCAGAACAGGGACACGGCGTGGGGCATGCTGCGCGCGCGCCTGTATGAAATGGAACTGAAAAAACGCGAGGAAAAGTCCAACGCGATCGAGGATTCCAAATCCGAAATCGGCTGGGGCTATCAGATCCGTTCTTACGTTTTGCAACCCTATCAGATGGTCAAGGATCTGCGCACGCAGGTGGAAACGTCGAACGTGCGCGGCGTTCTGGACGGCGACATCGACTTGTTTTTGGAAGCGTCGCTGGCGTCCAAGATCAAAGAACCCGAGGTGTAAGATGAAACTCGTCCGTCTGATCGCGGCGGTCTTTCCGGTTTTGTGCGGGTGCGCCGCGCCTTTGTACGAAACGGACGAAGCCGTGTACAGACAGTACAAGTATTGGGAATCGGCGGACAAGGATTGGGAGGAGTACGATTACTTCAAAATCCTGATTTACCGCACGCACTACGGCGACAACAAAACCGCCATGCGCCTGATTCCGCACCGGAACGGACTGCCGTCGACGGAAAGCGGCTATATCCAAGCCGCGCAAAAGGCGGCGTTCAACGTCATGGCGCAGGCGTGCTCGCCGAAAACGCCGTCCGTCGATTTGGCAAAACCTCCCGTCAAAGGGCGCAGGATCGACCGTTTCTTTTATCAATACGGCGACGGGTCTGTCGGCGTGACGTTCGGTTGTCCCGCGGGCAAAAACAGCGGCATGGATTTGATGGCTGAACAGCAAAAGTGGTCTTTGGCGCGCCGCGAATGGGACGAAATCAACGGACACAAGGCTTTCGTCGACGTCCTGCCGCCCGCCGCGAACGGCGTTCGCCAGATCCGGATTCGCCTGTTCGGCGGCGGTCGCGGCGACAACGCGCGGCTGGCGCGCCGCGTCGTTACGGACATCTGCCCGAACACCAATTTCAGGATTCTGTCGGACCGCGCGGGACTGGACATCGTGCCGGCGGGGCGCGCGCCCGACGTCGTTTCCGACGAAAACGTCAGAATTTACGATTTCACTTGCGCGCCGTAGGTTGAAAATGCCCTTGATTTTAAAATTTCTGTCCGGATTGTTTCTGTTGTGGCTGACCGCCGCGGTCGCGCTGTTTTTGTTTCAGCGCAAGCTGATGTACAATCCGAATACGCCCGTGCGCACGCCGCACCGTTTCGAACGCCCCGATTTGGAAAAGGTCGTCGTTAAACCCGACGGCGGACCGGAACTGACGTCTTTCTTTGCCGCTCCGAAAAAGGACAAAGACGGCGATCTTTTGCCGACCGTTCTGTATTTGCACGGCAACACGGGGACGGCGGGCGACGCCGCGCACAAACTGATTCCGATCGTCAACGCGGGATACGGCGTTTTGCTGCTGGAATACCGCGGTTTCGGCGGCAACGGGGGCAAGCCGGACGAACGGGGGCTGATCGCGGACGCGTTGGCGGGGGCGCGGTATATCCGCGACCGTCTGGGCGAAAACGCCCGCGTCGTTTATTACGGCATGTCGATGGGAACGGGCGTCGCGAACGGGCTGGCGGCGGTTCTGCCGCCCGACGCTTTGGTGCTGGAATGCGGATTCACGTCGATGACCGACGCGGCGCAAGTTCATTATCCGCTGTTCCCCCTGCGTCTGATGATCAAAGATTCCTTCGATTCGAAACGGCGCATCGCGTCGCTGACGGCGCCCGTTTTGTTCCTGCACGGGGAAAAGGATTCGACCGTTCCCGTCGAACAGGGCAGGGCGATGTTCGACGCCGCCCCCGTTGCCGACAAGACGCTGAAACTCTACCCCGACGGGCATCACGTCGATTTGTACGATTTCGGGGCGAGCGACGACGTCGTTTCGTGGCTGGACAGGCATTTTAAATAAAGGAAAGGCGAAATGGCGGATATTTCATACAAACAGGAATTGCTGCGCAAGACGGTTCACCTCAGTTCCCTGTGGATGCCCGCGCTGATTTTGTTCGCGCCGCGCGCCGCGTGCGTCGGACTGTTCGCGTTTTTGTTTCTGGGCAACGTTGCTGTCGAATACGGGTACTACAAACGTCTGCCGTTTTTCGTCAACACTTACGGCAGACTGTTTTCCAAAATGTTGCGTGAAAAGGAAACGGACGGCGGATTCCGTTTAAGCGGTTCGCCCTACGTGCTGGGCGCGGCGCTGGCGGTCAGCGCGCTGTTTCCGACCGTTTGCGCCGCGTGCGCGATGGCGGTCATGTTGATTTCGGACACCGCCGCCGCGTTGATCGGACGCCCGTTCGGCAAACACAAGATCAATCGGGGCAAAAAAAGCATCGAGGGCGCGCTGGCTTTCTTCGCCGCGGGGGCTTTGGTCGTTTTCGAAACGACCGTGTGGTTTCAGGCGGGCGGCGCGTTTTTGGCGCGCGGACTGCTGGGCGTGTTCGCGGCGATGTTCGCCGAAGTGTACGAAAATCGTCTGAAAATCGACGACAACCTGTCGATTCCGCTGATCGTCGGCGCGTTTTTATCCCTGCCGTTGTTTTAAATATTCGCCGCGGAATCCTTTGCCGGAACCGATCGTGCGCCCGATCGCGCGGATCTTGGCTTCGATGCAGGTGCGGCAGTGCGCGGGCGTGTCGTTGACGCAGATCTTTCCGGGATAGAGTTCGTACAGCTTGCGGTATTCTCCGGTCGTCACGTTCGGCATGACGACGTTCGCCCCGCTTTGCAAAGCGATGACGCGCCCGTTCGGGTTCAGCGTTTCCATCGCGGTCGTCGCGGGAATGTTGATGTCGGGCATCAGCAGTCTGGTCAAAGCCATCGTTTTCAGCGACAACAGAAATTCGCGTCCCTTGGCGTTCGCCAGCGGCGTCTGTTCGTGCGGAATAAACGGACCGATTCCCGCCATGTCGACGCCGATTTCCTTGAAATACAAAATATCGTCCGCAATAGATTCCGCGCTTTGACCGGGCAGACCGACCATCGATCCCGACCCCAGTTCGTATCCCAGCCGTTTCAGATCCGTCAGACAGCGGTGGCGGTTGTCCCAGCTCATTCCGGGGTCGAGCCGGTGGTACAGATCCTTGTCCGTCGTTTCGATGCGCAACAGATACCTGTCCGCCCCCGCGTCGCGGTAAGCCTTGTATTCCTCGTAGGATTTCTCTCCGATGCTGAGGGTGACGGCGACGTCCAGATCCTTGATCGCGCGAATGATCCGCGTCATGCGGTCGACGGTGAACCAGACGTCCTCGCCCGATTGCATGACGACGGTTTTAAAACCCAGCTTCGCGGCGGCGGCGGCGTGGGCGACGATTGTTTCGGGATCGATGCGGTATCTTCGCGCCTGCCGGTTGTCGCGTCTGATGCCGCAGTAACAGCAGTTGTTGCGGCAATAATTGGAAAATTCGATCAATCCGCGCAGCTGAACGGCGTTCCCGACGTATTCCGCGCGCGCGCGGTCGGCGGCGGCGAACAGCTTTTTCGCCGCGTCGCCGTCGCAATTCAACAGCGCGACCAGTTCGGACTTGTCCAAATCGTGCGTTTTTTCGGCTTTTTCAATCAGTTTTTCCATTTCGCCCCCGTTGTTTTTTCAGCTTTATAGCATAAAGTTTGACTTTTTTTCAAATCCTCTTAGATTCGGGAAAAAAGGATTGAGCCATGACGTCATACATCGCCGCGGGAACGAACGACGGCAACCGCGAAAACAATCTGCTGTCGGCGCTGGAACGGTTGAAACGGATTTGCGCCGTCACGGGCGTGTCGCCGCTGTACGAAACCCCCGCCGCCCTGCTGTTCGACACGGCGCGGGACGACTGGAACAAACCGTATCTGAACTGCGTTTTTCAAATCGAAACGGACAAGGACGCCTTTTCCCTGCTGCGCGATTTGAAAAAGATCGAACGGGACATGGGACGGGGCGTTCACGAACGCTGGTCGCCCCGCGCGATCGATCTGGACATCGTCGAACACAACGGCGAACGGATCGACACGCCGGAACTGACCGTGCCGCACAAGCAATGCCTGAAACGGTCTTTCGTCCTTGATCCGCTGTCGTTTTTCAAACCCGTCGCCCCCGAACGCCTGTATTCGAAAACGCATCAGCCCATGGTGATGGGCATTTTGAACGTGACGCCCGATTCGTTTTCCGACGGCGGCAAGAACGACAAGATCGACGCTTTTGTTAAAAACGCCGAGGAATGGGAAAGCCGCCGTATCGCTTTTATCGACGTCGGCGCGGAATCGACGCGCCCCGACGCCGCGCCCGTTTCCGCCGCCGAGGAAACGCGCCGCCTGTCCGACGTGTTCGATTATATGAAAAACCGCGGGAAAACGCCGTTTTCGGCGCGGTTCAGCATCGACACCTATCATTTTGAAACGGCGCGGAAAGCGCTGGAAAGCGGATTCGACGCCCTGAACGACATTCACGGCTTGCGCGATCCGGAAATGCTGGCTTTGGCGCGCGAGCATTCGGACAAAACATGCGTTTTCATGCACGACGAGGACATCAAATCCCTGCCGCCCGCGCGGACGGTTCCGGCGCTGGAAAGCTGGCTGGAACGCAAAATCGACATGTTGTTAAACGGCGGACTGCGCCTGAAAAATCTGATTTTCGACCCCGGAATCGGATTCGGCAAGACGGCGTGCCAGTCGTTGCAAATTTTGCAGAACATCGAAAAGTTCCACCGTTTCGGATTGCGGATTCTGATCGGTCATTCGCGCAAATCGTTCATGAGGGTTTTTACGCCGAAACCGCCCGCGCGCAAAGACGTCGAAACGCTTGCCGTTTCGCTGAAAATCGCGGACAAGGTCGATGTTCTGCGCGTGCATACGCCCGTCGAACACGCCGAAGCCCTGCTGGCGGCGGCGCATACGGAAAATCAGTTTTTTTAACGGGTTCAGCGGGATTCCCGCTGTTTTTTCAGCGTTTGAGCCATCGCGCCGGCGATGTTCGCCGTTTGCCGGCGTTCGTTTTGGGCGTTGCGCGCCCCCGACGGGAAAGCTTTGAAACCTTTGCGCATAAAAGCTTTGATTTTTTCGCCTTTCAGCTTTTCGACGTCGGCGGGCGTCGCCTGTTTGATGTCCGCCAGTTTGGTGTTTTCGACGCCCGTGTCCAGATTGACGTTCGGGACGGCTTTTAAAAACGCTTTTTTGACGCCGTCCCTGATGTATTTTTCCGCCGCCGCGATATAGACCGTTCCCAGCGCGACGGCGTCGGCGGTCAGTCCTTTCAGCGTTTGGGCGACCGTTTTGCCCGTCACGGGGTGCTTGTAGGATTCGAAATCCCGCAGAATCGGCGGCATCGCGCGGTCGTTCTGGTAAAATCCGGAAACCGCCAGTCCCAGACGTCCGTCCAGCGCGTTGTCCAAAGCGCGCAAAGTCCTGCCCAGCGGCTGGTTTTGCGTCACGCGTCCGACAAACAGCTGCATTTTCATGCTGTTTTTGAAAACGGGGGTCAGATCCTGACCGACGCCGTAGGCTTTTTCATAGCTTTTGCAGAAAAAGGACGGAACGACGGCGTTCGTCCGTCTGTCGTTCGCGACCTGTTTGAACGGTTTGAATGTGTCCAGCGACAATCTCTTTTCGCGCAGGAAATGCACGTCCAGCCACGTTTCGATGTAGCGGTGGCGCGTTTTCGCCAGATCGACGTGCTTTTGATCCGGATTGTTTTCGGGAACCTGACTGCCCGAAACGCTGTACACGAACGGGTGAAACGTCGCGTCGACCGCCGCGTGCGACAGGAATCCGTACACGAACGCCCGTTTCATCGCCTGCCGGTCGGGATTTTTTTCGGCGCGCGCGTCGTCCATCATTTCGATTATCACGGCGCGGGTGTCGTCGCCCAGCCCGCCGTGGATTTTCGTCGCCAGCTTCGGCTGGGACCCGTATAGAAAAGCGTCGTGCGCAATCGCGCCCATGTGATAGGCGGCGGGATTTTCCCCCGTGTCTTTTCGCGCCGCGGGGGACAGTTTTTCACGAATTTCGTCGGCGAAAACAACGTGCGTCAAATCTCTGGGCATGGGCGTTTCCTTTCTGCCGCCGATGATAAAAGAGTTTTCGAAAAAATCAAGTTTTTTTGTCGAAAAACACGGCATTTCCGGACGCGCCGTCAAAAAATTTCAAATCGTTCTTTTGTTTTTCGCAAAGAAGCCTATAATCAACGCCTTGATTTTGTAAAGGAGATTTTAAAATGGCTAAAACGTCATGGAAAGCGGGAACGATGTTATATCCTTTGCCGCCTGTTATGGTTACTTGCGGCACGATGGAAAAACCGAACGTGCTGACGGTCGCGTGGACGGGGATCGTCAATTCCGAACCCGCGATGACGTACATTTCGGTTCGTCCGTCGCGTTATTCGCACGAACTGATTTCGGAAAACAAGGAGTTTGTCATCAACCTGACGACGGCGAAAACGCTGAAAGCCGCCGATTTCTGCGGCGTCAAGTCGGGACGCGACGTCGATAAGTTCGCCGAAGCCGGTTTGACCCCCGTCGCCGCGACGGCGGTCAAAGCCCCCTTGATCGCGGAATCGCCGCTCAGCCTCGAATGCCGCGTGACGGAGGTCAAACGTCTGGGATCGCACGACATGTTCTTGGCGGAAATCGTCGCGGTCGACGTCGACGACGGCTATCTGGACGCCGACGGCAAATTCAGGTTGGAAGACAGCGGGCTGATCGCGTTCTGCCACGGCGGTTATTACGCCTTGGGCGGCAAAGTCGGTTCTTTCGGCTTTTCCGTTGAAAAGAAAAAATCCCGCAAACAGCGCATCACGGAAATCAAGCACGAACGCCGCGCGCTGAAAAAACAGCTGGACAAAGCCGAACGCAGGGCGGCTGAAAAAACGACCGGACGCGAGGACGCCGTCGAAGAGGAAACGCCCCGTAAAATCTATAAAAAAGATTTCCGCAAAACGGAAAAACGTTTTGAAAAGCGTGAAGACGGTTTTGAAAAGAAGCCGTTTAAAAAACGCGACGGGAAACCTTTTGAACGGCGCGGGGAAAAGCCGTTCGACAAACGGGAACGCTTTGAACGCAAGTTTGATAAAAAGCCGTTCAAATCCGACCGTTTCGACCGCGGCGAACGCGATTTCGACGAACCGCGCAAGCCGTTTAAGAAACCGTTCGCCAAAAAGCCCGCTTTCGACAAAGCCAAAGCGCCGCGCAAACCGTTTAAAAAATAAAAAACGATCCCCTTCGGCGCGAAACCGGAGGGGAATTTTTTTTGCATGAAAAAAAGACCGGATTCAAACGTTCGGTCTTTTGTTTCGTAAAGCTTAAAGCAAAACTTTAATCTTCTTTGCGCCGCACCAGCGGAGAAGCGGGGGACATTTCGGCTTCCCACGGGAACAGGATCCACGTGTCCTGATCGACGGGCAGGACGAAATCGTCGACGACTTCCTGTCCTTTGGGCTTGGCGTACATCGTGACGAAATAGGCTTTGGGCATCAGTTTGCGGATAATGCGTCCCGTTCTGCCGGAATCGACCAGATCGTCGACGACCAAAACGCCTTCGCCGTCGGTTTCGGGGACTTTCAGCAGCGACGCTTCGCTGCCGCGGTCTTCTTCGTCGTATCCGACGACGCAAATCGTGTCAATCCAGCGGATTTCCAGCTCGCGCGCCAGAACGGCGGCGGGGAACAGACCGCCGCGGGTGACGCAGACGATTTTTTTCAAATCCTTGCGGTCGATCAGCTTTTCCGCCAAAGCGCGGGCGTCGCTGTGGAATTGTTCCCATGAAATGGTTAAATAGCGCGGTTTGGTCATTCGGAAAGCTCCTTTGTTTGCCGCCGTAAGATTGTGGAAACCTCTTTGTAGAACTTTTTGCGGCAGAATCAAGCTTTTTTTGAAAAGGTCAGGGAATCAAAGGCGGTTGAACCAGCTTTTGATTTCCCGCGCGGGGCGTTCCGGCGGCGGGGGGACGGACTCCGCGGGCGGGGGCGGAACGTTTCGGTCGGCGCCGTTTTGACCGAAGGCGGCGGATTCCATCGATTTTTGCCGGCGGCGTTCTTGTTTTTCCCGCTCCTCGCGTTCCAGACGTTCGGCTTCCCGTTTCTTGGCTTGGCGAATCAGATCGCGGATCTGCGCCTTGATTTTCGCGCCGTCCCATTCGACGATGCCGCGAATCCGCCCGATTTCGCGTCCCTGTTCGTCGATCAAAAGGGTGGTCGGCATGCCGTTGACGTTCGCGGCTTTGGAAAAAGAACCGCGCGTGTCGGAATAGATCCGCAAATGCTTTATGCCGCGGTTGACCCAGAAACGCCGCAGCAAAGGCAGCGGTTCGACGTCCGACGACAGCGCGACGACCTGAAACTTCACGCCGCCCATGTCGCCTTCCAGCCTGTCCAGCATCGGCAGTTCGATCACGCACTGGGCGCACGACGTCGACCAGATGTTGACCAGCAGGATTTTGCCGCGAAACCGCGCCAGCGAGATCATCTTGCCGTTTTCGTTCATAAACTGCGTCGACGGCGCGGGAAACGGCGTCGGAGAGATGTCGAACGTCTGCGGCAAAACCTGTTTTCGCGCCGTTCGGGCGAACCCCGGCGGCGACCACAGAACCAAAAACAGCAGAAAGACGGCGGAAAGCTTCATGTCGACCCCGAAAAAATCCTGCGCACAGCATAAAAAAAAAGGGTGAATAAGTTTTTAACAGTTGTTATCTTTGCAAAAACGAACAACCGAAGGGGGCTTTGATGAAAAAAATCCTTGCCGTTTTCTTTTGCGCGCTGTGTCTGACGGGGTGCGGCAAACGCGGAAAGCTGGATTTTCCGCCGGAAACGACTTATCCGCGCCAATATCCCGCGCGCCGCGAACCGACCGTCGCGCCGAAACCCGCGCCGACCGCGCCGGCGGCGGAAACGGACGCGCCCGAAAGCCTTGAAGACCTGAACCGCATGATGGAATCGGAAAAATGAATCATTTTCACTATCGCGACGGAAAACTGCGCATTGACGAAACGGCGGTCGAAACCGTCGCGCGCGCCGTGCCCACCCCCTTTTACCTGTATTCGCAGGGCGAAATCGTCGACCGTTTCCGCGCGTTCGACGGCGCGGCGAAAAGGCGTCTGAAATCGCACCTGACCTGTTTCGCGGTCAAAAGCAACTTCAATCCCGCGATTGTCGGTCTGCTGGCGAAACAGGGCGCGGGCGCGGACATCGTTTCGGGCGGCGAGCTGCTGCTGGCGCTGAAATCGGGTGTCCCCGCGGATAAAATCGTTTATTCGGGCGTCGGCAAAACGGCGGAGGAGTTGAAACTCGCCGTTGAAACGGGCATTAAGCGAATCAACGTCGAATCGGCGGAGGAAGCCGTCCTGCTGAACGAAATCGCCGTTTCGTCGGGAAAAAAGGCCGACATCGCCCTGCGCGTCAATCCCGACGTCGACGCGCGCACGCACGACAAAATCGCGACGGGCAGAGCCGAAAACAAATTCGGCGTCGACTGGACGCGCGCGCGCGAACTTTACCGCGATTTTTCCGCCGCGGCGGGGCTGAACCCCGTCGGCATTGACGTCCATGTCGGATCCCAGCTGCTGGAAATCGAACCGTTCGCGGAAACGTTCGAACGCGCGGCACAAATCGCGCGGCTGTTGCGCGCGGACGGCGTCGCGATTTCGTCGATCGACGTCGGCGGCGGTCTGGGCGTCGCGTACAAACCGGCGGACGCGGCTTTGTCCCCCGACGCCTATATGGAAACGGCGGCGCGGATTTTGGGCGGCGAAGACTGCGAAATCATTTTCGAACCGGGGCGTTTTCTGGTCGCGGACGCGGGCGTTTTGATTTCGCGCGTCGTTCGCGTCAAACAGGCGCGCGACAGGCGTTTTCTGGTGCTGGACGCGGGCATGAACGATTTGGTGCGCCCCGCGATGTACGACGCCTGGCACAACGTGCTTCCCGTCAGACAGGGGGGCGAGGATCGAAGTTACGACGTCGTCGGTCCCGTGTGCGAAAGCGGCGACGTGTTCGGCAAGGCGCGCGTCCTGCCGGAAATGAAGGCGGGCGATTTGGTCGCGATCGAAACGGCGGGGGCTTACGGCGCGGCGATGGCGTCGAATTACAACTTCCGCCCCCTGTGCGCCGAGGTCTTGGCGAACGGCGGCGATTACGCCGTTATCCGCGAACGCCAGAGCATGGACGACATGCTGAAAAACACGCGTCCCGCGCCGTGGCTGTGACGGTTATTTAAAGTCGTATTTTTCCAGTGTTACGACTGCTTTCGCCGTTTTGGCGGGCGGTCGTTCGATTTTGATTTCGACCTTTTCCATACCGTGCGGCGGCAGGACGGCGACGGGGGAATCGACGGTCGCCGTCGTCAGCGGGCGGTCGTTTTCGTCGGAAAAGCGCACGGAGAAGGTTTTGGGGAAAATTTCCCTGTCCGTATTGTTGAACGCGGCGGAACGCAACAGCAGATAGGTTTTGTATTCCTCTTGCGTCGTTTCATAGGCGACCGACCGCATCGTAACGGGCGGACGTTGCGGCGCGCGGAAGAAAAACAGGTACACCCCCGCCGCGACGGCGGTCAGACCGACAAAGTACAGCGGCAGAATCCATTTCAGAAAAGCGGGCGGTTTGACGGCTTTTTTCGCGGGTCGGAAAAAATCGTCGCTGAAAACGGGAATGTCCGCCGTTTTGATTTCGTCCGCCCCCGTTTCGTTTTCCCCGACGTTAAGAAACGGGTCGGGAATGTCCCGAACGCCTTTGCCCGCGTTTTCGAAATCGAACTCTTCGCGGTTTTCGATTTTTTCCAAATCGATGCCGTTTTTCAGATCGTTTTCCGTTTCAAGCCGTTCTTCGGCGGCGGCGACGGGGTCGGTCGCGCCGGTTTCGGGCGAGTCTTCGGGATCGGGCGCGTCGTCGTCGCCGTCGATTCCCCAAACGCAGCCGCATTTCATGCAACGGAACTGCGCGCCTTCCTCCCGCGCGGCGTCGGGTATGTCATAAGTCGTCAAACATTGCGGGCAAGTGATCAGCATTTTCGTTTCCTGTGATTTTTGATATGGTATTATGCAGATTTGCGTATAAAATGTTAAATCATTTTTTCAACAACGGGGGCGAACGGTGCCTGAAACCAATGTCATGGAATTTGATGCCGTCGGTCTGCGCTACGGTCAGGGTGCGGAGGTTTTGCGCGACGTGTCGTTCGCTCTGCCGGCGGGGTCGTTCCATTTTTTGACGGGGGAAAGCGGCGCGGGGAAAACGTCTTTGCTCAGCCTGCTGTATCTGACGCGCGCGCCGACGCGCGGCACCGTCCGCCTGTTCGGCAGGGACGTCCGGAGCATTCCCCGCGGTGAACTGCCCGAACTGCGCCGTCAAATCAGTTTCGTTTTTCAGGATTTCCGTCTGCTGGATCACTTGTCGGCGGTGGACAACGTGGCTTTGCCTCTGCGCGTGGCGGGCTATGACGAATCGGACGTCCGCAAGCGCGTTTCCGAACTGCTGATCTGGGTCGGACTGGGGGCGCATCTGAACGCCAAGCCGCCGACGCTGTCCGGCGGTCAAAAGCAAAGCGTCGCCATCGCCCGCGCGATCGTCACGCGTCCGCGGATTTTGCTGGCGGACGAACCGACGGGCAACCTCGACGACCGTTCCGCCGCGCGCCTGATGCGCCTGTTCGTCGAATTGAACCGCCACGGGACGACGGTCGTCATCGCGACCCACAACGAAGGGCTGATCAAATCGTTCGCCTATCCGCGCATGCATTTGTCGAACGGGCGGCTGGCGATTTACCCCGTCGGCTACACCCCCGATTTTTCCAAGGAGTCGAACCGTGTTCAGGCGTAGCAGCGATTTGCCGTTTTCAGGGGACACTTCCGCGTGGTTTCTGCCGTGGATGGTGATGCTGATGGTGTTTTTCGCGGGACTGACGATGGCGGGAACGCTGTCTTTAAATTCGATGCTGACGCGGTGGAACCGCTCGATTTCGGGATCTTTGACCGTCCAGATCCTGCCGACCGAGGAAAACGGACGCGTGAACAAGAAAAAAACGCAGCGGGAAACGCAGGACGCTTTGGACATTCTGCGCAAAACGGTGGGGGTCGCTTCGGCGAACCTGCTGACGGACAGCCAGATGAAGAGCCTGCTGAAACCGTGGCTGGGCGACACCGTTTTGCTGGACGACCTGCCGATGCCCGATCTGATCGACGTGCAACTGGTGCCGGGGGCGGAGGTCGATTTGGAAATGCTGCGCGTCCTTTTGGCGAAAAACACGCCGAACGCGACGCTGGACGTGCACAAGCTGTGGCTGGGAAAACTGGTCGGGCTGGTCAGGACGCTGGATCTGCTGGCGTCCGCGTTGCTCAGTCTGGTGATCGCGACGACGTCGGTCATCGTGATTTACGTGACGTGTTCGTCTTTGGCGGTGCACAAGCCTGTCATCGAACTGTTGCACCAGATCGGGGCGCACGATTCCTATATTTCGGGGCAGTACGCCAAACGGACGGCTTTGCTGGCGTCGGCGGGCGCGGTGACGGGATTTTCATGCGTCCTGCCGATTCTGTACCTGCTGTCGTCCAAAGCGGGCGAAATCAAGGGCGGGCTTTTGTCCGAAGCGCGCTTCGACGCCGCGTCGTGGACTCTGCTGGCTCTGGTTCCCGTTCTGGCGATCGCCCTGTCAACCCTGACGGCGTACTGGACGGTTCAAAGAACTTTGAGGCGAATGCTGTGACCGCGATGAAAAAAACAGTCCGAATCGTTTTGCCCGTTCTGGGCGTTTTGTTCGCCCTGTGGTTGTGCGGGCTGTTCTGGTTCGCGGCGCAGGTCAGCCGCGTTCCGCAAAATTCCGACGTGAAAACGGACGCGATCGTCGCGCTGACGGGCGGATCGCTGCGCGTGGCGGCGGCGGTCGATCTGCTGAAGCGGAACAAGGCGGAAAAGCTGTTCATTTCCGGCGTGAACGAAAAAGTCGACTGGATCGCGCTGGCGGAAACGATCAACGAACTGCCCGACGAACTGGGCGACCGGATCACGCTGGGGCACGTCGCGTGCAACACCCGCGAAAACGCGTTGGAAACAAAGGAATGGATCGACCGGAACGGCTTTAAATCCGTGCGTCTGGTGACGGCGTCTTACCACATGCCGCGCAGCCTGGCGGAATTTCGCGGCGCGCTGGACGGCGTCGAAATCGTCCCGAATCCCGTTTTCCCGCAAACGGTCAAACACGAAGAATGGTGGAAGTGGCGCGGGACGTTTGTTTTAATCTCTTCCGAATACATGAAATTTCTGGTCGCCGCGATTCGGCGCGTTTTGCCGTTCGTCCGACCTGTCCTTAACAATACGGTGTGTCCATGAAATTTGTTCGTTCCCTGCTGTTTAACGTGTATTTTTTCGTTACGACGCTGTTTTTCTGCACGACGGGCGCGGTCGCCGGCGTGTTTTCCATGCGCCTGTGCAGTCTGAACGCCCGCGGGTGGGGCGTCGCGCTGCTGTTCGGCATGCGCTGGCTCGCCGGCATTAAATGCGAAGTCCGCGGACGGGAGAACTTGCCGAAAGACACCAACGCCTTCATCGTCGCGTCGAAGCACCAGTCGACGCTGGAAACGGTGGCTTTTCACGCGATTTTGAAATCCCCCGCCTATATTTTGAAAAAGGAACTGCTGTACATTCCCCTGTTCGGGTGGAATCTGTCGCTGTCGGGGTGCGTGCCGATCGACCGTTCTTCGGGCGCGAAAGCCATGCGTTCCATTTTGAACGGGTCGATCAAGCGGCTGGCGGAAAACCGTCCCGTCGTCATCTTTCCCGAAGGGACGCGCACAGCCCCGGGCGCGACGGCGAAATACAATCCGGGGGTGGGGCTTTTGTATGAAAAATGCGGCGTTCCCGTCATACCCGCCGCTTTAAACTCCGGCTGTTTCTGGCGCAAGCGGTCGTTTATGAAAAATTCCGGAACGATCGTCATTGAATTTCTGCCCGCCATGCCGGAAAACATGCCGCCGCGCGAATTTGTCGCGGAACTGCAAAACAGGATCGAATCCGAATGCGCCAAGTTGATCGCGAAATGAAGCCGTGAAAACGAAAAAGCCCCGAATTTGTTTTTCGAGGCTTTTTTTGTGCTTGTCCTTGCGGGAATAAAGCTTTTTGTTTTTGACGACGCGCGGTTTGTATTTTCCCGAACACAGCAGTTCGAACGCGACGGGGTTTCGTTTTTTTCGTTGTTTCATGTCAACCTCCCGATAAAATGACGGTTCAAGGGTATAACATTCGTTCGAAAAATCAAATCTTTTCGATTCTCAGTCGTCGTAGGCGCCGCAACGCCCGATCTGGACGTCGCGGTTGACGTTGACGCATTCGACCAGTCCGAACGAAAACATCAGCGTCAGCATCACGGTGCCGCCGTAGGAAATCATCGGCAGCGGCACGCCGACGACGGGCAGCAGCCCCATCACCATCGCGATGTTGATAAAGACGTACAGAAACAGGTTCGTCGTCAGCCCCAGCGCCAGCAGCCGCCCGAAAAAGCTGGTGGACCTGAACGCGATGACGTATCCGTAAAAGATCAGCGCCAGATACAGCGCCAGCAGCGACACCGATCCGATCAGTCCGAATTCTTCGGCGAAAACGGTGAAAATAAAGTCCGTTTGTTTTTCGGGCAGAAAGTTCAGGCGGCTTTGCGTTCCCTGCAAAAATCCCTTGCCGAAAACGCCGCCCGATCCCAGCGTGATCTTGGATTGCAGAATGTGGTATCCCTTGCCCAGCGGGTCGCGTTCCGGATCCAGAAAAGTGAAAACGCGCTCTTTTTGATAATCGTGCAGGAAACGCCACCCGATCGGGATCGAAACCAGCCCCGCGACGCCCAGCGCGACGAACTTCCACATCTGAACGCCGACCAGAAAAAACAGCGACAGCGATCCCGCCGCCATTAAAACCGCCGTCCCCAGGTCGGGCTGCTTCAACACCAGGGCGACGGGCAAAGCCACCATCAGCGACGGAACGGCGACGGACGAAAGGGTTTGAACCTCTTGCAGCGACGTCGCGTGAAAATATCGCGCCAGCGCCAGAATCAGCGCGATTTTCATCAGTTCGGACGGCTGTACTTTGATAAAGCCCAGATTCAGCCAGCGTTGCGCCCCCATGGCGTCGTGACCGAAAAATTCGACGATGAACAGTAAAACGACCGCGCCGGCGTAAAACACGTACGCGTAGCGCAACCAGACGCGCAAATCGACCATCGCGACGACCAGCATCAGCGCGAACCCCAGACA
Organism: Alphaproteobacteria bacterium UBA6347; assembly: GCA_002440235.1. GTDB lineage: Bacteria > Pseudomonadota > Alphaproteobacteria > CAAGCB01 > CAG-977 > UBA11549. The sequence continues at coordinate 34,810 of DJRZ01000037.1, forward strand.
AAATCGGGAAAACTGGCGGCTCGCCCACGGATCCCAGCCGCCGTTCGCCGCGGCGTACAAAACGACGAATCCCGTCATCGCTACCAGACAGATCAGAAAAACGTAACACCAGCTGAGCCGCATGAACCGGTCTTTGATCGTCATATGCGCGTTGCGGAAACCGAACGAAGCGAAGCCTGTCATCACAAATGCCCTCCCGTCAAAGCGTTTTTGGGGTTCACGGGTCTTTGCGCCGCGGGGTCCAGACGCAGCGCCGCGTCCATGATCGCCCGCGCGATCGGCGCCGCCGACGTCGATCCGCCGCCGCCGTGTTCGACGACGACCGCCAGCGCGTATCGGGGTTTGTCCGTCGGACCGAAAGAAACAAACAAAGCGTGGTTTCTTTCCGCCCACGGAATTTCGTCCTGACGGCGCAATCCCTGTTCGCGTTCTTTCATGGAAATGCGTTTGACTTGCGTCGTTCCGGTTTTGCCGGCGATCGTCTTTCCGTCGATGTTCAGCCGCGCGGTTTTCGCCGTTCCTTTGGGGTTGTTGACGGCTTCGAACATGCCGTCGCGCATCATCTGCAAATGGTTTTTCGGAATGTTCAGGTATTCGCCATGACATTCGGACGGGTTTCTGTTTTCGGGAACGATCAGCGTCGGTTTGATTTTATAGCCGTCGTTCGCCAGAATCGCCGTCATGACCGCCAGCTGCATCGGCGTCGCCAGCACGTAGCCCTGTCCGATGCCCGTGTTATAGGTGTCGCCCTGCAGCCATTGTTCGCCCAAAATCGTTTCTTTCCAGCGTCGGGTCGGCATCAGCCCCGATTTTTCCCCCGGCAGGTCGATTCCCGTCGGCGCGCCGAATCCGAACCGCCGCGCCATCGCCGATATTTTGTCGATGCCCGTGCGGCGCGCGACCTCGTAAAAATAAATGTCGCAGGAATGCATCAGTGCCTCTTTCAAATCGACGTTGCCGTGTCCCGTGGGTGTCCAGCAATGAAACCGGTGCGCCCCCATCATGATGTACCC
>DJRZ01000047.1:0-3653 GCA_002440235.1 Alphaproteobacteria bacterium UBA6347
GATGCTCTATCCAGTTGAGCTATGGGCGCCTGAACAGATATGTATATACCCCCCGCTTTTATCGATTGCAAGACTTTTTTTTAAAAAAATTCGACTTTTTTTGTTTTTTGATAAAAAATCTTGAAAAACTGCGATTTTCCGTTACATTCAAAAGATGTCGGGTTCGCTTTCGCCGATCCCGACGGGAAAATTGCGCAGTTTTCTAACGATAAGGTATTTAAACAATGATTCTTTCCAAAAGACTTTCTCTGGCGGCGACTTTGCTGGCTTTGACGGGGTGCGTCGGAACGACCGGTCCCGCCGCCGACGATTATTACGCCGACGATTTCGCCATTGAAAAGGCGGCTCCCCGCAAAACGGCTCCGGTCGTCCGGAAGGACGCCGTTCGTCCCGTTGAAACGCGCGCCGTCGAAACGGCGTCCGGCGATTCGGACATTTCCGCTTATGCGAACGCTCAAAATTCCGAAGTCGGGAAAAGAATCTCGTCCATCGCCGCGAAGCTGGCGCAGATCAACGACGGCATCGCCAAAAACGGCGCCGCTTTCGACGCGTTGAAGACGCAAAGCGCGCGGGAAGCCGAAACCTACTATGAAAACGTCGCGAAAATCTACGCCCGTTTGCAAAAAGGAACGACCCCCGGCAACCCCGAACTGACGGCGATGTGGAAACAGTCCGCTCAGCTGCTGGCGGGCGCCGACAAAAACATGACCGAAACGGCGAAGCTGTCGACCGAAGCCGCCCGCGCCAAAAACGAACTGGATTCCCTTTTGAACACGGCGACGGAAACCTACATGGTTCCGGGCGCGCTGGAATCCGACCATGAAAATCTGAAAAAAGTCGAAGACGACGCGCGGCGTTCGATCATTTCGCTGGATCGTCTGTCGTCCGAAATCGCGGCGCAGATCACGCGTCAGCAACAGTATTTCAGCGCCGAAAAGCAAAACATTGACCAGTTGGAAAAGGAAATCCGCAACGGCGGCATGATCAACGCCGACCGTTCCAAAGCCGCCGCGCCGATAGCGCTGAACGCCGTATCCGCTTTGCCCGAAGCGAATCTGACGGGACGCCGTCCGCTGATGGTGATTCGTTTCAACAAAAAGAACGTCGCCTACGAACGGTCGCTGTACAACGCGGTCAAAGCCGCGCTGGACAAGCGTCCGTCCACGAATTTCGAAATCGTCGCCGTCGGTTCCGGCGCCGCCGATGAAGCCGAAGCCGCCAAAAACGCCGAAGCCGTCCGCGACACGCTGACGTCGATGGGGCTGCCCGAAGACCGCGTCTTTGTTTCGAAAACGGAAAAGACCGGCGTCAAATCGACCGAAGTCCACCTGTATTTGAAATAACCCGAAAGAAAGCACGACGGCGTGGCGACAGCGGAACAGCAGCTTTACGACAAACTGAAACGAATCGAGCCGATGAAAGCCGTTTCCACGGCTCTGTTCGTCAAGATGTCGGCGCTGAATCCCGCGAACCGCACCAAGAACCACGTCAGAATGACTCTGAACGCCCTGAACGAGATGATCATAAAATCTCAATCGGGGCTGTTCGTTTTATCGAACAACGACATCGTCGTCGTCGGACAGAACATTCCGCCCGCCATTTTGAACGAAGCCATGGCGTCCGTGCGCAACATCTTCCAGTCCGATTCTTTCGCCGCGGCGAATCCGACCGATTTCGTCAAAGCCTATTCGCTGGCTTACGATTTCGATTTTGTGGCGGGCTACGCCAAAAAAGCGATCGCCGATCAGGAAAACCGGCAGAACAGCAAGCAGGAAATCCCCCTCGCCCCCGAGCATTTGGACGCGATTCTGCGCAATATCCAAGGGTTCAACATTTTAAAGGTCATTCGCCGCCAGGAAGCGGTCGGCTTCACCAAAACGGGCGGATTTTCGTCGCTGTTCACCGAATACTTCACGTCCATGGCGGATTTGAAAAAAGCGATCGCCCCCGACGTGGACGTTCTGTCGAACCGCTGGCTGTTCCAGCATCTGAGCGAAACGCTGGACAAGCGCATGCTGGGCTGCGGCGACGATCTGATCGCCCACACGCCCGGCGACATTTCGCTGAATCTGAACATTTCGACCGTGTTCACCCCCGCGTTCGAAGCTTTTCTGACGACGCTGCCGGACGGCAAATCCGCGGTGGTGGAGGTCGGACTGGCGGACATTCTGCAAAACACCCGCAATTACAACTACGCCCGCGACCTGTTGCGCGAATCGGGGCACAAGCTTCTGATCGACGGATTGACGCCCCTGTCGTTCGACTTTACGGATTTGACGGTGTTGACTCCCGATTTGTTGAAACTGAACTGGATTCCGTCCCTGATCACGGCGGATCTGGGCGAAAAGTTGCGCCCGTTCGACCCCGACACGCTGATTTTAATGCGGTGCGAAGACGAAAACGCGATGCGCTGGGGACTGGAACACCGCATCATGCGGTATCAGGGCTATTTCATCGACAAACTGACGGCGACGATCACCCGTCACGGCTGCAGCGACAAAGCGAACTGCACGACGGCGCAATGTTCGGCGCGCAAAGCCTGCGTCGCGGGATCGGCGCGCGCGCTCTGCACGAACCAAAGCCGGCTTGACCTGCCGATCGTCGGGAAAAAGGAGGCGGCGCCATGATCAACCACGACGAGCAAATCCGCCGCCACGTGGCTGACGCGTTGAAATCGGGACAGCGTCAGACCGTCGTCCAGCTGAAAATATCGCAAATCGATCCCGCGTTGCGCAAAGACAGCCTGCTGTCTATGATTCTGACGGTCTTTCACGACACTTTATCGCTGTACGGTCAGGTTTTCTGCCTGAAAAACGACGACATTTTCGTGTTCTATTCGCAAAAGGTCAACGACAACACGATTAAAGCCGCCACCATTAAAACGTGGCTGAATTTTTCGGACGATCCCGCCGCGCAGAACGCCAAAGCGCTGGAAAAGACGTACACCCTGCCCGCCGACGGCGAAGTCCTGCTGCACGAAATCGCGCGCATCGCGAACGGTCCCGCCCGCGCCGCGACGGAGAAAAAGGAAACGCGCCGGTTCGTCCTGCCCCCCGCCGTTCATAAAAATCAAAAGCTGTTTACGCCCGAAATGCTGGCGCGCGTGACGCAGGCGTTGCAGAACACGGATTTTTCGAACATGATCCGCCGTCAGCCCGTCTGCATCATTCTGGAAGATTCAAAGCCGCAGCCTTTGTTTGAAGAAGTGTTCGTTTCCATCGCCGACCTCAGCGAATCGGTTTTGCCCGGGGTTTCCCTGACGGCGACGCCGTGGCTGTTTCAGGATTTGACCGAAACGCTGGACAAGCGCGTTTTAAACAGCGTGTCGCAACACGACGACGGCGCGTTCCGCCGCGACTTTTCGCTGAATTTGAACATTTCGACGATTTTATCCGAGGATTTTCGCGAATTTGACGACAATATCCGTTCCGCGATGAAAAGCTCGATCGTTTTGGAATTGCAGCCGATCGACATTTTCAGCGACCTGCAATCGTATTTGTGCGCGCGCGACTACGCCAAAAATCTGGGGTACAAGATTTGCGTCGACGGCGTGACGGCGCAAACCCTGCCCCTGATCGACCGCGAACGGCTGGGGGCGGATTACGTCAAGCTGACGTGGAACGAAGGTCTGCCCGACATTTTGGAACAGAACG
>DJRZ01000047.1:3658-4928 GCA_002440235.1 Alphaproteobacteria bacterium UBA6347
GCGCTGGGCGGCAAAGTCAGAAACTACGGCGCGAACAGAACGATTCTGTGCCGCGTCGACGATGAAAAAGCCTTGCTTTTCGCGGAAAAATACGACATCACCCTGTTTCAGGGACGCTATATCCAGCATTTGCTGTATTCCGACCCGCGCAACCGCCGCGTCGGATCGACCCTGTTGCGCCGACGCTGACATTCAAGGAGCCGCCCATGTGGTACTGCCTGTCCGGAAACCGTAAATACGGACCTTTTTCCGTCGAAGACGCCCATCGTTTCATTCAAACCCGCCCCGACTGTCTGGTCTGGCGCGAAGGCATGCCCGAATGGACGCCTGCAGAACGGTTCGCCGCTTTGGCGAATCGGGACGCGGACGCGCCGCCGTCGGGGGCTTTTTTCGATTCGGGGCTGGATTTCAAAATCCGCGGCGACGACATGCAGTACGTCGAAATCACGCTGAACGCCGGCGAATCCGTAATCGCCGAACCCGGCGCGATGATTTACAAGGGAATTTTCGTCAAACCGGCGGCTTCGCTGGGGACGAAGCGGCAGGGGCTGGTCGGCAGACTGTTCGGCGCGGGCAAACGCGTCCTGTCGGGCGAGCGGGCTTTTCTGACCGTGTTCGAAAACACCGGCGGCGAATCGGCGCGGGTCGCCTTTTCCGCGCCCTACCCCGGAAAGATCATTCCCGTGTCGCTGGCGGGAATCGGCGGCGAACTGATTTGCCAGCGCGACAGTTTTCTGTGCGCGCAGTCAGACGTCGACATCGGCGTTTTTTTTCAAAAAAAGCTGTCGACGGCTCTGTTCGGCGGACACGGTTTCGTCATGCAACGGCTGACGGGGGACGGAGTCGCCTTTATCCACGCGGGCGGAACGATCGGCGAAATAGAACTGGCGGACGGGGAATCGGTTCAGGTCGACGCCGGCTGTCTGGCGGCTTTTCAGCCGTCCGTCCGGTTTGACGTTTGCGGCGCCGGGGATTTGAAAACCCAGCTTTTCGGCGGTTCCGGACTGTTTTACGCGGATTTGCAGGGACCGGGAAAAATCTGGGTGCAATCCCTGCCGTTTTCGCGTCTGGCGGGACGTTTGGGCGACCAAATCGCCCCGAACAGAAAATAAATGCGGGAAAAGCTAAATATTCTGTTGACAAATCCGCGATTATCCGCCTATAAAAGGCTCTCACTAAGGCGGAAACGTGTTTTCTGCTTTTTGTTATGAATTTCTAAGATGGTGAAGAAAATGTTCGCAGTTATTAAGACAGGCGGCAAGCAGTACAA
>DJRZ01000047.1:4985-23672 GCA_002440235.1 Alphaproteobacteria bacterium UBA6347
TCTACTGTGACATTTGACAATGTGCTTGCCCTTGATGAAAAAATCGGCACGCCCAACATCGCCGGCGCCAAAGTTTCCGCCAAGGTCGTCAAACAGACCCGCGACGATACCGTTATCGTTTTCAAAAAGAAACGCCGTCAGGGCTATCGCCGTAAAAACGGTCATCGCCAGTATATCTCGATCGTCAAGATCACGGATATCGCCGAATAATCCACTTTAAGGTTTAAGGAGTTACACTATGGCTCATAAGAAAGCAGGCGGCAGCACCAGAAACGGACGCGATTCCGAAAGCAAACGCTTGGGTTTGAAAAAATCGGGCGGTCAGGCTGTCATTCCCGGCAACATCATTGTCCGTCAGCGCGGCACGAAATACCGCACCGGCGAAAACGTCGGATTGGGTCGCGATCACACCATTTTCGCCACGGCGGAAGGTCGCGTCGCTTTTACGCGCAAAGCCGACGACAGAGTTTACGTTTCCGTCGTGACGGAATAAGCTTTTCGGCTTACAGCTTTTTTAAAGGGGATTGGTGCGCCATTCCCCTTTATTTTGTATCAGAACGGAGAATCGAATCGATGAAATTTTTGGATCAGGCGAAAATCTACTTGAAATCCGGCGACGGCGGCAGCGGCTGCTGTTCGTTCCGCCGCGAAAAGTATATCGAATTCGGCGGTCCGAACGGCGGCAACGGCGGACGCGGCGGCGACGTGATTTTCGAAGCCGTCCCCAACCTGAACACGCTGATCGATTTCCGTTACCGCCAGCATTTCAAAGCCGAACGCGGTCACAACGGCGAAGGCAAGGACAAATTCGGACGCAAGGGCGAAAACCTGATCATCAAAGTCCCCGTCGGCACGCAAATCGTCGCGGACGACGACGAAACGGTCATCAAGGACATGCTGACCCCCTACGAACGTTTCACGATCGCCAAAGGCGGCGACGGCGGATACGGCAACGCGATGTTCAAAACGTCGACGAATCAGGCGCCGCGCCGCGCCGATCCCGGACAGCCCGGCGAGGAAATGTGGGTCTGGCTGAAATTGAAAATGATCGCGGACGCCGGATTGCTGGGATTCCCGAACGCCGGAAAATCGACTTTCCTGTCCGCCGTGACGTCGGCGCGTCCGAAAATCGCGGATTATCCGTTCACGACTCTGCACCCGAATCTGGGCATCGCCAAAATCGACGACGAGGAAATGCTGATCGCCGACATTCCCGGCATTATCGAAGGCGCGCACGACGGCGTCGGACTGGGCGACCATTTCCTGCGCCACGTCGAACGGTGCGCCGTTCTGCTGCATCTGATCGACGGGACGGAAGAGGACGTCGCCGGACGCTACAAGGCGATTCGCAAGGAATTGAAACTTTACTCGCCGGCTTTGGCGCAAAAGCGGGAAATCGTCGTTTTGAACAAAACCGACGCGCTGACGCCCGAGGAAATCGACGAAAAAGCCAAAGCTTTGCAAAAAGCCTGCCGCAAAAAGCCGATGCTGATGTCGGGCGCGGCGCACGCGGGAACGACCGAAGTCCTGCGCGCCCTGTTGCCCCATGTTTTGAAACTGCGCGAAGAACGCGGATCCGCCGCGCGCATGGAAGCCTTTGACGACTATGACGAATAAACCCCTGTTAAAAGCCAAGCGGCTGGTGCTGAAAATCGGGTCGTCCCTGCTGGTCGACGAAACGACGGGACGGGTAAAGAACACTTGGCTGAACGCTTTGGCGGACGACATTCTGACGGCGCGCGAACGCGGACAGCAAATCGTCATCGTCACGTCGGGCGCGGGCGCGATCGGGCGGCGCGTGCTGGGATTGCCGGCGGGCAAGATCAAACTGCCGCAAAAACAGGCGGCGGCGGCGGTCGGTCAGATCCGGCTGGCGCACTATTATCAGGAAGTCCTCGCCGAACGCGGACTGAAAGTCGCGCAGGTGCTGCTGACTTTGGACGATTCGGAGGACCGCGAACGCTATTTGAACGCGCGCAACACGCTGGACACGTTGCTGGATCTGGGCGTCATTCCCGTGATCAACGAAAACGACACGGTCGCGACGGGCGAAATCAAGGTCGGCGACAACGACCGGCTGGGCGCGCGCGTGGCGCAAATGGTCAGCGCGGACGCGTTGATCATCTTTTCCGATGTCGAAGGACTGTACACCGCCAATCCGCGCAAGGATCCGTCGGCGATGCTGATTCCGGTCGTCGAAAAAATGACGCCCGAAATCGAAGCGATGGCGGACGGCGCAGGGTCGTCGGTCGGCACGGGCGGCATGGCGACGAAACTGATGGCGGCGCGCCTGTGCATGGAGGCGGGGTGCGACATGGCGATCGCGCTGGGATCGGAACTGCACCCGCTGACCCGCATGGAAAAAACGGGCAAAGGCACTTGGTTTCTGGCGGACAAATCCCCCGTTTCCGCGCGCAAGGCGTGGATCGGCGGTTCGATCAAGCCGCGCGGCACGCTGGTTCTGGATTCGGGCGCCGTCAAGGCGTTGGACAAGGGCAAAAGCCTGCTGCCCGCCGGCGTCAAAGCCGTCAAGGGGCGGTTCGACCGCGGCGACGCCGTCGCTTTGACGGACGAAAACGGCGTGTTTTTGGGCAAAGGGCTGGCGGCTTACGATTCAAACGAAACGGCGTTGATCGCGGGACGGCACAGCGACGAAATCGAATCGGTTTTAGGCTATCACGGCGCGGACGAGATCATTCACCGCGACGACTTATTCACGGAAAAAAGGGCTTGATATGAAAGAACTGATGCTTTCCATGGCGAAAAGGGCGAAAGACTGCGCCCGCGTTCTGGCGACCGCGCCGACGGATCAAAAAAACAAGGCTTTGACCGCCGCCGCGAAACTGATCCGCGAACGATCGGACGCGATTCTGGCGGCGAACAAAGCCGATCTGGACGCCCTGCCCCCCGAAACGACGCCCGCGATGCGCGACCGCCTGCTGCTGACGCCCGAACGCGTCGCCGCCATGGCGAAAGGGGCGGACGAAATCGCCGCCCTGCCCGATCCCGTCGGACGCGTTCTGGCGGAATGGACGCGACCGAACGGATTGAAGATTTCCCGCGTGTCCGTTCCTTTGGGCGTCATCGGCGTCATTTACGAAAGCCGTCCGAACGTCACCGCCGACGCGGGGGCTTTGTGCTTCAAATCGGGCAACGCGGTCATTTTGCGCGGCGGATCGGAAGCTTTTCGTTCGTCGTCCGAAATCGCAAAGCTGATGCGCGCGGGATTGAAACAGGCGGGTCTGCCCGAAGACTGCGTCCAATTCGTGCCGACGACCGACCGCGCCGCGGTGGGCGAACTGCTGAAACTGGACGAATACGTCGACGTCATCGTTCCGCGCGGCGGCGAATCGCTGATCCGGCGCATTACGAACGAAAGCAAAATTCCGCTGTTCAAGCATTTGAACGGCATTTGCCACACCTACATTCATCGGGCGGCGGACGCGGACAAAGCCCGCAAAGTCGTCCTGAACGCGAAAATGCGGCGCACGGGAACGTGCAATTCGACCGAAACGATCCTGTGCGACGGGGCGGTTTCGAAAACGGTTCTGCCCGCCGTCGTCGGCGACTTGATTCAAGCGGGGTGCGAAGTGCGCGGCGACGAGGCGGCGCGATCCCTCGATCCCCGCGTCAAACCCGCGACCGCCGAGGATTGGGACACCGAATACCTTGCCCCGATCGTGTCGGTCAAGGTCGTTGAAAACATCGACGAAGCGATCGACCACATCGCGCGGCACGGCTCGCACCACACGGAATCGATTTTGACCGAAGACGCGGCGGCGGCTGAAAAGTTTTTGAATGAAGTCGACAGCGCGGTCGTGATAGTGAACGCGTCGACGCAGTTCTGCGACGGCGGCGAATTCGGCATGGGGGCGGAGATCGGCATCGCCACGGGACGTCTGCACGCCCGCGGTCCCGTCGGTTTGGAACAGTTGACGACTTTTAAATATCAGGTGCGCGGTGACGGTCAGACACGCCCGTAAAACGATCGGACTGCTGGGCGGATCGTTCAACCCCGCCCACGACGGTCACAGGTACATCAGCCTGCAGGCGTTAAAGCTGCTGGGCTTGGACGAAGTGTGGTGGCTGGTGTCGCCCCTGAACCCGCTGAAAGAAGCCAAAGACATGGCGTCTTACGAACGCCGCATCGCCGTCGCCGAACGGGTGTCGAACCACCCGCGTATCAAGGTGTCGCAAATTGAACGCGAGATCGGAACGCGCTACACCGCCGACACGCTGGAACGTCTGGCGGAACTGTATCCCGACGCGCGTTTCGTCTGGCTGATGGGGGCGGACAATCTGCTGGGGTTTCATCATTGGCGGCGGTGGCGGACGATCATGCGCACGGTTCCCGTTGCCGTTTTCGCCAGAAAGAATTATGCTTTGCGGGCGTTGTGCGGCAAAGCGGCGCGGCTGTACCGCCTGTATCGCAAATCGCCCGACGACGCCGACCGTCTGGCGTTTTCAAAACCGCCCGCGTGGGTGTTTTTGCCGATTCGCAAACACCCCGCGTCGGCGACGGAAATTCGAAACAAAGGGTTGTTTGAAATAGGAGATTGAAATCATGCCCGTTAAAAAATCCGACAAAACCGCTGAAAAAACGGAAAAAACCAAAAAGACGGCTAAAACGGCGGTCAAAGCCGTCAAGGCTCAGGCTGAAAAACAGGTCGTCAAAGCGGCGAAAAAGGAAATCAAGAAAACCGTCAAAAAAACGGTCAAGAAAATCCTGAAAGCCAAGGAAAAGAACGAAAAACTGCTGAAAAAAGCCGCGAAGCCCAAGGAAAACGCCGAAGGCAGAAAAATCGTCGACCTGATCGTCAAAACGCTGGAAGACGGCAAGGGCGAAGACATCGTCGTCATCAACCTGACGGGCAAAACCGCCATCGCCGACTATCTGATCGTCGCGACCGGTCGCGCGCCGCGCCACGTCACGGCTTTGGCGGAACAGGTGCAGCTGCGCCTGAAAAAGACGGGCGTTCCCGCGTCGATCGAAGGCGAAGACGTCGGCGACTGGGTGATCGTGGACGCGGGCGACGTGATCGTTCACGTTTTCCACCCCGAAACGCGCGAACTCTATTGCATCGAAGAACTATGGGGCGAAGAAACGCCTCGCCGTTTGAAAAAGTAATGGACGTCGTCATCGCCGCCATCGGACACATGAAGCCGGGTCCGGAACTGGATTTGCTGTCAAGGTACGTCAAACAGACGCGCTGGAACGTCGTCGTGCGCGAATTCGAAGACAAAAAATCCGGTTCCGCCCTTGAACGCAAAAAGCGCGAGGGCGAGTTGTTGCTGTCCGCAGTTCCCGCGGGGGCGAAGATCGTCGTTTTGGACGAACGCGGCAAGATGACGGGGTCGGAGGCGTTCGCGCATAAACTGGGCGCGTGGCGGGACGAGGGCGTTCCCGCCGTCGCCTTTCTGATCGGCGGCGCGGACGGACACACAGACGAAATCCGGAAAAAGGCGGACTATCTGCTGGCGTTCGGGGAAATGACGTGGCCGCACATGCTGGCGCGCGTGATGCTGACCGAACAGATTTACCGCGCCAAAACGATTTTGGACGGTCACCCGTACCACCGCGCGTAAAACGGGAAACGGACGGTTTTTCCGGATTTATCAAAAACCGGTCGATCCGTTCAATCCGCCGCGGGGGCGTTTTCTTTAATTTCAGAGAATTTTATTTTGGTCGGGGCGACAGGATTCGAACCTGCGACATTCTGCTCCCAAAGCAGACGCTCTACCAGGCTGAGCCACGCCCCGAACATCGGCGATACTAGCGGGTCGCCGTTTGATTTTCAAGTTTAAAAAACGAATGTTCCACCGTGTCGCCGACTTTGATTCCCAAGCGTTCGGCAGCCCCCGCCTTTAATTCCAAAACGCCGGACACTTTGCGCGACGAATAAATCACGTCGCGGGAAAACGGCACGGCGGATTCGGCGATCTCGTCGATTTTCCCGTTTTTCGCGATAAACAGCATATCCAGCGAAACGGGCGTGTTCGCCATCCACATCGTCATCACGCGGGCTTTGGGGAACAAAAACAGCATGCCTTCGCCGTCGCCGATTTGCGTTCTGTACATCAGCCCGCGTTCGCGTTTGGCGTTCGTGTCGGCGATTTCGACCGTCAACGAAACGGGATCGGATTTCCGACGCAAAACGCGCACGACCTGTTTGTCGAAAACGATTTCGCGGGATTCCTCCGCCCGCCGGGGACGGCACGCCGCCGCGGCGCAGACAATCACCAGCATCAAAAAAGCGACGGCGGCGCGTTTCATTTTCAATCGGATCCTTTCAAAAAAGGCGAACCGCAGGGCGATCCGCCTTTGTTTTTGACTTTATTTCGAAAACGGGGAATAGGTTTTCAGGCTGACGACCTTGTCCTTGTCCTTGTCCTTGTCTTTTTCCTTGTCCTTTTCTTTGGATTTGCCGTCTTTCGCGTCTTTGGCGTCCGTTTCGGGGGCGTCGCCCGTTTTTTCCTCAACGACCTCTTCGACGGCGTCTCCGTTCAGGTTCATGACCTCTTCGGGCGCGGTCGTCAGCGTGCGCGTATCCTTTGTCGCGGGAGAATTGAGCATCAGCTGCGACTGACCGTCGACCGTCGTCAGATCAACCGTCGCTTTGTTTTCGAAATCAAGGAACGTCAAAGCCGACGTCGCGGGCTGCGCTTTCAAAGCGACGGCGGAACCGACCGTTTCGGTCAAGGCGACGATCGACGAATCCCCCGACAGGTCGATGCTGGCGGTTTTGCCGTCGACGGTGATGCCGGCTTTGTTCGTGCTGACCATGTCGAACGCGGCTTCGCCCGACCCCGTCAAGCCCAGATAGATGTTGTTTTTCTTGGAATCGTCGGTAATGGAAACGGAACGCACGGAATCCGCCAGCCCCAAGCTGATTTTGCCGCCGTACACGTCCGTCATGGACAAAGACGCGTTTTTGCGGTCGACCGCCATCGCGGCGATGGGGAATTTATCCTTGTGCATCATGGCAAACGACGTCGTGTCGCCGTCCGCCGTCCAGACGCCGCGGATATTGCCCGACGAATCTTTCAGCAGGAAGACTTCGGCTTCGACGACGACGGGAATGCCCGCCTCCTCTTTGGAAACGCCCTTGGCGGCGGCTTCGGCGTTCTGCGCGTCCGCCGGCTTCTGCTGGGCGAAAGCGGCGGCGTTCATCGTCGCGCCCGACAGCCCCGCGTAGGCGGCGAAGCAAAACAGCCCCAGCACGGAATATTTCAGCGTGCGGTACTTTCTTTCCAATTTTTGAATGCGTTGTTCCAAATCTTCCATTGTGCGCTCCTCGGCTGGCAGGATTTTCATTAAGCACAAAAATAGCGGCAAGTTCTTAATTATCTATGAAAATAAAGCCCGCGCGCGCCGTTATTTTTTCGGCGGCAGCCATTTTTTCACGGCGACGGCTTTGCCCGACTGCGACCGCAAAATCCGCGTTCCGCCGTCGGACGCCGCCGTTTTCAGCCGTTCGTCGCCCGTCGTTTTGCGCGCGTAGTAATCCGCCATCGCCGCAATGTCGATTTCCGATCCGCCGCCGGCGGCGAACGCCTCGGCATAGGGGGCGTGCGTCGAAATCAGACGACAGATGTAATCGGGGGAATACGCCCCGAACCGCGCCCAGATCGTCTGCAAAAAAGACTGCGTGCCGCGCGGCATCGACCGATACTGCAGGACGGGACGCTGAGAACCGTAGATCCTGTACGAATTCGGTTCGACCGGACCGCGCTCCGTCGCCAGAAAAACGGCGGGAACGAAACGCTTTCCGCCCGTGACGGCGGCGTAGTACCCCTGCGCCAGATACATCAGGTACTGCATCTTCATCGGTTGCAGGTATTCCCCGTCGTTCAACGCCGTGTCCAGAAACCATTCCGCCACGTCAAAAACAGAATCCGCCGACGGTATTTCCATTGAAATCACTCCGAATTTCAGATAAAAGTAAAAAATGCGCAAGCTTTTTCAGAGCATTAGCGTTATCTGTTAAAAAAAAGGTTAAAGTCCGTCATTGGAGGGTGCTTTCGATGGAAGATAACAAATCAAACGAACAAAAACCGACCGCGGCGCCGACCGCGGGAATTAAAATGCCGACGGTCAAAAAAATCAAAGTGCCGGCAAAACCGATAACGCCGCCCGCGCCCCAGTCCGCCCAGCCCGCGGCGGCGCCGAAACCCTCCGCGCCGAAACCGCAGCCGCAGATTATCCAGCCCGACCATTCGGACGCCGAACCCGACCTGCCGCCCGAAGAGGAGGAAGCCCCCCGCGCGCCGACCGCCGCCGACCCCGCTTCGTTCAACAGCCCCGAAGCCAACGCGGATTCGACGCCCGACGGATTGCGCCGGAAACGCCGCCCCTCCGCCGCCGCTTTGGAAAAGGAAGCCGCCAAGAAAAAAGCGCAGGAAAAAATCGACCACGCCAAAGCCCGCGCGCGCAAAGTGCTGACCAACCGGCTGTACCGTCTGGGCATTCTGACGGTTCTGCTGGTCGTGATCGCCGCGGGCGTCTGGTCGTCCCTGCCGATGATCGCCGAAAACAAACTGCCGGCGGTTTTCGCCGAAAACGGCATGCCTTTCAAAAAATTCACGCTGAAAGAAATCAAAATCGATTCCATGGAACTGTCGAACGTGTCCGACCAGACGGGAACGCTGACCGTCGGAACGATGAAGTTCGGCTATTCGCTGATGGACCTGTTTTCGAACAGCACCGTCAAAACGATGGAACTGTCGAACGTGACGCTGAACGGGCGCAGAACGGTCGACGGTTTCGAACTGGGCGCGCTGGGCAAGCTGATTTCGTCGCCGATGCGCGCGAAAAGCGGCAGCGCGCTGACCATCAATTCGCTGAAAATCGCGAACGGAAACTTTATTCTGCGCAGCGACCTGCCCCCCGAAAAAATCATCAACGCCGACGGCGAAGAGGAGGAAATCGACAACACGGTCACCGTCCGGTTTTCCGCGAACGGATCGATGGGCAAAGCGGGACTGAACATGAACATTTCGACGGATTCGACGTCCCCGACCATGAAAGTCAAAACGCAGACGCAGTTGAACAAGACGGCGACGTCGTCGCATCTGCGCACCGAAATCACCGAAGGCGACATGCTCAAAGACGAAAAGAGCGTCGGATCCGCCACGGGGAATTTGGAAATTTCCATCGACAACGGCGTGCTGTCCAAAGGGCTGGCGGATTTGCTGCTGTCCTCTTCGTCGCAGAAACTGAAACTGAAAGCCGAAGTCCTGCCCAAGGGCGAAACGTTCGACGTCGCGCTGGATCTCGACCGTTCGTTCGAAGACCCCAAGGACGCCAAAGGCAAATTCGTCGGCGCGCTGACGCTGAAAGCCAAAGACCTGACCGTCAAAGGCAGACCCGAAAATTTCGAAGGGCGTCTGCCCGTTTCGCTGGAAGCCCCGACGCTGACCAACGGCAGAATGGCGATCCAGGATCTGAAAACGTCGGCTGACGTGCTGTTTTCGTGCGCGTCTTCGAACTGCACGGTGAAACTGACGAAGCCTATGACTTTCGCTTTTTCGGCGTTGCAGGCGGCGGGCAATTTCCGTCAGGTGAAGCTTTTCACGCCGCTGGAACTGACGATCAACCCCGACCAGAACGACCCGTTCCTGCGTTCCGAGGGCGCGAATTTGTCGTTCACCCTGCCGCTGGGCGGCGTTTCGACCCAAGCCTACATCGCCGACGCGGTGTCGGGCGTTCAGACGGCGGTTGCCGCCAACGGCGTCAAAGCGCGCGTCAAATACAACGTCTTCACGGGCGCGTATTCCGGCGAAGCGACGTTCGCCCAATCCGCTCTGGCGACCAAAGACATCAAAATGACGGGCGTTCAGGGTATCGTGTCGTTCACGTCGGGAACCCTGCCCGACACGCGTCTGCGCATCGCCCGCGCGTCGTTCGTCAAACCCGATTTGATGCCCGACTTTTCCGCCGATCTGCGTTTCCGTCCGATGAGCGCCGTCGAACTGGGCATGGACGCGACCGTCGCGCTGCAAAACGGCATCGTGACGGCGACCGCGAACGGTTCCTACACTCTGCCGACGCACGAATGGAACATGTACGTCGTCGTGCCGAAATTCGTCCTGTCCGATTCCGGACTGTCTTTGGACAAGGTCGCACCCTTTATGCGGCAATACCTGCCCCCGTCGATTTCCGGCGGTTTCGCGGCGAAGGGACGCGTCACCGTCAAAGACGGCAAGGTCGCGGGTCCCGTCGACGTTCTGATTGAAAACGTCGCCGCCAAAACAAAGGTCGCCGACATCGAAGCGTTGAACGGCGTCGTCACGCTGTCGTCGATCTATCCGCTGGAAACCCCCGCGAACCAGCGCCTGTTCATCGGCACGCTGAACGTCGGCATTCCGTTCCAGAACGCTTTGTTCAACTTCCGCATCGCGGCGGATCGGGGCGTCGAGGTCGCCGGACTGCGCATGAAGTACGCGGACGGTCAGTTTAAAAACATCAAACCGTTCACCCTGCCCTACGCGGGCGGCGCGTCCAAGATTTTGATGGAGGGAAGCGGCATCAATCTGGCGAACGTCGTCGGCAACCTGCGTTCGGACGCCCTGCTGGTCGACGGCATCATGAATTCCGAATGGCAGCTGAGCTACACCGGCGACAAGCTGGCGCTGGATCAGGCGGTGTTCACGTCCAAACTGCCCGGAACGCTGCATTTCAACCCGTCCGACAAACTGCGCAAAAAGATGAATCCCCAAATGCTGGCGTTCATGAAAGACGTCATCGTCAAAAAGATGAAGCTTACAGCCAAAGGACAGATGGACGGCGCGGTGAAATTCAACGTATCCTTGACGGGTCACACGCCGCTGGAAGCCGAAGGCGTCGAACAGGACGTTTCGTTCGATTTCACCAGCGGGTTCAAAAACCTGCTGAAACAGCAGGGCGGATTGATGGAAATCCCGTCCGACATTCTGCTGTCTTTGCAGGATTACGCGAAAAAATAAGGGGGCTTGATGAAATACGGGGAATATCCCGTCTACGACGCGCTGGGGGTGGAACTGACCCACCCCGTCAAATGTCAGGACAAAACCCTGAAAAAAGGGCACGTTCTGACGTCGTCGGACATCGGTCGGCTGAAATACGCGGGAATCAAGACCGTCGTCGGCGCGCGTTTTTCATCGAACGACATTCACCCCGAAACGGCGGCGGACATTTTGCTGAAAACGATGGTCGGCGACTATCTGCGCTACACCTTGCCCGATGAAAGCGGCTATTGCGAGATTTTCGCCGACATCGACGGCGTGTTCGCGTTCGACCCCGACCGGCTGAAACGCCTGAACGCGCATTGCGAAGATTTTTCCGTCATCACCGTCCAGCCCTGCCTGCCCGTGTACAAAGGACAGCTGGTCGCGAACCTGCGCCTGTTTTCCCCCGCCGTCGACGCCGATGTTTTAAATCAGGCGGTCACAAAAATTTCGGGCACGGGCGCGCTGTTTAAAGTCGCTCCCTACGCTTTTTGCAAAATCGGCTACGTCCGGACGGTCGCGGCGGGAACGACGCCCGAACCGATCGACGCCGACGCGCCGGAAAAGCGTTTCGCCGCCTACGGTTTCAGCATCGTTCACAGCGCGATGTGCGCGCACGATTCCGAATCCGTCGAAAAAGCCGTCCGCGACGCGCTGGACGCCCGCGCCGAAATCGTGCTGGTCGAAAGCCCCTTTCCCCCGCTGAATCGCGAAGACACCGTTCCGAAAGCGTTTAAGGAATCCGCAGCCGACATCGACCGGCTGGGCTGGTGTCTGGACACGGGCGTCCCCTTGGTGCTGGGACACAAAGGCGACGCGCGTCTGCTGGGATTTTGCGCCGACGACGCGGATCAGTACGCTTTGGACGTCCTGTTGCGTTTTCTGGCGACCAGATCCCTGCCCGCGGTCGACACGCTGCCGATGTTCGCGATGAACGGCATTTCGCTGTTGCGCATGACCAAAAAGATCACGCCGGAGCAAATGGAAAATTCGGTCGCCGTCGGCGCCGTTTCCGACAGCGAAAAGATCGCCGTCGTCATTCTGGCGGCGGGGGCGTCGCGGCGCATGATCGGTTCAAACAAGCTTTTGGAACCGCTGAACGGTCTGCCGATGATCGAACACGTCGTCCGGTCCGCCCTGCTGTCCGAAGCGGACTACGTCGTCGCCGTCACGGGTCACGACGCGGCGTTCGTCGAACGCCGTTTGGAAAAATACGACGTCAAGATCGTCCGCAACCCCGATTACGTTTCGGGCGTTCTGGGGTCGATCCGTCTGGGGCTGGCGGTGCTGCCGCCCGACATCGCGGGGGCGGTGATTCTGCCCGCCGACATGCCCGCGTTCACCGAAGAATACATCAACCGCCTGATCGACGCTTTCGACGCGAAATCGAAACGCCCGCCCGTCGTTCTGCCGACGTTCGACGGAATCCGCCGCAATCCCGTTCTGTGGCCGCGCGACCTGTTCAAAGTCGCCAAGCCCGTTCCCGAAGACGCGCATTGGACGCCCGCTTTGATCGAACACACCGATTACATCAGGGAAATCCCGTTAAAGGACGACCTGCCCCTGACGGACATCAACACGCACGGCGACCTGTCGAACTACAAGGCGCGCGCGGAGCTGGTTTCGGACGCCGAACAGGATTTGCTGGCGCTGGAACGGGGCAAGTGATTGCCTTTTGACCGAAAGTCCTGTATCCTGTCCGCGGTTTTGAATTTGACAGGGGCTTTTCATGCGTTTCCGCCGTTCTCGCGTTTCCGCCGTTCTCGCATTCGCCGTTCTGGCGGTCGCCGCCGCCGTGTGGCGTTTCGGAAAAGCGGAATACCCGTGGTATGAAACGGTGTCGATGTACCACGTCTTCGTCAAATCGTTTTACGACGCGAACGGCGACGGCAAAGGCGATTTAAAGGGGCTGACCGAAAAGCTGGACTATATCAAAAGCCTGAACGTCAACGTGATTCACACGTTGCCGATCGCCCCCGCGCTGAACGTCCCCGAAATGCCGCGCAGCCAGTACGGCTACGAAATCACGGATTTCAAAAACGTCCACCCCGACTACGGCACGATCGACGATTTCAAAACCCTGACGCGCGAAGCGCGCAAACGCGGACTGCACGTCGTTTTGGATTTCATCACGACCGTCATTTCCGTTCAACACCCGTTTTTCCAAGACGTTCTGAACAACCCCGACAGCAAATACAAAGACTGGATCATCACCGCCCCCGAAATCCCCGCGGGCGACTGGATGAATTTCAACGATTACGGCGAACAGTTCGAATCAACGCCGTGGAAACCTTTGCCGCACGGGGGATATTACTATTCGCTGTGGGGCAATTCGCCGTTTTTGGACTATCACAATCCGGCGGTGCGCGAATACGTCTTGTCCGTCATCGATTTCTGGCTGGACGCGGGCGCGGACGGGTTCAGAATCGACGCGACGAAACATTTGTTCATGAACGGTCCGGGGGTCAAAAAGCAGTACCACCAGCCGGAAAACTTCGCTTTCTGGCGGGAACTGCGCCGCCACGTCGCGGAAAAATACGGCAGGGACAAAATCCTGATCGCGGAATCGATTCCCATTCCGAACGACATCGCCTACGTCGCGCCGAACCGCGAAATGTTCGATTTGATGTTCGATCCGACGTTCATCAACGACGTGTACCCCTACCACGAAACGGATTTGAACAAACTGTTGTCCGCCCCCTACCTGCATTCGTTCTTTTCCAATCCGCAGACGTACAAGATGACGCCGCTGGACAGCCGCCTGTTTTACCATTCGGACCACGACGGCGCGCGGCTGGCGACGCGTCTGCGCGATCCGACGCCCGACAAGCTGAAAGCCGCCGCGTCCCTGCTGACGCTGACGCCCGCCGCGGTCAAGATCTACGCGGGCGACGAAATCGGCATCAAAGGATTTTCCGACTTCAACGATTTCAAAAACAAATGGTTTCACGCGACGGTCGCGTCGATGGCTTGGGACAATTCGAAAAACGGCGGCTTCACGACGTCCTACGCCCCCGTCGTTCCGATCACGGACGACTACGCGCGTTTCAACGTCCGCGCGCAGGAAAAGGACGAATCGTCGCTTTTGAACCACTACCGCGCCCTGCTCAAACTGAAACGGGACAACCCCGCCCTGTTTTTCCACGGACGCCGCGACGCCGTCGACACGGGCAACGACAAAATCTACGCCTATCTGCTGACTAACAAACGCCAAGCCGCGCTGGTGGTCGTCAACGTCGGCGCGCGAAGCGAATCCTTTACGGCGGATTTAAGACGGTACGACCCGAAACGGCGGCGGCTGGCGTTCGGCAGAGAACCCGCGGGCGCGCGCTGGGAAAACGACGTCTTGAAAATCGAAAAAATGCCTCCGTGGTCGACGCTGGTTTATAAATTCAGCGGGTTCGACGCCTCCAAACTGCCGGAAACCGTCGAAAACAGCGACGGGCGCGCCGTTATAGCCCCCGCCCCCGACGGACGCGAAATCCGCGCGGAAAGCGGCGCGGTCTATTCGCTGAAAACCGGCGAAGCGGGCGGCGTCCTGCGGCTGTTTCGGGGACAGGGCGAAATCGGCGTCCGCCTGTTCCAGCAGTTCGGCGAAAAAGGGCTGTCGGAAACGTTCCGGCAAGCCGTCGACACGACGGGCGGCGACGTCGTTCTGCCCGTTCTGCCGCGCAAAACGGACGCCGCGATTCTGGACGCCGACGCGCGGTTTGCGTTTGAAGACGCCTCTCCTGCCGCCGCCCTGCCGGACGGCATGCGGCTGTTGGCGCAAAGCGGCGACAACGTCAGTCTGCGCGCTTTTTATGCGGGCGAGGACGCGAATTTCCGCTATTTCAAAATCGACAAGTCGGGCTACGCCCTGCAAAGCAACGGCGGCTTGGACTTCGCGATTTTGATTTCAAACGCCGAAAAATCCGCCCGACCGCACTATCTGTCGTTTTGGCACCTGCCTCCCGTCGCCGCGGACAGGCGCGTCAACGCGCTGGTTCTGTACGAACGCCACATCAAAACGGGCAAAGTTCAGACCGACATCAACGAAATGAGGGGCTTCGGCGTCGCCGCGACGGGCAAGCACCTGATTTTCGAAACGCCCGACGCGTTCGCCGTCATCGTCGCCAAAGACGTTTTGAAATCCGAACGCCTGTCCGTCGCCCCGATCGTGTGGAGCGCTGGCGGCAAGTGGGGCGACGCGCCCCCCGCGGGCAAGCCCGTTCCGATCGTCGAACGTCTGCCGTTTGACAAAAACGCGTCGTATCCCGCGGACGCGGTCACGGAATTTTTACGGGTGACGCCATGAGTTTAAAACAATACGGGCGGGACGTCCGCGTGCTGGCGGTTCTGTTTTGGGGCGTTTTGTTTTTGATCAACTTCGGGCACGGCGCGGGGTGGTCGGGCGTCTATTCCATTTTGATCAAAGAAACGGGAACGCGCTCCCTGTCGCTGTTTTTCCTGTTTTCCGCGCTGGGATCGTTTGTTTTGAATTTGGCGCTGATGTGCTTCGCCGATTTATTGTCGGGCGAAAAGCTGATGCAGCTTTCCTTCGCGTCGTTCATCGGCGTTCTGGCGGCGGATCTGGCGGTGCTGAACGCGCCCGGCGCCTTTTCCCGAAACGGGTTCGAAGCCCTGCTGATTTTTCTGGCGGTTTTGATCATTTCCGTGCCGTCCATCTACATCATTCAGACCTGGAATTTGATCAACCGCACGTTCAGCCCGAAAAGCGCGGCGGAAATCTATCCGCTGCTGACGACCGCGCCCCTGATCGGCGGCATCGCGGGCGGATTCGCCGCCAACCGCCTGCCCGAAATTCTGTCCGCGCGGTCGCTGGTCGCGACGTGGGGCGCGTGCGTCGCCGCCGCCATGGTTTTGACGGTCGTTCTGGGACGCCTGCTGAAACGCCGCGCGCCGCAACCGGAAACGGCGCGGACAACAATCACTCCCGCCGATTTGATCGCCAATTTCAAAGAAGGCTTCGCTTATTACAAAAGGTCCGCGTTCGCGCTGAATCTCAGCGTTATTTTCATGTCGTTCTGGCTGGTCTGCACGATCATCGATTTCTGCTACGCCAAAACGCTGGACAAGACCTATTCAACGCCGGAGGAAATGGCGTCGTTTTACGGCGGATACACGACGGTCGCCAACGTCACCGCCCTGCTGATTCAAACTTTTCTGGGATCGAAACTGTTGAAATTCACCGGCGTCCGCGGCGGTTTTCTGTTTCTGCCCGTTTCGCAAATTCTGTGTTTCGCCGTCGTTTTGTGGTCGCCGGGGCTGTACCCGATCGTCGGAACGATGTTTATGCAGACGCTGATCGGCATGTCGATTCAGTCCAATTCCGTTCAGGTGTCGTTCAACGTGTTCGCCCGCCTGTCGCGCGCCAAGATCCGCACTTTGCTGGAAGGTGTGCTGAATCCGCTGGGCGGCGTCGTCGGATCGGTCACGATCATTTTGCTGCGCCGCTGGCAGGAAAACGACGCCGTGACGGTGGAAAAGCTGCTGCCGGTCGCCGGCGCGCTTTTTTCCGTGATTTGGCTGTTCGCGGCGATCGGAATCCGTAAAAGCTACATCGCCGAAGCGAACAAAACCGCGCTGTCCGGCGACGAACGCGACCGCAGGGACGCCGCCGAAGCCCTGCAAATCGAATCCGACGCCGTCCTGTTCGGAAAAAAGACGGAAAAATAGACAAAAAATTCTTTTCAAACGCCGCTTTTTCTGGCACACTTTGAAAAACAACAAAGGATTGTTCATGTCGACACAACAGGAACTGGAAGCCGAACGCTTCATTCACCGCGGCATGCGGTATCTGAGGGCGACTTTCCCCGAAAAAACGCGGGAAACGGACGACGAAACGCTGAAAAACAAATTGATCGATTCGTGTCAGGCGGCGGCGGACGGCGGCTTTGAAACCGAATCGGACATGATGACGCTGGTCGATTTTTTCTGGCGTCTGCCCGACGGTTGGGAACAGGCGGAGGAATACCGCTGGGTCGGCGAAATTCTGGGCGAAAAGGATTTGGACAACCAAATGAAAATCGACGCTTTGCACGACGCTTTGGCGACCGTGCTGGCGCTGACCGACGACACGGAGGGCGATGAAAATGAAACGGACTGAACAACACGCGGCGACGCGGGAAACGCCGTGCAAGGCGACGCTGTACGTCGAATCCCCCGCCGTGATGATTCCCCCGCATTTGAAAAACAAAATCATGAACCGCGACAACGACGTCGGGGCGACGACGGGACACGCCTATTTCAGCATCACGGACAAAAACGGCACGGAAACGTTTTACGGATTCCATTCGGCGGCGGGCTTGCCCGGCAACGAAAACATTTCGCTGGAAAAACGGCTTCACCTGTTGCTCAGCGGCAAATACCAGGGATACGTCGGCGACGATTCCAAATCCGCCCACGACGACAAGATGGTCTACGACATCACGCAAAGCCAGTACGACAAGATTCAAAACTTTGCCGAAGAACAAAAGAAAAATCCCCCGAAATACCAGCTGTTTTCCGGCAACTGCGTTTTGTTCGCGTACAAGGCGCTGAAACAGGCGGATCTGAAATTGCCGCCCCAGCCGTTCTTTCACAACCCCGCCGCGGCGTGTCTGGGAATCCGCATTTACGACAAGGCGAGCAAACTGAAAAAGAAACTGGGCAAAGTCTGCGCGAACATTCTGGGACGTTTTTCGTCGACGCGCAAAGTGTCCGCCGACATTCTGCAAAGCCTGAAACGGAAATCGGACAAACAGGCGTTCGGCGTGCGTTCCGTGACTGACGCCCTGCGCCAAAAAAGAACGGCGGAACGCTGATTTTTTTTTGCAGATACGGAAATCCCCCGCAACCGACCGCCGCGGGGGATTTTTCGTCACTTTGAAACACAGCAACAGCCGTCCGCGCTCAACGTCTTGTCGGACGGGCAAAACGCGACCTGCCTTTTTGTTTGACGGCGCAAGCCCCGTACTTCAACGCGTATCCGGCGGCGCATTTCAGGCACGCGCCGTCCGAATCGCATTCGGCGCAATTCGCGGGGCATTCCTTGACGCATGCCGTTCCGTCGGATCTGTACCCCGCATTGCAGGAAAAAGCAGTGCATTTCGGCGCGGAACATCTGGTGTATGTTTGCGCCGGACTTCCGAAAGTCTTTTGTTCATCGTCCGTGCAAGCCGCTTCGCATTTCGTGCATTTTCCGTTTTCAACGGGGATTTCGGAACACGTTTTGCAAAATCCGTCGCTTTGCGCCGTTCTGACGTATCCCGCGTCGCACGTCCACGCCGTGCATAAAGACGACCGGCACGACACGCATTTTCCGTGATTGACCGGCGCGACCTCCGAACACGGTTTGCAGGCGGGGTGCAAGTCGTTCGCGTCGGAAGCGGTGGCGGTGTAGCCGTTCTTGCATTAACAACCGTTGTCCCCGTTGTTGTTATAGGTAAATTCCGCGCCATCGTCGCATTGCAGGCACGTTCTGCTGGTCACGGCGTGTTTTTTGCATCCTTTTGCGGAAACGCCGACGTCGACCGATTCCGCGCAAGTTCCGTCGGAACATTTGGAACACGCGTGATTCCAATCGCCGCATATCGCGGGAATGCCCGTTTTGCATTCGTATTTTTCAAACACCATTCCGTAAAAAGATACCCACCCGCCTAGCGGGAGGTTCTTCACACTGCGGGCATAGCCCTAAGGCTACTGGCGACGCCTAAACGG
>DJRZ01000075.1:0-5616 GCA_002440235.1 Alphaproteobacteria bacterium UBA6347
GCCGCAAGGACGACGACGGCGATCGCCGTTTCCGCCCGCTTGACGCGCTTGACCGCGATCACCGCCGCCGCCAGCAAAACCGCCGCGACAGCCAGCGTTTTGACGTCCGTTTCAATCCGGATAATCGCCAGCAGCGCGGCGATTTGCGCCAAAAGCGGCAACGGCGCGACGACAGCCATGATTTTGCGCTGTTTTTCATAAACGGGGAAGCTCTCCGCGCGCTTATCCATCAGGGAAAGCGCGACGAACGGCGCCAGAACGCCGACGGCGAAACCGACGGAATACAGAACGACCGATTTGGACAGCAACAGATAAGTGTCGAAATACAGCCGCGTCGCCGGCGTGACGAGCAACAGAGCGCCCGTGACAAATCCCGTCAGCAGTCCCGCCTGTTCGCGCGGCGCCGCGTTTTGGAAAAACCTGATCGGCAAGCGTTTAAACGCTTTGATCACCGCGGTGTCGTCAAACGCTTTTGAAACAGCCGAAGCCGACAAAGCGAAAGCGAGCGCCCAGCAGAAAACGGCGCAGGGCGAATAGAATTGCGCCCCCCAGACGAAGACGCCTTCGGGCAACAGGGAACAGCACGCCGCGCCCAGCAGATAAACAGCCGACCAGAAATAGCCCGTCTTCGCCAAACCGTTATAAAAATCGACCGACTTTTCGGCGGATTTGCGTTCGGCGAATGCCAGCTGCGTTCCGAAAATCAAAAAAGCGGTCAACAGCGGCGTTAAAAGCAAGAATTTCAGCCCGCTTAAAACGGAAAGCAAAAAGTCGAAAACCGAGAACGAAAACAGCGAAACGACGCGTCCGAAAGACAAATCCGTGAATTTGGCTTCGCTTTCAAACTCGATCGCGCCGCCATCGTACCCGACGTCAATCGTCAGTTTGACGGCGGCGTCATGATCGATCGGCGACAAAACGCGCATTTTTAAAACCGTGTCGCCGCCCTGTTCCAGAACGAACGGCTCTCCCAGCTCGACCCCCTGTTGATTTTTGACGTGAACGACGGGGTTCGCAACGTAAAAGGCGGGTTTTAAGACGACGTACAAATCCGCCCCGCCCGATTTGTTCTTTTTAAAATAGCTCCGTTTCAATTCGACGGACGCCAGCCCCGACGCGGGCGACAGCATCATTTGCTGCGTCAAATCCGTGCACAGGACGGATTCCATCATAAATTTCACGGGCGCGTAGACGATTTCCGGCGTCGTTTCCGGACGGCAGCCGGCGGCGTCGCACACGTTCATCGTCAGCGTCGCCTTTAATTTGCTCGGAACGCCGCCGTCTTGAACATAGGCGTCAAACGGCAGATAGAATTTTCCGGCGTAGCCGAACGCGTTTTTTCCGCCCGCCGCGACGCTCTGTTCAAACGGCGGGTACAGTTTGCCGAAGACCATGTTTTCGGACGCCGAGAAATCGACGCCGACAGGCGTGAACGGCGCGCCGCCGGCGGCGGTGACGACCGCGCTTCCTTTTTTCGGGGAAACGATGAACGACATCAGGATTTTCCCCTTGCCGCCGTCGACGCAGGACGCCAGAACAGCCGTCGTCGACGGCGTTTTAACGATGTTCGAATAATAATTGACCGGATCGACCTGACTGAGGAACTCGCCCAGCGAAAACTTGCCCAACGGCAGGTTTTTGATGTTTTTCATCGTCGACAGATCGTCGAAATCGATCAGCCTGTCGACTTCCCCCGGATATTTTTCCAATATTTTCATATTGATGTTGTCGATGATGTTTTTGGCAAACTGCTCCATATCCTTGTAGCGTTTGCCCAGCATCGAAATTTTTTCGACCCATTCGGAATTTTTTCCGTCTTTGACGTCGAATTTCAGCAGTTCGTTCAAAATCTGCCCGTCCGTCGCTCCGACGGCTTTGTTTCTTTTATAGAAATCGACGACGAAGTCCCAGCGTCCCTCCATTTTCGGATCGCGCCATTTTTCCAATTCGCCGACCGTCAAAGGAATGACTTTGGATTCCTCGGCGGTCAGCGTCGCCGGAACGACCAGCCCCAGAAATAAAAACAAAACGGCTTTTCGAAACATGTTTTTAATATCCTTTAAATTTTTAAGGCGTATTTTGAAGAATAATATCATAAACCGATCGGAAACAACAGGGATTAAAGCGTATGGATTATTTTAGCGGTCAATGCCTGATCGCCATGCCGGGCATGCAGGACGATCGTTTCGAACGCGCCGTCATTTACGTTTGTTCGCACACGCCCGAAGGCGCGATGGGATTGGTCGTCAACAAACCGTTGCGGCATCTGACCTTTGACGATCTGCTGGCGCAGCTGCATATCGCCCGTCCCGAAAATCCGGTCGATCCGTCCGTTATGGCGGGCGGTCCCGTCGACGTCGCGCGCGGTTTCGTCCTGCATTCCCCTGAATACACGGGCAAAGCGACGCTGGCGATGACCGGCTTGGCGTCGCTGAGCGTCACGACCGACGTCATCGGCGACATCGCGGCGGGAAAAGGTCCGGAAAAATATCTGATCGCCTTGGGCTATGTCGGCTGGGGCGCGGGACAGCTGGAAAACGAAATCAAGGAAAACAGCTGGACGCCCGTTCCCGCCGACGCGGATCTGGTCTATTCCCTGCCGAACGAAAAGAAATGGAGCCGCGCGTTCGCGTCGCTGGGCGTCGACCCGTCTTTTCTGTCCGACGAACAGGGAAAAGCCTGAACAAAATCAAAGATTTTCGGCGTATCCGAAATCGACCAGCGTTTCGCCCAGACCGACCGCGCCGACAAAGCATTCGGCGTTTTCCGCGTTGTCCGCCGCCGGATAGCATCTGCCCTCCGCCCCGTCATAGCGGCGTTTCAGTTCGACGAAAGCGTCCCCCGCCCTGCCCGCGCGGATTTTCACGGGCAGAACGAAATCCCTGCCGTTCACGCGGACTTTCGCCGCCCCGACGATGATCAGGCGCCCTTTGATGAAATCGCCTTTTTGTTCCGGCGCGGCGGATTCGGACGCGACGGCTGAAATGAAATAATCGGCGGTCGGGCGCGGCGGTTCGGCGGCGGTTTCGGATCGGTCCGCGGCATCGGTCACGGCAATCGTTCCGTCGTCGCCAATGACGATTTCCGGTTCCGCCCGCCGCGGCGAAAAGAACGGCGGCGGGGCGTTTTTTTCGCGTTTTTGGCTTCTTTTCGCCGACGCCGTTTTCGTTCCCCGCCGCGCGTCGATGTAATCCGACAACCGCCGCAGATCCTCTTGCAGGACTTTTTTTCTGTCGGCGACGACGGCGTTCCATTTTTCGCCGACAAAGGACGGAATATCGTGCGGTTCAATTCCCGCCAGCGCGAACGCGCCGACCGTCGCGCCCAACAGCAAAGCGACGTAATGCGGGCGCGCCAGCAGTCTGAAAAACAATCGGGCGGCGTCTTTCGCCAGCCCGATCGTTCCGCGGACGTATAATAACAGCCGCACGTTTATTCTTCCGGATTGCCGCCGTAGCGTTTGCACAAATCCTCAACCGCTTCGGGCGAGATTTTCTGGAACAACGGCTGTTCGGGGACGTTGAAAGCGTGTCCGGCGGGCAGTTTTCGCAATTCCGCCGCCAGATTTCCGGCGTCGACCCAAGCCGTGTCTTTCGCGTCCAAATTCAGCAAAGCCAGCATTTTCTCCGCCGTTTCGGGAATGACGGGCGCGGACAGGACGGCGTACAGGCGAATGACGTTCAGCGCCAGCCGCAGGATCATCGCGGCTTTGTCTTTATCTTCTTTGATCACCGTCCACGGCGCGGCGGCGGTCAGATAGTTGTTGCCTTCGACCCAAATGGCGCGCAGTTCGACCAAAGCCTTGCGGTATTCCATTTCCGACAGGTATTTCGTGTAGTCGGCGATTCTGGTTTGCAGCGTTTTGACGAAATCCTTTTCCGTATCGCCCCATTCGCCGCCGGCGGGGACTTCCGCGCCGATTTTGGACGCCGTCATTTTCAAAACGCGGTTGACGAAGTTGCCCAAAACGTCGTTCAGATCCTTGTTCACCGTCGCGGCGAACCCGCCGAACGTAAAGCTGGAATCAGAGCTTTCGGGCGCGTTCGCCATCAGCCAGTAACGCCAGTAGTCGGGCTGAAATTCGTCCAAAGCCTGATTGGTGAAGATGCCGCGTTTCTGCGACGTCGAAAATTTGCCGCCGTAGAACGTCAGCCAGTTGAACCCTTTGATATAGTCGACCTTTTTCCACGGTTCGCCGGACGCCAGCAGGGTCGCGGGGAACATGATGGTGTGGAACGGAATGTTGTCTTTTGCCATGAATTCGACATAGCGCACGTCTTTGGCGTCGTACCACCAGCTTTTCCAGTCGCGGCGTTCGGGGTCTTTTTCAGCCCATTCGGCGGTCGAACCGATGTATTCGATCGGCGCGTCGAACCAGACGTAGAACACTTTGCCTTCGAACCCTTCGGCGGGGACGGGAATGCCCCATTTCAAATCGCGGGTGATGCAGCGTTCGCGCAATCCCTCTTTCAGCCATTTGCGCGCGATCGACGTCACGACCAGCGGCCATTCGGCTTCGTGTTCGTCGATAAAGGCGGACAGCTTGCTTTCCAAAGCGGGCAGTTTCAAAAACAGGTGTTTGCTGTCGCGGATTTCCAGATTGTGGGATCCCGAAACGGCGGAACGCGGGTTGATCAGATCGGTCGGATCCAGAACGCGCGTGCAGTTTTCGCACTGGTCGCCGCGGGCGGCTTCGTATCCGCAATGCGGGCATGTTCCGACGATGTAGCGGTCGGGCAGAAAACGCCCGTCGTCGACGGAATAGACCTGTTTGATGACGCGTTCCTCGATATAGCCGTTTTCCATCAGCTTTTTGCAAAAATGCTGGGTCAGTTCCGTGTTCTGATGCGAAGACGAACGTCCGAAATGATCGAACGACAGGTTGAAACGGGTGTAGATGTCCTTTTGCACCTCGTGCTGTTCGGCGCAGAACGTTTCGACGTCCTGATTTTTTTCCATCGCCGCCAGTTCGGCCGGCGTGCCGTGTTCGTCGGTCGCGCAGATGAACAGGACCTCCTCCCCTTTCTGGCGCAGGAATCGGGCGTAGACGTCGGCGGGCAGCATCGACCCGACCAGATTGCCCAGATGTTTGATGCCGTTGATGTACGGCAGCGCGCTTGTAATCAGATATTTCGTCATGAAAGCCTCTAAGCCCTTTATAAAAAATACTGTTTGATTTTTACCCGCTTTTCGGACAATATTTCAAGGACAAAAACAGTTTTTGCCAAAATATTTGGATTGGAGTTTTTCACAATGTTGACCGATTTGCCCGACAGTATTCTGTTCCGTCCCGTTCTTTTGCGCGATTTGGACGCGGTTATGGAAATCGAATCCGCCTGCTTCGATGCGGGCGTGCAAGAAGACCGCTCCCTGTACGAAAAGCGGATTGAAGTGTTCCGCGACGGTTTTCTGGTTGCCGAAGACCATGAAACGGGGCAAGTCGGCGCGTACATCTGTTCGGAAATCTGGCACAAGAATATGGCGCTGGATTCCGCGACGCTCGCCCTCGGTCACAACCCGCTGAACGTTCACAATCCGCAGGGGACGCAGCTTTACATCACATCGTTCGGCGCGCGTCCCGACTGGCGCGGACGGCAAATCGGAACGGGATTGCTG
>DJRZ01000075.1:5656-5871 GCA_002440235.1 Alphaproteobacteria bacterium UBA6347
GAAAAGCGCATCCGCGCCAAATATCCCGCCGTTGACGAATCCATTTTAATCGTGTCCGAAAAATGGAACGCCGCCCACCATATTTACGAAAAGGACGGCTTCAAGGAAATCGGGCGGATTATCAACTTTTTCACGCCCGAAAACAAACCCGAGGAAGACGCGATTTTAATGCGCAAAATCTTATAAGTGTTCCGCCGCCCATTGTCTGACCACGG
>DJRZ01000043.1:0-15054 GCA_002440235.1 Alphaproteobacteria bacterium UBA6347
GCTCATCGTTCGGATTTTCGCGGTTTTGCCGACGGGGATGTCAATCAGCAGATGCGTGATGCCCATGGCGATTTTACCCGCCAGAATGGACGCGACGATTTGTTGCGGCGTGCTGATGCCCAGCGATTTTTCCAACCCCAGCAGCATGTCTTCGGTCGCCGACATGGCCAGCCTGCCGCCGTCCAAAACCATACACCCGCCGATGTCGCCGACGGTTTGCGCGGTTTGCTCTTCGCTCAATTCGACGTTGGCCAGAACCTCCATCGCGTCCGCTGCGCCCGAACACGAGGTCACGCTGCGGGTCATGGTGTCGGGCATGCACAGTCCGTAGGCAATCGCAATCGGCACGACAATCATTGAAGTACGGTTCGCGGGCAAGCCGCCGATGCAATGTTCGTCGACAACCAGATTGATGCCCCAGTCGACGGGACGGCGGTGTTCGATCAGCGCTTCGGTCATGGACAAGACCTCTTGCGGGGACATGAAACTGGCGTTCGACACCAGAAAAGCCGCCAGTTCGATCGGCGTGTAGCGGTACGCCGCCAAATCCGAAATAATACTTTGATATTCTTTCGCGCTGAGAATGCCGCCGTTGATTTTCCGGCGCACGGAATCGATGCTGGCGGGCGGCGGCGCGGGGGAAATGGCGACCTCCGCCCCCTCCGCCAAATTCAAAAGGGCGAACGCCTGATCCGTCAGCCCGATTTCGTCGGGACGCACCAGCGTGTCGTCGTCGCACATGTACACGCTGACGAACAAAGGCTGCATGCCGCCGTGGATTTCGATGCGGTCGGACGCCATGCCCGCGTCTTCGGTCTGGATTTCGGGACATTTCCGGTTCAGAAAAACGATGTTTTCCTTGCCCGTGTCAATCGACAGATGTTTTACGAACAGCATGACGCCCCTTTGACGAAAAATTCATTGTTTTCAATGTAACAGCACGCCTCCGCGATTGCCAGATTTTTTTTGCGGCGGCGGAAATCCGCCTTTGTTTTTAACGGGTTGACTTTAAATTTTCAAATCGGGATAATACATGCGGCATTTTTATGGTGAAAACATGACAAGTTCTTTGGACGGAAAAATAACGACGGGCAGATTGCTGCGCTTCGCCGCGCCGACCGTTTTTTCAATGATTTTAATGGAAATTTTCGGCATCATCGACGGGTTGTTCGTCGTAAGGCTGATCGGCACGGACGCCCTGTCCGCCGTCAACATCACTTTTCCGATCATACTGCTGTCGATCGCGCTGGGCATGATGTTCAGTTCGGGCGGCAGCGCGTTGGTCGCCAGACGTCTGGGACAGAAACGGGAACGGACGGCGCGGCGGAACTTTTCCCTGATCGCCCTGACGGCGTTCGCCGGCGGAGGCGCGGTCGCCGCCGTCGGGCTGGCGTTTTTAAAGCCTCTGCTGTACTTTTTGGGAACGGACGACGCGCTGTTCGACCTGTGCCGCGAATACGCCGCGACGGCGCTGGCGTTTATGCCGCTGACGCTGTTGGGGTGCGTGTTTTTCATGTTTTACATCGCGCGCGGCAAAGCCGGTCTGGGCATGGTCGTCAACGCGTCCGCGGGACTGATCAACGCCGTTTTGGATTACGTTTTCATCGCGAAATGCGGCATGGGTCTGAAAGGCGCGGCGCTGGCGACGGGCATCGGCTATTCCATGACGGGGCTGTTCGGCGTCTTCTATTTCTGGCTGAACAGACGCGGCAGTCTGTATTTCGAAAAACCGGAATGGTCGCCCCACGTTTTGATCAAAGCCTGTTTCAACGGCGCGTCGGAAATGGTGTCGAACGTGTCCGTGTGCGTCGTGACGGTTTTGCTGAACAACATCGTGATGCGGCTGGCGGGATCGGACGGCGTCGCGGCGATCACGGTCGTCCTTTACATGCAGACGTCGCTGATGTCCGTGTGCTTCGGCTATTCGATGGGGATTTCGCCGGTCGTCAGCTATAATTACGGCAAACGCGAAACCGCGCGGCTGAAAAAGATTTTCGCGATCAGCCTGAAAATGCTGGCGGCGGTTTCCGTGTGCGTTTTCCTGTTCTGCGACGCTTTCGCGGGAAATCTGGTCGGATTGTTCGTCGACGGCGGGACGTCCGTTCACGCCATGGCTTTGCGGGGATTGCGCCTATTTTCGTTCGCATTTTTGTTTATGGGAACGAACGTGTTCGCCTCCGCCCTGTTCACGGCGCTGTCGAACGGCAAAGTGTCCGCCGTACTGTCGTTTTGCCGCACGCTGGTGTTCGTCGTCGCCGCGTTGCTGATTTTGCCGCCGCTGTTCGAAATGACGGGGGTCTGGATCGCCATTCCCTGCGCCGAAGCGTTGTCGTTCGCGCTCAGCCTGTTCGGTTTTTGGAAATACGGCAAAGTCTATCGTTTCGTTTGACTTTTCAAAAGCGGAAGGAAACAACCATGAAAATCGTCGCGACCGTGTTTCTTCTGTGTTTTCTTTTTCCGATCCGGCTGACCGCGGCGACGATCCTGCACGTCGGCGCCAACGTCGAAGCCGACGTGTTCGTCAACGGGCGGCTGTGCGGGCGGACGCCTTTGTTTTTGACGCAAGACGGCGATATGGAAATCGTCCTGATCAAATCGGGATACCGACCGGCGACGATCCTTCACCGCAGAATCCGTAAAAAACGGATCATGTCCGCGACGTCCGGCGACCCGCCGCGGAAAGAATTTCTGCTGGCGGACGAACGGTTCGGCATGGGCATCTGGTGCGGGGAAAGACCCGGCGGCGGTCCGTACGACTTTGGCACGTCTTACGGAACGTGCGTCACGCTGGGCAGCAGTTCCTATCCGACCGCGTTCGCCGCAGTCGCGCCGTCGGAAACGACGCGCTTCGCCTTGCCCTACCGCGCTACCGAATACGCCCCGCAACAGATCTACGTTTATATGACGAAATCCGAAACCGGCGAAACGAGCGCGCAAGACTGGCTGTTGCGCCGCTTTATCGTTGGCAATTTCGGGAATTTCGTCATGGGAGAGGAGGCGCGGTTTTTAGCGACCGTTTCCCGCATGACGGGACTGACGGAAGGGCAAATCAAAAAAATCGTCATCGCCAATCCGACGCCCGACGCCGCGGCGAACGCAATCGCCGAACGGGCGGGAGAAAAAAAATGAAAAAATTTTGTCTGCCGCTGGCTTTTCTGACCGCCGCCTGCGCGAAAATAACGGATATGTACGTTCCCGTCCACATCGGCGCGAATACGAACGCCGACATTTACATCGGTTCGAAAATGGTCGGCACGACGCCGGCGATCGTCCGCCTGCGACCGTCCGATTTGGAAAACGAGAGCGTCGTTTTGAAAAAGAAAGGCTATGACGACGCGGAAATCGCCGTCAATCCCGATTTCAAGCAAAAGAAGACCGTTATTACGACATCGTCGGACAAAAGGGTCGACGGATATTTGAAATCGCAATACCATACGGACGCTCAAAAAATCTGCGGCAAAGGGGACGATCTCGACACCGCCCTGGGATTTTCGACGTGTTCCGGAACATCGTTCCCAGCCGCTTTCGCGACCGGACTCCCCTTGTCGGCGACGCGGCGCGTCCTGCCCTATACGATCGTCGAATACGAACCGCGGCAATATTTCGTCGCCATGCGGAAAAGCGGCGGACAGGTCGTCGATTCCCTGTCCGTTCAAATCCGCGACCTGATTTTGAAATACCATTCGACCGCAAGCGGATTCCAAAAGGAATACTTTTCGCAATTCGTTTCCGAGGCGACCGGCGTTTCCAAATACTATCTGAACTGGCGAATGTTCAAAAATCAAAGGACGCCGGACGGGGCGGCGAACGCCGTCGCGAACGACGTCGAACTGTTTAATGAAATCCGGTCCGTTTTGGCAAGGAACGCCGGCGACGCCGAAAAGGCGGCTTTGTTGAAAAAGCTGACGGGCGTTCCCGAAAAATCCCTGAAATACGCCGTTTCCGCCGATAAAACCAAAGCGTTGAACAGGGTCGCGACCTTGTGGGAAATCCGACGGTTAACGGGCGGCATCGACGTTATGAGCCAAATTCTGCCGAATTGTCCCGTCGCCGAGTTGCGCCTGCTGAGCAAAAACGATAAAGAAACGGCGGATTCCGTCATCAACGCCGCGCTGATCGAATGGCGCATATCCGACGCGGTCGCCCGAAACCGGAAGAAACCGATCGACGGCGCCTTTATCCGCGACCTTGCGGCGCAAACGGGGCTGTCGCCGGCGGCGGTCGGCGCCGCCATAAACAAAAGCGGCGCGTCCGTTCGCGAACTGACCCGAATTGCGGTCGTTCAGGACAAAATCCGCGACTTCATCGCCAAAAATTACGCGAAGCGGCGGAAAGACCGGCGGTTTTACATTGAAATCGCCGAAAACGGCATCGTGTTTTTCCCATGGACGCGATCCTTTCCCGCGTATCTGCGCGCCGCCGTGTTCCGGAAAACGCCAGCCGAAGCAGCCGAAACGGTCGCGAAACTGTACGACCGGCTGTATGTTTCGGAAACGCGGTATCGAAAGGACAAAGCCGTTCCCGCGCGATTCAAACCGTCCGTCGACGTTCTATCGGATATCCGGTCCGATTTCGCGCGAATGACGGAAATCGCCCTGATCCGCGATTTCGCGCGCGACAAATACGGTGAAATCCGGCGGAACGCCCCCGACGCGGCGGCTTCGATCGATTTTCTGCGTGAAATGACTCTGTTTTCCGCCGCCGGATTGAAAAAAATATTCTCAACCGCCCGAAACGCCGGCGAAGCCGCCGACGACATCGCGCGTCTGGCGACGTTTTCCGGTCGCGTTTCAGACATCGTCTGGCGGGGAAATTTCAGCTATGTCGATTGGGCGTCGGTGCGATCCGCCGCCGGATTGACGGACGAAGAAGTCCGGCGGTTGCGCGATTTGAAAAAGGAAAAAACCGAATTGACGCCCCTCATCGTTCGCGCGGCGGAAAAAAGCGTCGTCGACCGCCTGAAAAAACGGGCGGCGGAATGAAAAATCCCCGTCCGGAAAACGCGGGCGGGGATTTTTTTTGTTGAAAGCGGTTATTTCTTTTCAACCGTTTTCGGCATATCGACCTTGATGTGCAGTTCTTTCAACTGCTGCGGCGTGACTTCGCACGGCGCCTGCATCATCAGATCCTGCGCCATGCCGTTCATCGGGAACAGAATGACCTCGCGAATGTTCGGTTCGTCCGCCAGCAACATCACCATGCGGTCGATGCCGGGGGCGGCGCCGCCGTGGGGAGGAGCCCCGTATTTAAACGCGTTCAGCATGCCGCCGAATTTGTGTTCGACGACTTCGGGACCGTAACCGGCGATTTCGAACGCCTTGTACATGATGTCCGGACGGTGGTTGCGGATTGCGCCCGAAGACAGTTCGATGCCGTTGCAAACAATGTCGTACTGATAGGCGTTGATTTCCAGCGGATCTTTGTTCAGCAAAGCGTCCATTCCGCCCTGCGGCATCGAAAACGGATTGTGCGAGAAAATGATTTTGTTCGTTTCCTCGTCCAGTTCGAACATCGGGAAATCGGTGATCCAGCAGAATTTGAACACGTCTTTTTCCATCAGATCCAGCTGTTCGCCGACCTTCATGCGCGCCAGACCCGCGAATTTTTCGACTTTGCCTTTCTTTTCGCAGACAAAGAAGATCGAATCGCCGTCTTTGACGCCCGCGGCGGCTTTCAGCGCGTTGATGCGGTCTTCGTCCAAATTTTTGGCGATCGCGCCTTTCGCGCCTTCGGTCGTGTAGGTGATGAATCCGATGCCGGGCAGTCCGATTTCGTGCGCCCAGCCGTTCATCTTGTCAAACCAGCTGCGGGGTTTCGCCGCCGCGCCGGGGGCGGGAATCGCGCGCACGACGGCGCCGCGTTCGATCGCGTTGGCGAAAATGCCGAACCCCGAACCCGTAAAGATGTCGGTCACGTCGCAAATCACCAGCGGGTTGCGCAAATCGGGCTTGTCCGAACCGTATTTCAGCATGGATTCCGCATACGGAATGCGCGGGAACGGCGCCGGAGTGACTTTGCGACCGTTCGCGAATTCCTCGAACACGCCCTGCAAAACGGGTTCGATCGCGGCGAAGACGTCTTCCTGCGTCACGAACGCCATTTCAAAGTCCAGCTGATAGAATTCGCCGGGGGAACGGTCGGCGCGGCTGTCTTCGTCGCGGAAGCACGGGGCGATTTGGAAATAACGGTCGAAACCGGACACCATCAACAGCTGTTTAAACTGCTGCGGCGCCTGCGGCAAAGCGTAGAACTGACCGGGGTGCAGACGGGACGGAACCAGAAAGTCGCGCGCGCCTTCGGGGCTGGACGCGGTCAAGATCGGGGTCTGGTATTCGACGAATCCCTGTTCGATCATGCGGCGGCGGCAGGACGCGATGACGTTCGAACGCAACAGCATGTTCTTGTGCAGCTTTTCGCGGCGCAAGTCCAGAAAACGGTAGCGCAGACGCGTTTCCTCGGGCTGTTCGAAATCGGCGGCGACCTGCAAAGGCAGGGTGTCGGCTTCGCCCAGCACTTCGGCTTCCCTGACGACCAGTTCGATTTCGCCGGTCGGCAGGTTGGGGTTGGCGTTTCCTTCGGCGCGGATCACGACGTCGCCCGTGACGCAGATGACGCTTTCGGGGCGGCATTTTTCAACGACTTTGAAAACGGGGCTGGAAATGTCGACGACGCATTGCGTGATGCCGTAATGGTCGCGCAAGTCGATGAACACAAGGTTTCCGTGGTCGCGTTTGCGGTGAATCCAACCGGACAAGCGCGCCTGTTTTCCCGCGTCTGCGGCGCGGAGCTGACCGCAGGTATGCGAACGATAGGTATGCATGAAATAAGTCCCTTTGAATAAAAGATAACTGAAAGGCATATTGGTTTTCCCCGCCTTTTTTGTCAACGGAAAAATCATTCGGGGGCGGGGATTTTTGACGGAATCAGACGTCGGCGTCGGGATCGGTTTCGCCGTCGGGCGATCCGGAATCGATCGAATAGCCCGCCGCGCGCACCGTGCGGATCAGGTCGGGTTCGCCGCCTTCGTTCATCGCTTTGCGCAAACGGCGGATATGCACGTCGACCGTGCGCAGTTCAACGTGAATGTCCGCGCCCCAGACGGCTTTCAGCAATTCTTCGCGCGGAAAAACGTGATGCGGCCGTTCCATCAAAAACTGCAACAGGCGGAATTCCGTCGGTCCCAGATGCACGAACCGGTCGCCGCGGAAGACGCGGCAGGTCGCCAGATCCATTTTGACGTCTTCGAACACCAGTTCGCCTTTGGTTTTCACGGGCTGGGCGCGGCGCAGCAAAGCGCGGATCCGCGCGACCAGCTCGGGAACGGAAAACGGTTTCGTCATATAGTCGTCCGCGCCGATCGTCAGCCCTTTGATTTTGTCGGCTTCCTCGCCGCGCGCGGTCAGCATGATGATCGGCACGCCGCGCAAATCGTTGTCGTAGCGCACCAGTTTGCAGATATCGACGCCGCTGATCCCCGGCAGCATCCAGTCCAGCAGAATCAGCGTCGGACGCCAGACTTTGATCGCGTTGAACGCCTTTGCCCCGTCGGTGACGGCTTCGGTTTCAAACCCCTCTTTTTCCAAATTGTAGCGCAACAGGGTGACGATGTCTTCCTCGTCCTCAACGATCATGATTTTGTCGGTCATGGGCAATCCTTCGGTTGTGGCGTCCAGTATAGCCGAAAGCGGTCGGCGCGTGTGTGACGATTCCGTTACGCTTTCAGCGCGCGGATATTCGCGGCGTAATCTTTCGATCCGAAAACGGCGCTGCCGGCGACCAAAACGTCCGCCCCCGCCGCGCGGCACAGCTTCGCCGTTTCGGGGTTGACGCCGCCGTCGACTTCCAGTTCGACGGGACGGTCGCCGATCATTTTTTTGACGCGTTCCATTTTTTTCAACTGCGCGGGAATAAAGCTCTGCCCGCCGAATCCGGGGTTGACCGTCATCACCAAAACCAGGTCGATCTTGTCCAAAACGTATTCCAGAACGCTTTCGGGGGTCGACGGATTCAGCGCGACGCCCGCCTTGACGCCGAAAGATTTGATGTGCTGAATCAGCCGGTCGAGGTGTTTGTCCGCCTCGGCGTGGACGGTGATGATGTCCGCGCCCGCTTTGGCGAAAGATTCGATGTACGGCGTGACGGGTTCAATCATCAGATGCACGTCGAACACTTTGTCCGTAAAGGGGCGGATCGCCTTGACGACCGCGGGACCGAACGTGATGTTCGGCACGAAATGCCCGTCCATGACGTCGATGTGAATGTAATCCGCGCCGGCGTCGGCGACGGCTTTGACGTCCGCGCCCAATGTGGCGAAATCGGCGGAAAGAATGCTGGAGGCGATTTTTGCGGTCATGGAAAAGCTCCTTGAAAATAAAGAATTTTATTTATTTTAGTGCGTCGCCCGCCGATTACAAGAAAAAACGGACGAGACGCCTTTCCTTTTGATTTTACTTGATTTTTAGGGGGGGGGGGGTAGACTGGAAAAAATCATTAAAATCGAGGCGTTATGAATTACAAGTTGCATAAAAAACTGTTAAAGCTGTTGTGTTGCTTTGTTCCGTCCCGCCGAATCCGGAAACGGCTGCACGGCGGTTTTGACAAGCATTTCTATTTCAAGGCCAAAAAGACCGCGATGCTGGCGCCGCAAATCGAAACGCTGGTCGTCGGATCGTCGCACGCCGAATGCGGGTTTTACGAAACGCCGCGGGATGTCAATTTCGGCATCGCGTCCCAAGACCTGTATTATTCCTACCAGTTGTATATGAAAAGTCTGCTGATGTTTCCGAATTTAAAGCGGGTCGTCCTGTTTTATTCCGATTTTTCCGACGGAAACGAAGAAGAACGCTCCATGTTTTTGGAAGAATCCGCCAAATACATGCAATATTTCGGCATTCCGCCGAAAAATCCCGTGTTTTACGCGGACAAACAAATTGACCTGTGTCCGAAATTCGCGCCCTACGAAGTCAAAACACCCGATTTCAACGACCCGTATCCCTTTCCGTTTCCGGCGCACGACCCTTCTCCCGAAAGCGTCAAAATACGCGTCGAAAAACATTTGAAAGGCGCGTTCCGCGGCAGCAATCAGACCGCGTTCGTCGAACGGATCATTCGGTCCGTTTTGGCGGAGGGGCTGGATCTGACGATCGTCGTCGCGCCCGTCCGCGCGGATTACCTGTCGTTCATGCCCGCGGACGCGAAACCGTTTGAAAAACTGGAAAACCTGTTGAAAAAATACGACGGGAAAGTCCGGTATCTGAATTACCTAAACGATTCCGATTTCACGGACGCCGATTTCACCGACTGCGATCATTTAAACCGCGGCGGCGCGCAAAAGCTGACCGCCAAAATCCGCCGGTCGTGGAACGGGTGATTATTGCGGGCGTTCCGCGTCGTGACGGACAACGTGGTGCGCATGTCCGCCCTGTCCGGCGGGGGCGTGGTGATGCGCGGCGTGATGGCGCGGCTGTTCGGCGGGCGTCGAGATCTGATTTAAATTGACGCTTTTCGTCCACGCGTAGAAAAAGCTCAGCACCCCGACGATCGTGTACGAATACCATGAAAACGTCATTTCGTTGTCGAACGCCGTTCCCGCCCACACGATAAAAAACAACAGCGCGAAAATAGCGACGAAGTTTAAAACGAATTTTCCGATTTGCATTGCGTTTTTCCCCTATTTTTCAAAGGCGCGGCTCAGCCGGGCGCGCGACGCCGCGACAACGTCGGCGTAGGTCGCGACCTTGACGCCGTCTTTAACGGCGCGGTAATCCGCCGGCACGTTGGTGATGCGCCCCGTCCCGTTCGAATCGACGATGAACAGCGCGCCGTCGACGTTCGCGCGCTGGGTCTTCACGCCGTCGGCGTAGGTCGTTCCGACGGGAACGACAACCGCCCTGCACGGCTGGGCGCGGCGGCGGTACATGCGACCGGGCGGCACGAAAGCGCGGCGTTTGTAAGATTGATCGGAACAGTATCTGTCGTCAAAACCCGCCCGCTTTAAAAAATCCAGCATGCGTTTGACGTCGCGCGTTTTCATCTGTTCGGCGGGGGTGGCGTTTTCGGATTCGAACGTCGCCAGATAGCGGTTCATGATCTTGACCTGATTCGGCGTCAGTCCGTTCAACAGCAAAATATCGTTGCCGTCGCCCTTTAAACGCTGTTTGCCGTATTTCGTCCCCGCGTCCTTGGGGTTTTCAAATTCCAGCGGTTCGGTCAATCCCTTTAATTCGATGATATAGCGTTTCGTTTCGCTGACGACGGGCGTTCCGAATTTGGAAATCATTTTGATGTCTTTTTCCGTCAGCTCCATTTCAGCCCTCCGCCTCCGTTCCGTATTTATTAAATCAAAAAAAAGGCGAAAAGAAAAGAGCGTCTTGCGACGCTCTTTTCGTTCCTTTGCGGATCAGCGCGTTTTCTGCGCCATTTTCTGCATCATCTGCGGGGACATTTCGCGGCGATGTCCTTTTCTGCCGCCGCGGCGACCACCCTTTCCGCCTCTGGCGTCTTCACGGTCTTTCTTGGAAACCAGCAATTTCTTGTATTCGATTTCCTTGACGTCTTCCCATTTCTTCGCGACAGGGTTGTAAGCCTGTTTGATGTATTTGAAATCGGGGTTCATAAAGTCGTCGTTCTGGTCGATGACCGCGATGCGGGACGCTTTGCCGATCGTCGGGGAAACCTGAACGGATCCCTTGGACACGACGACCTTCTGCGCGTTCGTGATGTGGTCGACCTTCTGACCTTTGCCCTTGAAGATTTCCTCGGTCGCCTGCGTCTGTTTTTCATCGCCGTGAATGCCGATGAACGTGCAGGGGCGATCCTTGGGCTGGTTGGCGGCGGCAAGATCGGCGACCTTTTCCATATCGCCGGCGCGACCGTGACCCGAAACGTAGTAGGTTTCGCCTTCGACGAACGGAGCGCCGCGTTCGGGGATCATCGTTTTCCAACCCTGCGCGCGCAAAGCGCCCATCATTTCGTCGACGATCGCCTGATTGTCGCCGGACGGAATGACCGCCTGCTGGTTGACGCACAGGTTCGGGCAGGATCTGGACGGACGGATATTTCTGTTTTCGCCGCGGGAAACGCGCGCCATCGACGCCATTTCCTCGCCCTGCGTGCCGGTCACCATATAGATGCGTTCGCGCGGCGGGACGTTGCGGGCTTCGGGGGATTTCGCGTCGACGATGTTGACGCGGACGCCCGTGCGTTCGTAGCACGCCTTGGTCATGCTCATGTCCGATTTGTTCAGGCAGTTGTTGACCTGCACCAGCGAAGCGCCGTCCAAGATGAACGTGCGGGGTTTCGTTCCCGTTTCCTTGGCGTATTCGGCGACCGCGATCACGTCGGCCATCATCTGCTGGGCGGAACGGGCGATCGTGCCGACCATCATCTGCGCGTCGGGATTGTCGTACAGGATTTTCTTGAATCCCTTGGTCACGGCGTCATAGGACGGGGTGACTTCCTTGGACGTCGTGGACGTGGAGTCGCAGAAGCAGACGTCGACGCCTTTGGCGAAGACTTCGGCGATGCGCTTGTCGTCCCAGCCCTTGCCCAGTTCGGCTTTGGTCGTTTTGAAATCGCCCATGTCCATCATGCGGGTGCCGTCGGGGGATTCGACGACGAACGCGATCGCGCCGGGGGCGGAGTGCGTCACGGGGACGGGTTCGACTTCGAATCCGTTGACCATGAATTTTTCGCCGTCTTTGACGTCATGGAATTTCGGCATGTTGTCCAGCGGCAGTCCCTGCTTGGTCATTTCGGCGAACATGAACTGATGCGTGAACTTGTCGGCGTAAATGTTCAGCGGTTTTTCGGGGTTCATCTGAATGTGGTGGATAATCCCCGCGATATGGTCGGCGTGCGCGTGCGTGATCAGCAAATCGTCGCATTCCAACGGAGCAATGTAGTTGTCGACGCCCGTCAAGGCTTTTTCGGAAAACTTCATGCCGCAGTCGATCTGAATCGACTTTTTGGTTCCGTCGTCGGCGGTGTAAGTGATTTTTTTGGCGTTTCCGCCGATACCGTCCAGATTATTTCCGCCGAGCGATTCGAACTCTGTTCTTTTTTCAGCCATAACTGCACCTTTCTACTAAAAATTGTTAACCTTCGGGATACGCGACATAGACCCAGCGATTCCAGATCGCGCTCAAAACCGTTTCATCGGGTTCGGCGTCGTCCGCGAAATCGGGCAAAGATTTCACCAGACGGATCAATTCCCCGTCGGGCATGTCGGTCAAAGCCATATCGGGATAAGCTTCGTTCAACGCGTCAGCGATGTCGCAGTAATCTTTCCAACGTAAAGCCATACTTATTCTCCTGTTTCTAGACTTTTCCCTTCAAGTCTGTTAAACACATATTAACACCCGCTTTTGAAAATTTGCAACGACTTTTTCAAAATTTTACAAAAATTTTCGACAAAAAACGATTTTTCCGCCCGAATCCCCCGAATTGCTTGTTTTCATACGGTTAAAGGGGATTTTCCGCGTGGAAAATCCCCCTGAAAAAGTTTCTTTTTTCGCAAACAATCGACGGCGCGCCGCCGTTTTTTCACTGCACGGGCGGCACGTTGATCAGCGCGATGTAGCCGGGCGGAACGCGGGTCGGCGCGTAGCGAATGTTCGACGTTTCGATCTGGAATCGGGGAACGCCCAGAATGTCCGACGCCATCGTGAAAAATTCCTTGGCTTCGATTTCGCGGCGCTGCGCGTTCATCAGATACAGCACGCAGCCCTGCCCTTTTTGCGCGATGCCGCAACGGGGGCGTCCCTTCGGGATTTCGGCGTTCTGAACGACGCCGGGCAGTTCCTCTTCGGGCGCGTCCTGCAGTTGAGTGTAAAAGAATCCGGCGGCGGCGCCGATCAGAAACACGATCAGAAACATCGGCAGCAGGAATTTCGTTTTCACGAACGCGGGCGGCAGTCCCAAATCGGACGCCATGTTTTCGTCGTACTGCCCCGATTCCTGCGCCGGCTCCTCCGCGGGCGCGGGTTCGGCGTCGTCGTCGGGCGGCAGGTCGTCGATAAAGCCGTTTTCGTCGACGACGGGTTCGTTCGCGGCGGGTTCGGCGTCCCACATTTCATCGATCGAATCGGCGGCGGGGACGGGCGCGGGCGGCATGGCGGGCGGAACGGGCGCGGTCGCCATCGGACGCGGCGGCATCTTCACCCCCGCGGGCATCGGATAGCCCATCGGACGCGGCGGCATCTTCACCCCCGCGGGCATTTTCACGCCGACGGGCGGGTGCGGCGGCATGACGGGCGGACGCGGCATCGCGCCCTGCGTTCCCTGCGCGGGATACGGCGGCTGCGGATATTGCGGATAAGGCGGACGTTGCGGTTGATCTGCCATCGTGACCTCCTAGTTGAACTCTTTAACCAGCTGAA
The DNA here is from genome assembly GCA_002440235.1 of Alphaproteobacteria bacterium UBA6347. Taxonomy (GTDB): domain Bacteria; phylum Pseudomonadota; class Alphaproteobacteria; order CAAGCB01; family CAG-977; genus UBA11549. The sequence goes on from DJRZ01000043.1 coordinate 13,380, forward strand.
TGATGTTCGGCGTCAGAATGACGACCGTTTCGTACCCTTTCAGCGAATCGCTGAACGAAGCGGAGGGAATCCCCAGCAGAACGATATTGTCGCCCAGTTTGTTTTTGGCGTTGAAAGCGGTGATTTCGCCCCCGTCGGAATCCAGCGTGACGTCGGTGTTCATGCGGCGCGTGCCGTACAATTCGGTTTGCGCCATGATCGACAGCTGGGCTTCGGGCATGGACATGACGCCGCAGCGTCCGACGTCGAAACGCGCGCGCCATTTGTTGGCGGCGATGAACATGCCTTCGGACACCTGCGTGACCGATCCGCGCGATTTCAGGAAATTCACCAGACTGACCGGATTGATGCTGTAATCCGTGACCAGAGCGCGCCCCAAAACGCCTTTGAGCATGAATTTGATTTTGTCCTTGCCGAACGTCGGAATCAAATCCTGCCAGTTGATTTCCTTTGACACGTCATAGGGTTTGACGCGCAAAATCCGCGCGTTGAAAACGATCAGCTTCGGTTCGGTGTCGAACAGTTCGATCAGTTTGCGGACTTTGTCTTCGGCTTTTTTGTCGCCGTTGAAGGAAACGACGCTGTCCTCCCAGTTGACGGTCAAGTCGTGCATGCCCGCGCCGCGCAGGGAATCCAGCACGGCGATCATGACCTCGCGTTTGTCGGGAACGTTCAGGTTCCAGGCGACCTCGCGGCTGACGGTCAGGACTTTTTCCCGATCGTCGTAGCGGTAGTACACTTCGGCGGCGGTCGCGATCATGTCCATGACTTCGGACAGTTCGCCCGTGATGTTTTCAGCCGCCAGTTCGGGGAAAGGTCCGCCCTGCGCGACGACTTTGATTTTCGTTTCGCCCAGCAGTTTGGTGAAAACGCGTTCCGCCGACTGCCCGTCAAAGGAAAAGCCCGTGACTTCGTAGCGCGGCAGGGAGGCGCTTTTTTCGGCGCGTTCCAGTTTGAACGCCTCCTGCTTGAACGGAATGATCGTGCTGATGTTGTGCTGAGTGTCGCGCACGGTGCAGCGCATCGGCGATTCCAGACTGATCATTTCAGCCGCGCGCGTCGTTTTGGGTTCGGTCGGCAAAGCGGTCGGGCGCAGATTTTGAACAATGGGACGCCCCGCGCGGATATCGCCCCGGCACGCGGCGGACAAAACCGCCCCCAGCGCCGCGACGGCAAAAACCAAAGTTTTTTTCACATTAAAACCGGAAAACATTTCAACCTAATTTCCTTGTTGCGGGACGGAACCGCCGCCGGCGGGCGTTCCCGCGGAAGACGCCGGCGCCGAATCGGGCGATTCGAAACCGTCGGGGGCGGGACCGATGTCGCCTTCGTCTTCGTTGGCGTCGGCGAGGGATCCCAGCTTGTTTTTCACGTCGTCGACGGAATCGCCTTCGTCGGCGAGCATTTCGGGCGGCGCGTTGCTGTCGAATTCGTTTTTAAATTCGCGCAGGATCTTTTTCAGGGCGGGTTCGCCGCCCTTGTAGCGTTCTTGAATGATTTTGGCGTAGGGCGGGGTCAGGATTTCCATGCCGAACGTCAGAATTTCGTCCAGCAGATCCAGAATGTAGCCGAAATAGGGATACTGGCTTAATTCCAGTCCGCCCAGATGGACGCACCGCGCGCTGGTTCTGGAAATCGTCTGGTCGTAATAGGTTTTCAGCCGCATGAAATGGTC
>DJRZ01000043.1:15119-16246 GCA_002440235.1 Alphaproteobacteria bacterium UBA6347
CGGACGTGACCGCGCCCGCCTCGGCTTGCGCGATTTTGGATTGAAGCTTCGCGATCAGATCCTGTCCCGCCTTGCCGAAAATGGACAGCCATTTCTGCATTTCGGGCAACTTCGCGCGCACCTGCGCGGGGTCGATGGCGCGGCGGGGATCCAGCATGCGCGACACCTCCGCCCAGACGTTTCCCGCCCGTTCATAGGTCAGGGCGCGGTCGATGTTCGTTTTGACCTTGGCTTTAAGGCTGTCGGGCGCGTCCTTGACGATTTCGGGGATTTTCTCGCGCCACCCCGCGCCGAAAACCGCCTGTCCGACCGCGCGCACGCGTCCCAGACCGTCCTGCGTATCCTGATACGCCAGAACGGCATCGAACAGCGACGACAAAGCTTCGGGGATTTCTTTTTCAGCCATATTTTTTTCCGCGGTTGGAGTCCTTTTTCCTTTATATTATGTTTTTGTTCGCGAAATCAACATTATCCTTTGAAATAAGGGTCGTCCGCGTCGTTGGAAAAAGACACGACGACGTGATCGGGCGGCAAAGCCGGTTCGGCGGCGGCGCGCGGTTTGAAACGCGACACGACGCCGGCGACGTAGGACGCCGACGACGCCAGCGCGGTTTTCAACGGCAACGTCGAAACGCCCCCGTCCAGCCGCAGAAACGACGGCAGAGCGAAAGAGGGAAAGCGTTTCGCCGTTTCGCCGGCGGGTTCGTCCGGTTCGGCGACGCTTTCCAGATCCGGCGCCGTCGCGGGCGCGGCGGGAGCGGCGTTTTCGCCGGAAAGGACTTCGGGTTCGTCCCGCCGTTCCGTTTCGGACAAATTTTCCAGATCGTCGGCGGTCGCGGCGGCAAACGGCGCGGGATCGGGGAAGTCGTACGAAAACTTTTCCTCTTCCCCGTCGGACGGCGCGTCCGCGTCAACCGCGTCCGTGTCGTAGTCAAAGGATTTTTCCGCTTCGGCGGCGGACTGTTCCGCGGATTCGACGGGTTCCGCGCTTTCCTCTCCGGCGGACGGAGCGGGCGCGTTTTCGCCGACGGGCGTTTCCGTTTCGCCGTCCGCGAAATCGTCGGAATTTTCAACCTCGTCCCCGTCCGGCGGCAATTCGGCGTCTTCCTCCTCTTCGGGCGGCAAAG
>DJRZ01000029.1:0-11928 GCA_002440235.1 Alphaproteobacteria bacterium UBA6347
CTTTGAAACGGTTGCGGGATTTGACGCCCGCGGGGCATATTGCCAAAATAGACGTGTCCCTGACGGACGAATACCCGTACGCTTCGGCTTTCGTCGTCATCAGCGCGCAAACAAAAGGATAGAGCAATGGAAGAAAAAAATACGCAGGGCGGCTTTTGGGAAACGACGAAAACGGTCGTCTACGCCGTTGTCATCGCGCTGTTCGTCCGCACTTTCTTTGCGGAACCGTTCAGCATTCCGTCGGGGTCGATGATCCCCACGCTGCTGGTTGGCGACTACCTGTTCGTGTCCAAAATGTCGTACGGATACAGCCGTCATTCCCTGCCGCTGAGCCTGCCTTTGATCAAAAACAGGATTTTTTACACGGAGCCGAAACGCGGCGACGTGATCGTGTTCAAAATGCCGTCCGACAATAAAACCGATTACATCAAACGCCTGATCGGTTTGCCGGGGGACAGGATTCAGGTCAGGGAAGGGCGTTTGTACATCAACGGGGACATGGTCGACCGTCAAAGCGCGGGCGAATACGTCATGCGCGACCCGCGCGGAAAGGCTTTGCGGTTTGAAAAATACATAGAAACACTGCCCGAAGGCGTCAAACACCCCGTTTTGGAAATTTCCGACGACGCGCCGTTCGACAACACCGTGGAGTTCACCGTGCCGGAAGACCACTTTTTCATGATGGGCGACAACCGCGACAATTCGCTGGACAGCCGTTCGGTCAAGGTCGGTTTCGTCCCCAAAAACAATCTGGTCGGTCGGGCGAAGTTTCTGTTCTTCTCCAACGACGGATCGGCGGCGTGGTGGCAGATTTGGAAATGGCCGATGGCTGTGCGCTGGTCGCGTCTGTTCAACGGAATCGAATAATGTCCGACTGCGCCGATCTGTATCCCGTTTTGGGACATTCCTTTCAAGACAAAAAGCTGTTGAAGCAGGCTTTGACGCTGGGGTTCAGCAAACACTTCTCGGGTTATGAGCGGTTGGAGTTTCTGGGCGACCGCGTTCTGGGCGTCAGCGTCGCCGAAATGCTGTTCACCAACTATCCGCGCGAACCCGAAGGCGACATGGCGCGCCGGTTCGTCGATTTGACGCGGGCGGAAACTTTGGCGGACATCGCGCGGGATCTGCGTTTCGACAGGTATTTGATTCTGGCTGAACCGAAAAACAAGCCCGAATTGACCAAAGCCGTCCTGTCCGACGTGTGCGAAGCCGTCATCGCCGCCCTGTATCTGGACGGCGGTTTCGACGTCGCGCGCGCTTTCGTCGCGAAATACTGGACTGAACCGATGAAACGCTATCAGGTTCCGCCCGTCGATTCCAAAACGAAATTGCAGGAATGGACGCAGGCGAAAAAACTGCCTTTGCCGGTTTATACGGAATTGGACAGGACGGGTCCCGCCCACGCCCCCGTGTTTGTGATGCGGGTCGCCGTCGAAGGATACCCTCCCGCCGAGGCGAAGGGGGCTTCCAAACGCGAGGCGTCGCAGACCGCCGCGGCGGAATTGTTGGAAAGGGTGGCAAAAAATGGCTGAGGAACGTTGCGGGTTCGTGACGCTGCTGGGCGCGCCGAACGCGGGAAAATCGACGCTGGTGAACTATATGGTCGGCGCGAAAGTGTCGATCGTTTCGCCCAAAGTCCAGACGACCCGTTCGCGGGTGCGCGGCATAGTGGTCAAAGGCGACTGCGAAATCGTTTTAATCGACACGCCGGGGATATTCAAGCCCAAACGCCGGCTGGACCGCGCGATGGTCGCGGCGGCGTGGCAGGACGCCGAATATTCGGACAAATGCCTGCTGTTGGTCGACGCGCGGCGCGGACTGGACGACGACACGCGGTCGATCGTCGAATCCGTAAAAAAGAACAAGCTGAAAGCCGATCTGGTTTTAAACAAGACGGATTTGGTGAAACACGCCAAACTGGCGGAATTGTCCTTAAAATTAAACGAGTTGTATTCTTTTTCCGAAACCTTTGCGGTTTCCGCGGTGACCGGCGACGGCGTCGACGTTTTGGAACGGCGTCTGATGTCGGAAATGCCCGCGGGACCGTTTATGTTTCCCGCCGATCAGGTGTCCGATTTGCCCGACAAACTGCTGGCGGCTGAAATCACGCGCGAAAAGCTGTATATGAATCTGAATCAGGAACTGCCGTATGTCAGCACGGTTCAGACGGACTCGTTTTCCGAAGAAAACGGCGCGGTGAAGATCAATCAGACGATTTACGTCGAAAAGAACAATCAAAAGCAGATCGTCATCGGCAAAAACGGATCAATGATCAAAAAGATCGGAACGCAGTCCAGAACGGAACTGGAAAAGATGTTCGACTGTCGCGTTCATCTGTTTTTATTCGTCAAAGTCCGCGAAAAATGGGAAGACAACCCCGAACACTACCGTTCCTGGGGATTGGATTTCAATGCCTGAATGGTCGGACAACGCGATTGTCGTCAATGTCGTGAAATTCGCCGAACGCGACGCCGTCGCGACTTTTCTGACGCAGGATCACGGGCGGCACGGCGGATTATGCAAAGGAGCGTTTTCCAAAAACAGGGCGGGGACGCTTCAGATCGGCAATCTGGTTCAAATCGACTGGCATGCCAGATTGGAAGAACATCTCGGCACGGTCAAAGCCGAATTGGCGAGATCCTACGCCGCCGCCGTGCTGGACGACGCGTCGCGGCTGACGGCTTTGTCGTGCGTGTGCGCGATGTGTTCCCTGTTGCCGGAACGTGAAAGCGTCCCCGATTTTTTCCGAAAAACGCTGGAGCAAATCGCTCTGCTGCCCTTTGACGGGTGGGCGGAACGCTATGCGCGCTGGGAGGTCGAACTGCTGAAAACAATCGGGTTCGGGCTGGATTTGTCCGCCTGTGCCGCGACCGGATCGCGCGAAGACCTGATTTACGTTTCGCCGAAATCGGGACGCGCCGTCAGCAGGGCGGCTGGGGCGCCGTGGCGCGACCGTCTGCTGGATTTGCCGGCTTTTTTGCTTGACGGCGAAACGCGCGCCGAAAGCGTTGAAGAAATTAAAAAAGCTTTAAAATTGACGGGATTTTTCCTTGAAAATCACGCCCTAAAAACGCTAGACTGCACTATCCCCGCCGTCCGCGGGCGTTTGATCGAACGCCTGTCCGACGCGATTTAAAGTTTTTCAGGTGTTTGAAATGAACGAGATTGAACAGATTAAAGAAACCAAAATGGCGGAAGCCCTCGGAGAACGATACCTCGCTTACGCGATGTCGACGATCGTTTCCCGTTCGCTGCCCGACGTGCGCGACGGGCTGAAACCCGTTCACCGCCGGTTGCTGTACGCCATGAACGCTTTGCATCTGGATCCCGCTTCGGGCTTTAAAAAATGCGCCCGCGTCGTCGGCGACGTCATCGGTAAATACCACCCGCACGGCGACACGGCGGTTTATGAAACGATGGTGCGTCTGGCGCAGGATTTCGCCGTGCGCTATCCGCTGGTCGAAGGGCAGGGGAACTTCGGCAACATCGACGGGGACAGCGCCGCCGCCATGCGTTACACCGAAGCGCGCCTGACCGAAGTCGCCGAAGCCGTCATGGACGGGCTGAACGACGGAACGGTCGATTTCCGTCCGACTTATTCCGGCGAAGACATCGAACCCGTCGTGATGCCGTGCGCCTTTCCGAACCTGCTGGCGAACGGGTCGGCGGGGATCGCCGTCGGCATGGCGACCAACGTGCCGCCCCACAACGTCGGCGAGCTGGCTGACGCGTTGCAGCTGTTGATTAAAAAGCCCGACTGTTCCGTCGCCGATTTGATGAAATTCGTGCGCGGTCCCGACTTTCCGACGGGCGGCGAAATCGTCGAAAGCGCCGAGAGCATTTTGAAAACCTATCAGACGGGGCGCGGGGCGATGCGGTTGCGCGCCAAATGGGAAAAGGACGAGCTGTCGCACGGCATGTACCAGATCATCGTGACCGAAATCCCCTATATGGTCAAAAAGTCCGAACTGATCACCAAAATCGCCAAGCTGCTGCTGGAAAAGAAACTGCCTTTTCTTGCCGACATTCGCGACGAATCGGCGGAAAACGTTCGCATCGTGCTGGAACCGAAAAACCGCAACATCGAACCCGAACAGCTGATGGCGCATCTGTTCCGCCTGACGGACATGCAGGTGAATTTCAATATGAACATGAACGTGCTGGACAAGGACGGCGTGCCGCGCGTCATGGATTTGAAACAGGTTTTGCAGGCTTTTCTGGATCACCGGCAGGACGTTTTGATCCGCCGTTCGAACACGCGTCTGGACAAAATCAACCACCGTATGGAAGTGTTGGAGGGTTTCCTTGTCGCTTATCTGAATTTGGACGAGGTGATCCGCATCATTCGCGAGGAGGACGACGCCAAAGCCGCTTTGATGCGGGCGTTCAAGCTGACCGAAATCCAAGCCGACGCGATTTTGAACATGCGTTTGCGTTCCCTGCGCAAATTGGAGGAGATGCAAATCAAAACGGAACACGACGAACTTGCCGCCGAAAAGGCGAAGTTGGAGGCTTTGCTGGCGGACGAGGCTTTGCGCTGGAAGGAAATTTCCGGCGAAATCGCCGCGATGAAAAAGAAATTCGGACAGTCCACCGCTTTGGGCAAACGCCGCACCGTCATTTCCGACGCGCCGCATGAAGTCGAAATTCCGATCGAAGCTTTTATCGAACGCGAACCGATCACCGTCATCTTGTCCGAAAAAGGCTGGATCCGCGCCGCCAAAGGGCATATCCAGCCCGACGACGACATCAAATTCAAAGAAGGCGACAGTCTGCAATTCGCCGTTCAGGCTCAAACGACGGATAAAATCCTGCTGTTCGCGACGAACGGGCGCTATTACACGCTGGCGGGCGACAAACTGCCGCGCGGACGCGGGTTCGGCGAACCCTTGCGCCTGTCCGTCGATTTGCCCGAAGAGGACGAAATCGTTTCCATGACGGTTTTCCGCTCCGGCGAAAAACGCCTGATCGTTTCCAAAAAAGGCAAAGGCTTTATCGTCAAAGAGGACGATCTGGTCGCGCAAACCAGAAACGGCAGAATCGTTTTGAACTTGAACGGCGGGGACAAGGCGTTCCTGTCCATTCCCGTCGCGGGCGACGCGGTCGCCGTCATCGGCGACAACCGCAAACTGCTGATTTTCGATTTAAGCGAAATTCCCGAAATGACGCGCGGGCAGGGCGTCTTTATCCAGAAATATCCCGAAGGCGTGTCCTTGTCCGACATTAAATTGTTCAACAAAGCCGACGGCTTGGCTTATCCGTGCGGCGGCGGCACCAGAATTGAAACAAATCTGGTCGGCTGGACGGGACACCGCGCCCAAATCGGCAAAATGCCGCCGGTCGGTTTTCCGAAAATCAATAAATTTTAAGGAAAACAAAGGTGAAAACGCGTCATTTGAAAATATTGGCGGCTGTATCGGGAATCGTTTTCGCCTTTCCCGTTTTCGCCGCCGAACAGCCCGAAAATAAAACGTTGGATTTTCTGGAACAGGATATCCGCAAAATCTGGGCGTCGGAAAACTGGGATTTGTACGTTCCCGTGAACACTTGGCACAATCGGGAAATGTACGACAAGAAAAAGACGGATTCCTACAACGAAAAGCCGTGGGGATTGGGAATCGGGAAACATATTTACGAAGACGACGTTATGCGCGGGCTGTATTTCATGGCGTTCAGCGATTCCCACAGCAAAGTCGAACCGATTTTCGGCTATATGCGTCAATGGAACTATTATTTCGATCGGGAAAAGAACTTTTCCGTCGGCGCGGGGTACACGCTGGGGGTGACGTTCAGGGACGATTACAATTATCTGCCCATTCCTGTTCCGTTGCCGATTTTCGGCATGCAGTATAAAAAGTTTTCGCTGCAAACGACGTACATTCCCGGTCCCTATAATATGTTCAACGTTCTGTTCACTTGGGTCCGGATCGAGTTGTAATCCTTTGTTTTCATACAAAAAGCTCCCCTTTTCGGGGATTGTTTTGTATGGTGGACGGAGTGAGGTTGTTCGCTTCGCTCACCCCTTAAAGGGGACGCTCGGACGTTTCGTCCTGCGCGTCGTCGCCTGCGCGGCGACCGAACTCGCTTTCGTGAGTTCTCATCTCACGCTTCTCTTGTCTTCATACAAAAAAAATCCCCTTTTTAGGGGATTTTTTTGTATGGCGGACGGAGTGAGATTCGAACTCACGAACTCCGCAAAGAGTCGCCGGTTTTCAAGACCGGTGCATTCAACCGCTCTGCCATCCGTCCGCAACCCGTGCATTTTGTCCGATTTGACCGGAAAAATCAAGGGTTTATGCAAAAGTTTCTTTGTTTTTATTTTTATATTTGTTTCAATAGGATAAACAACAAAGTTAAAGCTGTTTTTCGTTCGTCGTCCCATTCCTCTCTTGAAGAGAGTTTGAAAACGTGCCACAATTCGACAGTTTTTGTTTTTTTATCGGGAGATTTTTTTATGACGGAAGAAGCACCTAAAACACCGGAACAGCTGAAAGCGGAAGCCGCCGCAAAGGCGCAGGAAGTCGGTAAAAAACTGACGGGCTTTTTGGGCGGTCTGGCTGAAAAAGCCAAAAACATCGACATGAAGGATTTGACCGAAAAAGCGAAACAAAAAGTCAATGAAGTCAAAGACAAGGCGAACGAACTTAACGCCGGAAAAGCGGAAAAATCCATACCGGCGCGCGAAACGATTTCCGCCGACGAAATGAAATCGCTGATTATCGGCGCGGCGCAAACCCCCGACGAAATTCCGAACGTCGTCCGCGCCGTGCTGGCGGACGTGACGCAGGGCGAACAGACCGTTTTGAAAATGAAATTCGGAACGGCGGCCGATCCCGCCTACGTCGCGCTGTCGGCAAAGGCGTTTTATCATTTCGCCAAGGCTTCCGACCAGTTTGTCGTTTCCGTTTATCCCGCGGCGGATATTGGCGCCTTTTCCCTGTTGCCCCCGCGCGGGGACACGGCGGGGCGTTTCGTCGTCATGACGCGCGCCGGCGAAGTCAAACTGACGGTCGCCAGTTTGGAAACATACGGAAAGACGCTGATTTTGTACAAAAAACTGCGCGAGCTGGTTGAAAAATAAGATTTCCGCGGCGGGCGGGGTTAACGAAAAAATAACGTCTTTTCGCTAGAAAAAAAACAAGGGTTTTCTGTGGACGCGAAGGGCGTTGTTTGATGAAATCGTTGTTGAAATACGGCATTTTCGGTTGCGCTTTGCTGTGTTTTCCCCCGCGCGCCGCGTCGAACAGCGTCGGACTGAGTTTTGACGAATGGGTCGAGGAATTTCGTCGCGAAGCTGTGGAGGACGGCGTTTCGGCGCAAACGCTTGATTATGCTTTCCGCGACTTGCAGCTTGTGCCGAAAGTCGTTCAGTCCGACCGAAAACAGCCGGAATTTCGCCGCGATTTTCAAACGTATCTGGACAACGCCATTAACGACGCGCGCGTCAGGCGGGCGCGGGATTTGTTGGTGAAACACGCCGCTCTGTTCAAAAAAATCGAACAAAAATATCGCGTTCCGGCAAATTATCTGGCGTCGTTTTGGGGAATGGAAACGGATTTCGGAAACGCCAAAGGCGATATTCCTACGCTGAACGCTTTGGCGACGCTGGCGTACGACACGCGCCGCCCCGCTTTTTTCAGAACGGAACTGATGTACGGCGTCCACTTGGCGCAAAACGGGCTTCCCGTTGAAAAAATGCGCGGTTCGTGGGCGGGGGCGGTCGGCAATTTCCAATTCATGCCGTCGACGTTCAGTCACTTCGGAACGGATTACGACGACGACGGTCAGATCGATTTATGGGACAGTCTGCCGGACGCTTTGGCGTCCGCGGCGAATTATTTGTCGGCGGAGGGGTGGAATCCCGGCGTCGGCTGGGGCAGGGAGGTCCTGTTGCCCAAAAAGTTCGACTGGAACATGATCGAACGTCAGAAAACGCTGAAAGAATGGCTGGACGACGGCGTCGTTTTTGCCGATTCCGCCGATGCCGCAGAACCGCCGTCCACAAAGGCGAAGCTGTTTTTGCCGGCGGGAATCCACGGTCCGGCGTTTTTGACGTATTCCAATTTCGACGTGATTTTGAAATGGAACAAGTCCGTTCTGTACGCGGTCGCCGTCGGGCATCTGGCGGACAGAATCCAATCCAAGCCGCCTTTTTCGAAAAAATATTTTCAGCGCGGCGCGATGTTCACGATGGAAAACGCGCAGGAAGTGCAGGAACTGCTGTCGAAAATGGGACTGTACGAAGACGAAATCGACGGTTTTCTGGGACGCAAAAGCCGCGAAGCCGTGCGGAAATTTCAAGATTTGTACGGTCTGCCCGCCGACGGGTACGCCAACGCGTCTCTGCTGCACTTTATGCGGCTGGCGGTCGGCGGCGGAGAAAAGCGCAAGACGCTGACTTTTGACGAAATTGCGGAATTGCAGCGCATTTTGACAAAGGGATCATATTACATCGGTCCCGTCGACGGCAAGCTGGGGCGCGCGACGCTGGCGGGGATCGATTTGTTCAAAACCGTCTACGGCATCGAGGCGGACGGCGTGAACAGGACTTTGCTGGAAAAAATGCGCGTTCAATTCGCCCGCGGCATGGAAAACGGCGAAATCGACCCGCTGGTCAAAGAACACATCAGGCAAGAGGCGGAACGCAAAAAGGCTTTGGAAAAAGAGCGGAGAAAAGCCGAACAGGCGCGCCGCAAGTTGTTGAAAAAACAAAAGAAAAAACAAGCTAAAAGCAAATCCGCCAAACGCCGTTCCGCCAAAACGGGAAAAAACGCCGCGAAAAAGGCGGAAGCCGCAAAAAAAATCGTCTTTGTCGCCTTGATTTGAACGCGCGAAATCGTTATTGTTGCGGAATACGAAAGGATAGGAAGATGCGTTCGTTTGTAAGATTTCTTTTTTTGACAACGGCTTTGACGCTGACGGCTTGCACCGACAACGCGCAGACGTTTTCGTCGACCGCCGCGACGGACAAACAGCCGCGGCAGTCCCGATCCGCCGCGAAAACGACGGGCGGCTATTACAAGGTCGGCACGCCGTATCAGGTCGAAGGCATCTGGTATCTGCCCAAAGAGGATTACACTTACAAGGAAATCGGCGTCGCGTCGTGGTACGGTCCGGATTTTCACAACGGCATCACGGCGAACGGCGAATTGTACGACATGCACGGATTGACCGCCGCGCACCGGACTTTGCCGCTGCCCAGCGTCGTCAAAGTGACCAACCTGCAAAACGGTCGGTCGCTGGTTTTGCGCGTGAACGACCGCGGACCGTTTAAAAACAACCGCGTCATCGACGTTTCCAAACGCGCCGCCCAGCTGTTGGGGTTTGAAGCGCAGGGAACGACGCAGGTTCAGGTCGAAATCATGCCCGAAGAAAGCAAAAAGCTGAAAGAGGAAATGCTGGCGGGGGCGGGCAAAACCGTCGCCAAAGCGTCGACCGCCGATTTGAACGCGGACGAATACGGCGCGCAATCCGTTGAAAAACCGCAAAGTTTGGGCGGAATCGCCGACTACGACAGCAACACCGGCTACGGCGCGCCGCTGATTCCCGCGACCGCTCCCGTCAAGGAAAGTCCCTACAACGATTGGGATTCCGACATGCCGCGGGCAAAGGCGCAAAAAGTCGTCGGCGAAACGCCGAAAGCCGCCCCCGCGGCGGCTAAGTCGGCGGTAAAAACGCCCGCCGCCGTTCCCGCCGTCAAAAAGGTTCAGCCCGCCGTTTCAAAAACGGTCGCTCCCGGTTATTATGTCCAGCTGGGCGCGTTCGGCAGTTTGGAAAACGCCGAAAAAACGCGCGCCAAAGCCGCCGGATTCGGCAAAGCTTCGATTCTGCCCGTGACGGTCAATTCCAAAACGCTTTACCGCGTCCGCTTGGGACCCGATACCGCCAAAAAGGCTTTGGAAAATATGGATAAAGTGACGAACAACGGTTTCCCCGACGCTCGATTGGTCGAAGAAAAGGGACCCGCGACCGCCGGTCGGCGTCTGGACAACGCGTTTTGAAAGCTTGAAAAATGAAAAAGTACAAATCCCTGCTGTTGATGACGGTCTTCGCCGCCGCTTTCTGCCCGATTTCCGCGCGATCCATTGAAACGAAGGCGAAAAACGCCGCTTTGATGGATTACGAAACGGGGACGGTCTTTTATGAAAAAAACGCCGACGAAAGAATGGCGCCCGCGTCGATGAGCAAACTGATGACCGCCTATATGATTTTCGAACGCCTGAAAAACGGCGCGCTGTCTTTGGACGACGAATTTGTCGTCAGCGTCAACGCCTGGCGCAAAGGCGGGGCGAAAACGGGCAGTTCGACAATGTTTTTGAACAGCGGCAGCAGCGTGAAGCTGAGCGATTTGCTGCGCGGCATCATTGTTCAATCGGGCAACGACGCCTGCATCACGGCGGCGGAAAACATCGCCGGATCGGAACAGGATTTCGCCGAGCTCGCCAATCAAAGGGCGCAAGAGCTGGGATTGACCAACACTCACATGGCGAACGCGACGGGGTGGCCCAATCCGGAACATTATATGTCGCCGCGCGATCTGGCGACGCTGGCGGCGCGCATCATTCGCGAATTTCCCGAATATTACGGCATTTATTCCGAAAAGGAATTCACTTACAACGGCATCAAGCAAGGCAACAGAAATCCGCTGTTGTTTTCCATGCCCGACATCGCGGACGGCATGAAAACGGGGCACACCAGCACGTCAGGATACGGGCTGGTCGGATCGGCGAAGAAAAACGGTCGCCGCATCATTATGGTGATCAACGGTTTGAAAACTCAGCGCGAACGCAGTGAAGAGGCTAAAAAGCTGATGCTGTGGGGATTCAGGGATTTCGACAACTATTCGATTCTGAAAAAAGACGTCGCCGTCGTCAACGTTCCCGTTTGGCTGGGCGGCGCGAAAAAGGTGTCCGCCGTCCCCGCCGAAAACGTCGTGCTGACTTTGCCGAAAGGTCGGCAGAAAAACGTCAAAGCGCGGGTCGTATATGAATCCCCCGTCAGCGCGCCTGTCAAAAAAGGACAGAAAATCGCCGAATTAACGCTGGAAATTCCCGAACGCGACGATATGAAAATCGATCTGTTCGCGAAAAGCGACGTCAGGCGTTTGGGGTATTTCGGACGGTTAAAGGAATTGATCAAGTACTTTTTGTTTCAAAGTTTCAGTCGGGGATAAGCGCGGTGTCCGGTCATTTTTTCATCACGTTTGAAGGCGGCGAGGGAACCGGGAAATCCACCCAAGCCAAATTGCTGGCGGAATTTTTGGAACAACGCGGGTATCCGTGCGTTCTGACGCGCGAACCGGGGGGATCTCCGGGGGCGGAGGAAATCCGCAATCTGGTCGTCAAAGGCGACGTCGGACGCTGGGACGTGATGACGGAGGCTTTGCTGATGTTCGCGGCGCGGCGCGACCATTTTGTCAAAACGATTTTGCCGGCGATGGAGCAGGGCAAAACCGTGATTTGCGACCGTTTCGCGGATTCGACGACCGCTTATCAGGGATTCGGGTACGCCGACCGCGGATTGGGGCGCGAAGTGATTGAAAAAATTTACAAAGTCGTCGTCGGCGATTTCAAACCCGACTTGACGGTCATTTTGGACATGCCTGTCGAACACGGCGTCGAACGCGCTTTAAAACGCGACGCAAACGCCAACCGGTACGAAAAAATGGGGCTGGATTTCCATCGCAATTTGCGCCAAGCCTTTTTGGAAATCGCGAAACGGGAACCAGAACGGTGCGCCGTCGTCGACGCGACGGGAACGGTGGAGCAAATCCGATCCGCCGTCGTCGATTTGGTGACGAAGCGTCTGCTGAAAGGCTGAAAATATGGATTTCGACGTCAAACAGCCCGAAGAACAATCGTCTTTGTTCGGATTTGACGCCGCGCAAAATTTGTTGCTGGATTTGTGGAACCGCGGCACTTTGGCGGG
>DJRZ01000029.1:11951-18673 GCA_002440235.1 Alphaproteobacteria bacterium UBA6347
GAAAGGGATCGGCAAGGCGACCTTGGCGTACCGACTGGCGCGTTTCGTTCTGGCTCAGCCCGACGACGACGGCGGTCTTTTCGGCGCGCCGGAACCGCCGAAAAACTTGGACGTTCCGGAAAGCGATCCCGTTTTCGGATCAATCGCCCAAAGGACGAATCCGGGATTGAAAGTCGTTGAATTCGCTTTGAAAGACGATGAAGTCAAAGATCGGCAGGCTTTGATCGACGCCGGAAAACCGCTGGATCCCGAAGTCGAAAAAAAACGCAGGCGTTACGACGAAATTCGCGTGACGGACATTCGGGACGCCGAAAACTTTTTGCACTTGACGGCGGGGGCGAACGGCTGGCGCGTGATGATCATCGACGCGGCGGACGATATGAACGTCAACGCGGAAAACGCCTTGTTGAAATCGTTGGAAGAACCGCCCGCGAAAACATTGATCATTCTGATCAGTCATGTTCCCGGAAAGCTGTTGCCGACGATCCGTTCCCGATGCCGCAAGCTGTTGCTGAAACCGTTGCCCGATGAAATGCTGACAAACATTTTAAAAAGCAAGATCAACGGCTTGGGCGATGACGAGTTGGTCGCGCTGACGCGGTTGGCTCGGGGCAGTTTGGGGCGGGCGTTGTCGCTGATCGACGCCGACGGAGTGAAGCTGTTTCGGCAAATGCTGGCTTTGTTCGCCGACTTTCCGCTGTATTCCGTCGCGCGGCTTTACGACTTGGTCGAAAAAACGCTGAAAGACAAGGACGCGCTGAAACTGGCGCAAACTTTGTTGTTGCAATGGTTGACGAACGTGTGCGTCTGCGGCGGAAAAGGCGAAAACGACGCGGAAATTTTCGCGGGCGAGATCGCGTTGCGCGAACGGGTGCAGCGGCATATTCCCGTTTTGCGGCTGATGGAATTGATTGACGAGATCCGGCGCGGTTTCGCGGACATCGATTTGGATCAAAAGCAGGTTTTCGTGAACGCCTTTTCAAAATTGCAACGCGGGGCGAAGTGATGTTTTTTGTCGACAGCCATTGCCATTTAAATTATCCGGATTATTCCGAAACGGAGCGGTCTGAAATCGTCGCGCGCGCCGAACAGCTGGGAATACAAAGGTTTTTGACCGTCGCGACCAAAATGGACGAAGTGCCGGAGCTGATTGAAATGGCGCGCGGCAACCCGCATATTTTCGCTTCTGCCGGCGTACACCCCGAATACGCGGCGGAGCAGGGGGACGCCGTTTCCGTCGAACGGCTTTGCGCGGCGGCGCAAGATCCCAAAGTCGTCGCCATCGGCGAAGCGGGACTGGATTACCATTACGGCGCGGCGGAAACGCGGACGGCGCAAAAATCCTTGTTCCGCAAGCATTTGCAGGCGGCAAAACTGACCGGACTGCCGATCATCGTTCACACGCGCGAAGCCGAAGACGACACGATCGACCTGTTGCGCAAAGAACAGGACGGTACTTTGCGCGGCGTACTGCATTGCTTTTCGTCGCAGGGCAGGCTGGCGGAGTTTGGTCTGGACATCGGATTTTACATTTCCGCGTCGGGCATTATCACTTTTAAATCGGCGCAGGCTTTGCGCGACACGTTTGAAAAAATCCCGTTGAATCGCCTGCTGGTCGAAACCGACGCGCCGTATTTGACGCCCGTTCCTTTCCGCGGACGGAAAAACGAGCCGTCTTATATGATAAAAACGGCGGAAATGCTGGCGCAAATCAAAGGCGTCGACTTGGATTTTCTGCGTCAAAAAACGACGGAAAACTTTTTCAGACTGTTTTCAAAGGCGTACTGAAATGAAATTTCGAATTTTAGGTTGCGGATCCGCGGGCGGCGTGCCGATGATTTCACGGGGGTGGGGGAACTGTTCCCCGAACAACCCGAAAAACCGACGCTTGAGAACGTCTTTGCTGTTGCGCCACAACGATATGAACGTGCTGTTCGACACCGGTCCCGATTTGCGCGAACAACTTTTGTCGGCTCGGGTCAGGTCGCTGGACGCCGTTTTGTACACGCATGAACACGCCGACCACACGCACGGAATCGACGATTTGCGCGAAATCAACCGCGCCATGATGAAAAGCGTTCCCGTCTATGCGAACGCCACGACGCTGAAATTGCTGAAAGAGCGATTCGGATACGTTTTCAATCCCGTAGACATCAATAAAGAACCGTTTTATCATCCGTGGCTGGAACCCAATCTGATTATTCCGGGGGAATCTTTTTATATCAAAGATTTAAAAGTCATTCCGTTTTCGCAGGATCACGAATGGACGACCAGTTTGGGGTTCAGGATCGGAAATTTCGGATATTCGACGGACGTCGTGCATTTATATGAATCGGCTTTGTCCGTTTTAAAGGGTGTCGACACTTGGGTGGTCGGCTGTCTGTCCGAAAAGGATCACCCGAGCCATGCGTCCGTTCGGCAGGTTTTGGAATGGGTGGACATCATCAAACCGCGTCGAACGATTTTGACGCATATGTCTATCGGACTGGATTACGACGCGTTGCGCCGCAAGTTGCCGGTCGGCATTGAACCGGGATACGACGGACTGGAATTCGAAGTCGCATAAAATTCCCAAACCTCCGACAAGTTTAAAGCCTGCCGGAGGTTTCTTTTTCAAAAAAATATTCCCATCATATTGAAAACAAACGAGTTTTTACCTGTTAAATAACATTTTGTTATCTGTTTGGTTGTCTGCACGACTTTTAACATAATAAACATTATGCGACAATCGTATATAAATGAACACTGCTGTTTCAACGCCTATCTGTATGATATAAAAATGAATTTTGAAAACTTATCCCCTGAAATCCGAACAGGTTTTTCAAGAGGCGTTATCCGACTTATGCCGATTTTGTGATTAACGGAGCCTCTTGTTTTGAAAATCGTTTTCTTTCAACGGGATACGGCGTGATAAGCTTTTGGCGGGGGCAAAAGACGATTTTGAGCGAGCTGAATACCGAAAACAGTGCGCGCGTACATTGAGCGACGTCACACCGTCACTGTCCGGTTGTTTTTTAGAGGTTCGAAATACGGATGCGCTTTGTTGTGTCCGTGACTGGGCGGACAAATCAAGCGTCAACCGGTCGAAAAAAACATCTTCTTTCAACCGGTTTTGGATATATATTCCGCTATACCCTCCCCCTCCTCGTTCTGCGACGCTTTGCCGTTCATAAACATCAAAAAAATCCCCCGCGACCGAAGCCGCGGAGGATAATCAAGAGATTGCAGTTAAAGTCTGAAATTTAACAACAAGCCCACTATCGCATAATCGACGGATTAAATCAAGTCAGACAAAGGTATTAGTCCGCCAATTTCATCGAAATGATGCGATCGGGGTCTTTGACCATGCCGTTGCCGCCCGTTCCTTTTTTGATTTTGTCGACAAATTCCATACCCTTGACGACTTTGCCCCAAACCGTGTACTGCTTGTCCAGCCACGGGCAGGCGTCGTAGCAAATGAAAAACTGGCTGTCGGCGCTGTGAATGTCCATCGCGCGCGCCATGGAACACGTGCCGCGAACATGCGGTTCGTCGGAAAATTCAGCGCGCAGCAACATGCCGCTGCCGCCGCAGCCGTCGCCGTCCGGATCGCCCGTCTGCGCCATAAAACCGTCAATCACGCGGTGAAATTTCAGTCCGTCGTAAAATCCCTGTTTGACCAGTTCTTTGATTCTGGCGACGTGTTTCGGCGCCAAATCCGGTCGCATTTCAATTTCAACGACGCCGTCTTTCAATTTCAGCAAAAGTTTGTTGTTTTCTTTGTCTTTCATTTTCAATGTTCCTTGCCATGCAGGCGTTGTATCAGTTTTTCCGCGATTTCCGGAGTGACGAACGTCGATATGTCGCCGCCCAGTTGACAAATTTCCTTGACGAACACGGACGAAACGAACTGATGTTTTTCGGAAGCCATTAAAAAAACGGTTTCAATGTCTTCTTCCAGCCGCCGGTTCATTACGCACATTTTAAATTCGTATTCGAAATCCGACACGGCGCGCAACCCGCGAAAGATGACCTGCGCCTTGTTTTCCTTGGCGAAATTGACCAGCAGGGTGTCGATCAGCGGTTTGACGACAATTACGCTTTTGTCGCGGAATTTTTCAACCGCCTGCTCTGTCATCGCCAGTCGGTCTTCCAGATTGAAAAGCGAATTTTTATGCTGGTTGACGGCGACGCCGATGATCAGCTTGTCGACCAGTCCCGCCGCGCGTTCAACCAAATTCATATGCCCGTAGGTGATCGGGTCAAACGTCCCCGGATATACGCCGATCCGTTCACGCATCGGCGTTCTCCGCCGTTTCGTTCGTATCAGTCGTTTCCGCGGATTCCGCGTTTTCGGACGGGGCTTCGTCCCCGGCTTCAAGAGCTTCGCCGTCGTCGTAATCTTCGATGCAGGTGGCGGAAACGACATGTTCGGCGTCGTTCAAACGGAACATGATCACGCCCATCGTGTTGCGTCCGGCGATGCGGACGTCCTTGATCGGCATGCGGATCAGTTTGCCCGCGTCCGTCACCAGCATGACGTGCGCCGTGTCGGTCACGGGGAACGACGCGACGACGCAGTCTTTGCGTTTCGTGTTGTCGATGTTCGTGACGCCCTGCCCGCCGCGTCCCGTAATGCGGTATTCATAGGCGGAGGTGCGCTTGCCGTAGCCGCTGTCGGTGACGGTTAGGATAAATTCCTCTTCCTCCTGCATTTTTTTGAATTCTTCGTCGGACAAAGTCAGCGTGGTCGACGATTCAATATCGTCCGCCGCCGAATTGTCCTCCGCTTCGTCGGAACGGCGCAAAGCCTTCGCCATTTTCAGGTAGGCGTAGCGTTTTTCCATATCGGCGTCGGTGTGGCGCAGGACGGACATCGAAATCACTTCGTCATTCGCGCCCAGACGAATGCCGCGAACGCCCGTCGACGTGCGACCGGAGAAAACGCGGACTTCGGAAACGGGGAATCGAATGGATTTGCCCGCTTTCGCCGCCAGCAGAACGTCCTGTTCGTCGGTGCAGATTTTGACGTCGATCAGGGTGTCGCCCTCGTCCAGCTTCATCGCGATTTTGCCGTTGGCTTTGACGTCGACGAAATCGGACAGTTTGTTGCGGCGGACGTTGCCGGAACGCGTCGCGAACATCACGTCCAGATTTTCGCATTCGGCTTCGTTTTCAGGCAGTTGCATGATCGTCGTGATGCGTTCGCCCTGTTTCAGCGGCAACAGGTTGATCAAAGCCTTGCCGGTCGACTGCGGCGAACCGACGGGCAAACGGTAGACTTTCATCTTATAAACCAGTCCGGCGTTCGAGAAGAACAAGACGGGCGTGTGCGTGCTGGCGACGAACAGGTTCGTGATATAGTCCTCTTCGTGCGTGTTCATGCCGGTGCGCCCTTTGCCGCCGCGTTTCTGCGCGCGGTAGGCGGACAGCGGCACGCGTTTGATGTACCCCGTGTTCGTCACGGTCACGACCATGTCTTCGCGCTGAATCAAGTCTTCGATGTCGTGTTCGAATTCGACTTCTTCGATCGTGGTGCGGCGCGGCGTGGAAAATTCCTCTTTCACGGCGATGAATTCGTCGCGCATGATGCCGTACAGCTTTTCGCGGGAAGCCAGAATGGACAGCAATTCTTTGATCAACGCGCCCAATTCGCGCAATTCGTTGTGAATTTTATCGCGTTCCAATCCCGTCAAACGGTGCAGGCGCAAATCCAAAATCGCGTCCGCCTGCTTGTCGGACAGCATGCACATGCCGTCGACCGCCTCGTATTCCGGATCGTCGATCAGGTCGATCAGCGGCACGATTTCGCGCGCGTTCCAAGACCGCTTCATCAATTCTTCTTTGGCGGCTGGACGGTTCGGCGATTTGCGGATCAGTTCGATCACGGGGTCGAGGTTTTCGACCGCGATCGCCAAGCCGACCAACAAATGCGCGCGGTCGCGGGCTTTGCCAAGGTCGAAAATCGTTCTGCGGCGAATGACCTCTTCGCGGAAAGAAATAAACGCGGCGATCATTTCGCGCAGGTTCATCAGCTGCGGGCGACCGGCGTTCAGCGCGATCATGTTCGCGCCGAAGCTGGTTTGCAGCGACGTGTAGCGGAACAGTTGATTCAAAATGATTTCGGGGTGGAAATCGCGCTTGATTTCGATCACGACGCGAATCCCCTGGCGGTCGGTTTCGTCGCGGACGTCGGCGATGCCTTCGATCACCTTGTCGCGCACCAGTTCCGCGATGCGGGAAATCGTGGCGGCTTTGTTCACCTGATACGGGATTTCCGTAACGATGATCGCCCAGCGGTCTTTGCGGATTTCCTCGATGTGCGTTTTCGCGCGCATGACGATGGATCCCCTGCCCGTCAGTTCGGTCGACCGCGATCCTGAACGTCCCAAAATCAAGCCGCCCGTCGGAAAATCGGGTCCCGGAACGATGGAAATCAGTTCCTCGTCCGTGACGTCGGGATTGTCGACCATGGCGATCGCGGCGTCAATGACTTCGCCGGGGTTGTGCGGCGGAATGTTCGTCGCCATGCCGACGGCGATGCCGCCCGCCCCGTTGACCAGAATGTTCGGGAAACGCGCGGGCAAAACGGCGGGTTCCTGCACCGTTTCGTCATAGTTCGGCATAAAGTTGACGGTATCCTTGTCGATGTCGTCCAACAGGTTGTGCGACGCCGGCGCCAGACGCGCTTCGGTGTAACGCATGGCGGCGGGAGGATCGCCGTCGATCGAACCGAAGTTGCC
>DJRZ01000026.1 GCA_002440235.1 Alphaproteobacteria bacterium UBA6347
ACCCCGCGTTTTTCAGCATTTCTATGCGGCGCAAAGCCGTCGCGGCTTCCAAAATATCTTTGGGCGGCGCTTTGGGATTCATGCGGTAAAACGGATTGGACGGCAGCAGGGCTTCCAAAATAATTTCGCGTTCGGCGGCGTGTTCGCGGGGCGTGATGGCGCGCATTTCCAACGCTTCGCGCAACGCGTTCAGCCGTCCGATGATGGCGTCCCCCGACGGCGAGGGCAGGTCCATGCCCTTTCCCGCCGGCGTCAGCGTATAAGGCAACAGCCCGCCCAGGTTGACGGCGCGGCGTTTTTGCCATTCGTCTTCGGTCGCGTACTTTTCATCGCGCAAACGGATAAACGTCAAAAAACGCATCACCAGATTGCGGTCGCCCTCGGTCAGCATGTCCAGTCCGCCCTTGACCGTTTCGGGGGCGGGCTTTTGATTGGCGGCGCGCGCTTCGGCATAGGCGGCGGAAGCGAAAACGGCGGTTTGCGTTTCGGCGTCGACGACGGCGATCGGATTTTTCGTCAGCGTCAGCGCTTCCAGACGTTCGGCGGCGGCTTTTTTAACCTCTTCGGCGGGGGTGTTGCGGATCGATCCGAACACGCCGACGGCGTCCCCCTGCGTGTGCGCCGCCTGTTCGTAAAAGGCGCGCGCCCTGTTCGGATACCCCAGCCGTTCATAGGACAGCCCCGCGACCATCATCGCGTAAGCGTCGTCGGGTTCGTCCCGCAAAGCCCGCTGGGCATAGTGGACGGCGTCTTCGTAATTGCCGGTCGACCACTTTAAAATCGATCTTTCCGTATCCGTTTTAAACAAAGCGTCGCCGGGGGACGAACACCCGCAAATCAACGCGGACAGCGTTAAAACGGCAAAACTGACGGAACGGGACAGAGTACGGCGCGTTTTCATTTCACCCCCCATTTTTGACGGATTTTTTCTTTGTTCAGCATAAACCATTGCAGAGCGATGATCGTCAATCCGTTGTTGAACTTTCCCTCCGCCAGCATTTTTTCGACGTCGGCGACGGACAGAATCACGACGCGGATATCCTCGTTTTCGCTGACCAGTCCGGCATAGGCGGCGACGTGCGCGGAATCGACGCGTCCGCAAAACAGGTGGATTTTTTCGGAAATTCCCCCCGGCGAAGAATAGTACGACGCGATCGGTTCAAGATCGGCGACGACGGCGCCCGTTTCCTCTTTGGCTTCGCGGACGGCGACGTCTTCGGGCTTTTCGCCCTTGTGATCCATGATGCCCGCGGGACATTCCAACAGCCACGGCGCGGAATCGCCCGCGAAGAACACGCCGACGCGGAACTGTTCGACAAAGACTATTTGTTCGCGGTCGGGATCGTACAACAAAACGCCCACGGCGTTGCCGCGTTCCATGACCTCGTAACAGACGGGCTTGCTCATCCGCCCGTTGTACAGCGGATATTCGAACGTGTATTCGTCCACTTCGAAAAACTTTTTATACAGCGTTTGTTTTTTCAAAACTTTGACGTTTTCAGGCGTTCTGTCAGGCATGGATTAAAAGACTCCCCACATTTCAATCGAATGAAGTATAATGGGCAAAGATTAACAAACACTAATCAGGGAACGCTTGACATGGAAATTTTGACGGCGGATCAAATGCGCGCGGCGGATCGGGAAACGTACGAACGTCTGTCGCTGTCCGAAACGGAGCTGATGGAAAACGCGGGGTTCGCCGCCGCGTGCCAAATCGCGCGCAGGTACGGCAAACGCCCCGTCACCGTTTTGTGCGGCGCGGGCAACAACGGCGGGGACGGTTTCGTCGTCGCCCGATTGCTGCGTCAGCGCGGCTGGTTCGTCGACGTCGCCTTCGTCGGCGACGAACGGAAGATGTCCCCCGCCGCCCGTTTTCACGCCGGATTGTTCAAAGGAACCGTGCGTCCGCCGTCGTTCAAACGGCTGAAACAAACGGCAAAGCTGAACGGGCTGTTCGTCGACGCCGTTTTCGGAACGGGACTGTCGCGTCCGGTCGGCGGCGATCTGGCTGATTTTTTCAACGCGCTGAACGAAACCGAAGTGCCGTGCTGCGCTTTGGACATACCCAGCGGCGTTGTCGCCGACACGGGCGAAATCGCGGGCGCCGCGCCGTTTTGCGACATGACCGTCACGTTCTGCCGTCCCAAAATCGGGCATTTCCTGTACCCCGCGCGCGAACGCGCCGGCGATCTGGTCGTCTGTCCGATCGGCATTCCCGACGAGATCGTCGCGCGGCAAAAGCCAAGCGTGTTCGAAAACACGCCCGACTTGTTTTCCGTTCCCGACGCCGTCCCCGCCGACAACAAATATTCCCGCGGCGCGGTGCTGGTGCGCGCGGGCGAAATGACTGGCGCGGCGCGCCTTGCCGCGGCGGCGGCGCGTCGTTCGGGCGCCGGCTGGGTCGGCGTTTCCTGCGATTCCGACCGGCGGAACTTTTTCGCCCTTGACGCCGAAACGGTCGTTCTGCCCGCCGACACGCCCGAAGAATTGAAAGCCCTGCTGGACAGCCGTAAAATTTCCGCCGCCGTCATCGGCATGGGATTGCCGGAAACGCCCCGCGCCAAAGAAATGCTGAACGCGGTCGCCGCGTCCAAAAAACCTTTCGTCGCCGACGCGGGCGTCCTGCCCTTTGTCAAAAACGTCAAAGATCCGTCCCGCGCCGTCGTCACGCCGCACGCGGGCGAATTTCGCCGCATGTTCCCCGACATGGCGGAAAAAAGCAAATTGGATCAGGCTTTGACCGCCGCGAAATCGCTGAACTGCGTCGTCGTGTTAAAGGGCGCCGACACAGTTATCGCCGCCCCCGACGGTCGCGCGGCGATCAACGCGACGACCGCGTTCAATCTGGCGACGGCGGGCAGCGGCGACGTTTTAAGCGGCGTCATCGGCGCGATGCTGGCGAAATCCCTCCCCCCGTTCGAAGCCGCCTGCGCGGGCGTCCGGTTGCATTCCCGCGCCGCCGAATCCGTCCCCCGCCGAGATTTGACGGCGTCCGACATTATCGACGCGCTGGGCGAAATCCGATGAAGTTTCTGTTTTATCTGTTGCGCCACAAATTTTGGGTGTTTTTCTTTTGCGCGCGTTACGGGCTGTTTTGGCGCGGCGCGACGCACGATTGCGACAAACTGCGCCCGTCGATGTTTTTTACCTACGCCCGCAACTTTTCGCGCGCCGAATCTCTGCGCGACAAGACCGGGCATTACAGCCCGTCGGCGGTTTCAGCCGAATGCCGGCGGGTTTTATTGCGGCATTTCCACCATGCGCGCCACCACTGGCAA
>DJRZ01000007.1 GCA_002440235.1 Alphaproteobacteria bacterium UBA6347
AACCGCTTGATCGCCGTAAAGATGCCCAATCCTCCGCCGTTCGCCGCCAAAAACAGCTCGCGGTACGCGGCGGAAACCTGATCGGGGCTGTATTTGTCAACGTCGGTCACGATGAATACCCGCGCGTTCTTCGCGTAGTCGAACGGGGAGTCGAAATTCGCCAAAGTCATATCGAACGGCATGTCCGGCATCGCCAGATACGACGCCCCCGTGCGTTTCGTCGCGA
Source organism: Alphaproteobacteria bacterium UBA6347 (assembly GCA_002440235.1). Lineage (GTDB taxonomy): Bacteria > Pseudomonadota > Alphaproteobacteria > CAAGCB01 > CAG-977 > UBA11549. The sequence continues at coordinate 227 of DJRZ01000007.1, forward strand.
ACGCCCAATCCTTTTCCATGTCGCCGCTTTTGTCGGTCAGCGTCGCCGACGTCATCAGCACCCCGTGCGCGGTTTGGCGCAAAACATGGGCGAACGGGAACGTCGGGTCGACCCAGTGGCGGTGGTATCCGACATCGGAATCGAACCCCTCCGTCCGCGTGATTTCCAGCCAGTCCACAAAATCGGCGGGCGTTTTCAGGCTCAGCTGCTCCAGCATCACGCGCCAGACCGCCAACGGTTCGGCGGCGGTCTTTTTCAGCGACCGCAAGACGGCGGTGTAGCGTTGTTTGTCCGCCGTTTCGATTTCCGCCGCCGCGTCGTTCATGTACTTTTCGATCAGACGAAGCAGCTGTTTGACCTTTTCCTCCAACGCTTTGACATCGCCGTACAGGACGTTCGCCGCCCGTTCCAGTTCGGGACTGACGGGACGCGGATCGCATTCCAGCGAATACAGCGCGTCCGCCTGTTCGGCGCGGGCGGTCACCTGCCGGTAGACCTGCGTCAAAAACTTTTCGTAATTTCCCTGCGGCGTGCGGTTTTTCAGCCGCGACAAGGCGTTGACGTGCGGCAGAAAAGCGGCAAAAACGGTGATGTCTTGCACGACCGCGCCGATGTCGGGAACGACCAGCGACAAATCTTCGATCCGGCGGGCGATGCCCTGCGCGCGTCCCGCGTGGCGGCGATCCTCCGCCCCCAACAGACAGCGGCGCATCTCCAACCCCTCGCGCAGGTTGATTTCGCCCGCGAAAATGTCGTCCGCGGCGTTGAAAATCTGGTGCGCTTCGTCAAACACATAGCGCGCGGGCAAAACGATGTCCTCCGTCGCGCCCGCCAGTTGCGTCATCACCAGCGCGTGATTGGCGACGACGATCTTCGCGTGGCGGGAACGGCGCAGGATTTTTTCGATAAAGCATTTTTTATAGTGCGGACATTGGGCGTAAATGCAATCGCCGCGCTGGTCCGCCAACGCCGCCAAGCCTTGCTTGTTCAGCAAATCGCCCAGCCACCCGGGGAAATCCCCGCCGCTCAAGTCTCCGTCGGCGGTTTTGGATATCCACCGCGCGATCAGCCCCAGCGGCACGGCGGAGGCGGGCTGCTGCGGAACGCGTCCGACGGCTTCGGCGAAATTCAGCAGACACAGATAGTTTTCGCGCCCTTTGCGCACGACGACGTTGCGCCGTCTGACCTGCGGGTCGGGATACAGGCGTTCCAGCTCGCGTTCCAGCTGGCGTTGCAGATTGCGGGTGTAAGTGCTGATCCACACCGCGCCTGCGTTTTTTTCGACCCACACCGCCGACGGCGCAAGATACCCCAGCGTTTTGCCGATGCCCGTCCCCGCTTGCGCCAGAACGGCGACGGGGACGCCTTCGTCCATCGGGGGATTGAACGCTTTGGCGGCGGTTTCGGCATAGGCGGTCTGATCGGCGCGTTCCTCGACCGCAAAGCCGCGCACCGGAACGGACAGCAGGTTTTTCAGCTTCACCGCCGCTTCGGCGGATTCGACGGGCTGCGTTCCCGCGGGCGGAGGCGGCGCGCTTTCCTGCCATTCGGTCAGGTTGTTCCACACCGCGAATCCCGTCAATCCGGCAATGCCCGCCGCGTCCGCCGACCGTCCCATCGCCGCCAGAACGTCCGCGCTCCAGATCCAGCCGCCCTCGCGCGTCATGGTCAGCGCCAACGCCACCGCGCTTTTGCGTTCGTCGCCGTCGAAAGCCGCCAGTTTGCCCAGCAGAACCCGCGTGATCGAAAACAGGGATTTTGCTTCCTCGACCGCGTTTTTCGGAGCGGTAATGCCCAGAAAAGCGGCGATTTCCCGCGCCGTCGGCACGACGTTTTTAGCGGGACAGACGAAAGCGAACAGCTCCAGCACGTCCAGAACGGTTTGCGGCATCTGCCGCCCCAGCCGCCCGCGCATCAGGGAACGGTTGCACACCAGCACGGGCGCGCCGTCGGTTTGGCGGAAAACGTCGTGCGCCGCGACCACGCGCACGTCGCCGCCGTCCGCCGTCGTCAACACAAAGTCCTTTAATCCCGCCGCCATTGCCAGCGGTCGCTTTTCCGCCACTTTCAGCCCCTTGTCTTACCGTTGTTTTATGTTAGGATTACATTATTCTTTTTTGGCAGGCAAAGGGAAAAAAATGTTTATTTTGTTTAAATTCGTTTTCGCCGCGGCGTTGATTTTTCATTCGTCCGGCGCGGCGGCGGATCAGCCGCAAACCGTCGACAATCTGCCGAAGGGCGCGGTCAGACTGCCGAGCGGGCTGATTATTCCGCCGCGCGCGAACCATGGCGATCCGTTTTACGTCCGGCGGGAAATGATCCGCAACAAACTGTATTTTCTTGATTATTACGGCGCGCGCGATCTGGATCAAAAAAAGAAAAAAGGCTGGTCGACGACCGACGCCTTTATGCAAATACGCCAACGGATCAACGCGCTGAACGTCATAACGGTGGAGGCTTTCGAGGGCGATCCGAAGCCGGAGGAAATCGTCGCCGCCTATGAAAAATATTTTGAATCCGTCTGTCTGGAATGCGTTTTCGAGGACTTGACCAAGGACGCCGGGTTCCCCGACGCCGGTGCGCGCGTTTCGTCCGAATGCGAATCCATTCTGAAAAGCAAAGATTTTTTGAACGGCGAGGACAGCGTTTTTTACGAAGACGGTCATATCCGCTATATCTTTTGGACGGCCGCGCAAGGGGATTATCCGTTCGTGTCGGCTTTGCGCGCCGAACCCGATCCGGCGGCGAATCCGGTCGTCCCGTTGCGCGCGATGCCGTTCTATTGGGCTGGCAATCCCCGATTTTTCAAGCGTTACGGTCGGCTTTATTACGTCGATTCCGATGACGAAAAAACGGACTTCGCCGTTTTTGAATTCGACAAGACAGCCGAAATATTCAAGGACGCCTGCCGGTTCACGGCAACCGTCGCGGGCTGGATCCCAGAAAAGGGCAAGGACAATCCCGTGTGCCAAGCCGTCGCCGAAAAAAAATATCAAACGCGCGAAACCGTTCCGATGACCGCCGTCGTCCCCGCGGAGGAATATAAACGGTTCAAAACGGCGACGTGCCTGCGCGCGAAAGAAAATCCCGAAATCGCGGCGTGGCGCAAAGACGAGCTTTCGACGGCCGATTGTTCAAACGCGGATAATACGACCGACTATTTTCTGGCGTCGGAAACGACCGGAACGGGCGTCGGATTGAAAATCGACTACAACAACGACGGAAAGGACGAAATTCTGACGGGTGCTTATTATGCTTCCGGTTCGGGGGCGGGATGCGCCCACACCCTGTTCAGAATTTACGATTCCCCCGACGCGCCGACGCGGCTGATTACGAACGGCAAGCCGGGCGATGTTTATTTTCACGGCGGCAACACCGGCGACGGGTACGAGATTTCCTGCAACGGCGGCAAACAGGAAATCGTGACCGTCGAGGGCAAAAACTATCTGCTGACTGCGGACAAAACGGGACCGAAGCGGCTGGACGAAATCACGACCCTGCCGGACGGAACGAACAAGATCGAACAACTCTGCTCGTTCATTCCGGAAATGGGATATCAATAACCCCGCGGCGGGGACGACCGCCGTTCCCGCCGCCCGCTTGACGACTTGATTTTAAGGAAGACCGATTATGCGCCCGTTTGTTCCGATGCTGTTGCTTGTCCTCGCTTTTTCCGCTCCGTCCGCGGCGGACGAATGTCCGGATATGCGGGAAAGCAATTCGCCCGTTTGCGCGGAAATTTTGGAAAAGAAGCTTTTTGAAAACACCGTTTCATTTACGGAAAACGGGCAAAAACACACCTATGCCAAAGCCCCTTACACCTATGTTTTTACGGACGTGCGCGCCGATCCCGAACCGACCGATCCGGAAATCACCAGATTCGACCAAGCGTCAAAACAGAGCGTTGCGATCGACGCTTTTCCGAACTGCTTTTATGTGACGCCCGAATTGTTTGAATACAACGGGGATTTGTACGCCGTTTATCCCGACAGAAACTTAGACTTTGTTTATCCGGATACGAACGAAATTGCCGTTTTTAAATTCGACGACGAAAAATTCAAAGGGATTTGCCATTTCAGGAAAACCTTTGTCAAAACGGTTTTGAAACGCGGAAAAACGCCGGACTTGTGCCAAAAAATCCTTGATAAAAAATACACGAAAAGCGTTTCCGAACCGCTGCGAAATTTAATGACGGATGACGAAATGCAAAAAATCGTTTTTTCGCAAATCCATTCGGACGGCGTCCGGTTTCAAATCCTGCCCCACGGTTATCGGGGAACGCGGGCGGATTACAACAACGACGGGAAAACGGAGCTGCAGATCGACACGACGTACGACATGGAATGTTACGACTTTGCCTGTGGCGGATACGCTTATTTTACGACGGGGGGCGAAAAGCAGGCGTTCAGAGCCTATATTCCCGAAACGCATACGACGGTCGATATTACCAACGGCGCTTTGCCCGATCAACTGCCGTTCGGCGGCGGTTACGATCTGTTCGACGGCGAATATCAGGAAATCGTCACGGTTGACGGGAAAAACTACCTGCTGACTTCCAATCGGGATTCTCCCCGCCGGCTGGACGAAATCACGACTTTGCCAGACGGAACGAACAAAATCGAACAGCTGTGCGCTTTTAAAGCGCAATACGAATGGCGTTGATTTTTTCACCGTCACCCCGAAAAAAACGGATAAAAACCGAAAAAACGCTTCTCTTGCCATTCTGCTACCATTCTGCTACCATTCTGCTAATAACAAGTAGGAGAATGTAATGCGCGAAGATGACAGAACCGAATTTAAAAGGCAGTTCACGGACGAAATAAAAAAGACCGTCGTCGCGTTTGCCAACACAAACGGCGGAACGGTTTATATCGGCGTTGACGACGACGGAACGGTTTGCGGTGTTGAAAACACGGATGAAACGGCGCGCAAAATCACCAGTACGCTTCACGATGCCATTCGCCCCGATATCACCGCCCTGACACAAATTTCATATGAAAACAGAAACGGAAAAACCGTCATCGCCCTAACGGTTCAACGCGGAACGGCGCGCCCTTATTATCTGGCGGGAAAAGGATTGCGCCCCGAAGGCGTGTACGTTCGCCACGGTGCGTCCAGCATTCCCGCCGCGGAATCCGTTATTCGCGACATGATCAAGGAAAACGCCGTTTCGTTTGAAAGCGAACGCGCTTTGAACCAACAACTGACGTTCAATGACGCGACAGCCTATTTTCAAAAAAGAGGCATCGCGTTTGAAACGGCGCAACAGAAAACGTTAAAACTGATCGGCGCGGACGGGACTTACACCGTTCTGGCATTGCTTTTATCCGATCAATGCCCTTACTCGATCAAAATCGCACATTTTCAGGGAACAGAGAAAAACATTTTCCGCGACCGACGCGAAATCACGGGTTCCGTTTTGAAACAAATGGAGGAAGCCTTTGATTACATCAACAAGTTCAACAACATACGCGCCGAGTTTTCGGGATTGGAGCGCATTGAATCCTTTGATTACCCGTATGAAGCCTTGCGCGAAGCGTTGCTGAACTGCCTTGTCCATCGGGATTACGCGTTCAGCGGCCCCATTTTGATCAGCGTCTTTGACGACAGGATCGAATTTGTTTCTTTGGGCGGATTGGTCAAAGGATTGAAAAAAGAGGACATCTTTTTAGGAATTTCCCAACCGCGCAATCCAAATTTGGCCAACGTCTTTTACCGTTTGAAATTGATCGAAGCCTATGGAACGGGCATTCCGAAAATAGAGGAAGCTTATAAAAATTCACCTTTTTCCCCTGTTTTTGAGATTTCGGACAACGCTTTTAAAACGACTTTGCCGAACATTCATTTCAAAACCGGTCGTCCCAAGACGCCCGTCCGGCTGAATAAAACGGAAAACGGCATCCTCGGATTATTTGAAACGGCGACCGCTCTGAGCAGAAAAGATATTGAACACGCTCTGAACGTGTCGCAGGCAACCGCCGGAAACGTGTTGCGGAAATTGGAAAACGCGGGATTGATCGAACGGTCGGGAAACGGCAAAAACACGGTTTACCGCAAAAAGCCCTGACCCTTTACTTTCCGTTTGATTCGATATAAAAGGGGATCAATGTTCTTAACCCTATGGCAGAGTATGAAAAAATGACTGACGAAACAGAAATCGCAATGACCGCCAACGCTTGGCCGTTCGAGGAAGCCCGCGCTTTGTACAACGAAAAGCTGGGCGGCAAAGTTCCCGAAAAAGGATACGTCCTGTTTGAAACGGGTTACGGTCCGTCGGGATTGCCGCACATCGGCACGTTCGGCGAAGTCGCCAGAACGACCATGGTGATGAACGCGTTTAAAACGCTGTATCCCGACGTTCCCGTGCGCCTGTTCTGCATGTCCGACGACATGGACGGGTTGCGCAAAGTCCCCGACAACATTCCGAACAAAGAGCTGGTCGGAAAATATCTGGGCAAACCGCTGACGCAAATCCCCGACCCGTTCGGCTGTCACGACAGTTTCGGGCATCACAACAACGAATGTCTGAAACGTTTTCTGGATTCGTTCGGGTTCGCCTACGAATTCAAATCCGCGACCGAAATGTACAAATCCGGCGCGTATGATCAGGCTTTGCTGAAAGTTCTGGAAAATTACGAAAAAATCCAAGCCGTCATGCTGCCGACGCTGGGCGAGGAACGCCGCGCGACCTATTCGCCATTCCTGCCGATCAGCCCCAAGACGGGCAACGTTCTGCAAGTCGCGATGACCAAAATCGACAAGGAAAACGGCACGGTTTCCTTTATTGACGAAGACGGCGCGGAAACGACCGTTCCCGTCACGGGCGGGCATTGCAAACTGCAATGGAAAGCCGACTGGGCGATGCGGTGGTTCGCTTTGGGCGTCGATTACGAAATGTCGGGCAAGGATTTGATGGAATCGGTCAAACTGTCGGGCAAAATCTGCCGCATTTTGGGCGGCGTCCCGCCGAAAAACCTGACGTACGAGCTGTTTTTGGACGAGAAAGGCGAAAAGATTTCCAAATCCAAGGGCAACGGTCTGTCGATGGAGGAATGGCTGAAATACGCGCCCGCCGAATCGCTGTCGCTGTTCATGTTCCAGAAACCGAAAACCGCGAAACGGCTGTATTTCGACGTGATCCCCCGCGCGACGGACGAATATCTGAACTTCATCAACGCCTATGAAAAACAGACGGGCAAAGACCGGTTCAACAATCCCGCGTGGCACATTCACAACGGCAATCCGCCGAAACCCGAAACGGGGCTGTCGTTCGGCATTTTGCTGAATCTGGTCAGCGTCTGCCATTCCGACGACCCCGCGGTCATCTGGAAATACATCACGGGTTACGCGCCCGAAGCGTCGGCGGAAAAATGCCCGACTTTGGCGCGGCTGGTTCCCTACGCCGTCGCGTACTACAACGATTTTGTCAAACCGAACCAGCGTTACCGCGCGCCGCAGGGCAAGGAAATCGACGCCCTGCGCGAATTGAAATCCGTTTTGGAATCTTCGCCGGCGTCCGCGACGGGCGAAGAAATCCAAACCGCCGTTTATGAAATCGGCAAAAAATACTACGCCGACGATTTAAAGGGGTGGTTCAAGGTCATGTACGAAACTCTGCTGGGACAGGAAACGGGACCGCGCATGGGATCGTTCATCGCCCTTTACGGCGTCAGGGAATCGATCGCGCTGATCGACGACGCGCTGAACGGCAAACTGGCGGGCTGAAAAGCCGCGAAAAAGGACAAAAGAACGGCGGTCGAAAGACCGCCGTTTTCCATATGACACACGGAAAAAAACGTTCATTCCGCCGCTGGCAGTTCCTCGGCGACGATTTCTTCGACCGGTCCCGCTTTGACGATCACGACCTTTTCGATTTTCTTGGCGGGGCGTTCCTTGTAGCGAAAATACAGGACGAGGTCGCACAGCACCAACGCCAAATTCGCCACATACAGCCAGAAAACGAAATCGTAGCTGTTGAAATACTTGTGCGCCATTCCCGCCAGATACCCCAGAATGATCAACGACATGAACAGCAGACTTTTGCTTTCGACGTTTTTCGTCGTGTAGGTTTTGTACACGGCGGCGGGCCAGCTGGCGCCGAAACAAATCAGCATGATCGCTTCAAAAACACTCATTTCAAACTCCTTGCTTAAAACGACTTTTGATTTTTCTTGTAATTTCCGCGTAGCCATATGTAAAATAGAAAAACAACATATGAATTATCAGGATTTGATATGACAGTCAGCTATGACGCCTATCGCGTTTTCGACGCCGTCGCCCGCGCCGGCAGTTTTACCCGCGCCGCGCTGGAATTGAACACGGGGCAGCCGAACGTGACGCGCGCCGTCGGGAATTTGGAACGCGCGCTGGGCTGCATGCTGTTCGTACGCACCAAACACGGGGCGGTGCTGACGCCCGAAGGGGAAAAACTGCATGCGCACATTGCGATCGCCGTTCGCCACATTCAGGCGGGAGAATCCGAAATCGCCGCGGCGAAAAGTTTGAAAAACGGCGTCGTATCGATCGCCGCCAGCGAAAACGCTCTGCGCGGCTGTTTGTTGCCCGTTTTAAAGGCGATGCGCGAAAAACACCCGAAACTGCGTCTGCGCGTCGCGAATTGTTCGTCCGATCAGGGGATCGACGCGCTGAACGACGGCGCCGCCGATCTGGCGGTCGTGACGACCCCGTTCGATTTGCCGGCGAACATGGTCCGTTTTAATCAAAACTTTTCGTGAAACCGCCATTGTCGGACGGGCGTTCGCGCATTTGGCGGACGCGCCGCTGACGTTCGCCGATTTGGCGCGTTATCCGCTGATTTGCCTGAACGAAAAGACGGCGACGCATCGTTTTTACGCCGATCTGTTCGCGCGAAACGGGGCGGCGTTCAATCCCGCCGTCGAAGCCGCCACGTCGGACCAAATTCCGCCGTTGGTCGAAAGCAATCTGGGGATCGGTTTCGTGTCGCGCGATTTTCTGACAGACGCGAGCGGCGTCGTTTCTTTGCGAATCGACGTCCCCGAACGCGAAATCCGTCTGTTGAAACGCAGGGACAAACCGTTGAGTTTGACGGCGCGAACGCTGTTCGACGCTTTTCCCCGTCCGCCGGAACGCGTTTAGGGAACGCTTGTTTTTTTTAATAATGTGTGTATGACTTTTGTCACACAAATGATGTGATGTTAAACACATGAGAAAACGGCGCGTCGCGCGCAGATCGTGTGATGTAAGTCACAATATCAAAAATAAAACGATATAAAATTAAATACAAAATACTCTTTAAAGAAACCGTTTTACATATATTTCGTTTTTATTAAAGCAATCCGAATTTTGCAATATCTTAAATATAAATAAAATTATTTATTGTTGATTTTAATAGCTTTATATCATATTGATATTAAACGATATTTTATATTTTTATGAAAATTTTTCCTGTTCTTTCTTTACATAAAAACGCAAAGTAACGTAATATAAAACCGTACACAGTCCATCTCTTGGCAAGGGAGAAAACCGATGAAACATTTTTTCTTGTTGATTTCGTGCGTCGTCGTTTTCACTCTGTGCGGTCGCGGCGCGAACGCGGTCGGCGTTTTCGACGACGCCATGTCTTTTCAGCTGGCGCGCGCGACAAAGCTGGGGCGCGGCAAAGCCTATTCGATCGGCGGCGGACAATCGTTCGGCGCGCAGGCGGAATACCAAAAGGAAATCGCCTGCGATTCGAACTGCGCCGTTTGCGATAAAACGACGGGAACATGCTCGCAATGTCGGACGGGGTACTATTTGAACGGCAACGTCTGTTCGTCGTGTCTGTCGGCGATCAACAACTGTCTGGTCTGTTCCGACGCCCGCACCTGCCTGCGATGCGACGCGCCGGCGATATTGACCGCGGACAAGATGTGCAGGATCTGCGCCTGTTCCGACGGAACGAAGTGCAACGCGCAAACCGCCGAATGCGACGTCTGTCCCGCCGGTGAAAAATGCGGTTGCGACGGCGAAAAAGTTTCCGACGGAAACGGACAATGCGTCGAAGGCTGTCAAAAAACGCCCGAGGTCTGCGCGCAGGAAAACGGCGGTTCCGCTTCCGACTGGCGCGTGGAGGGCACGGGAACGCAGTGCGCCTGCGCCACGGATAAAAAATACGTTCTGCTGGCGGACGAACACCCCTCCATGGACTATTCGCCCGACAAATACAAGCGGGTCAAGGCCGTCAGGGATTTCGGGTCGGTCAAAGCCGGAACGTTGGGCGGCTACATCGAAAGCGAAGCGAATCTGTCGCAGACGGGCAACGCTTGGGTCGGGTGCGATTCCACCGGTTGCGCGATCGTCGGCGGCAACGCCAAAGTCTATGACAACGCGCTGGTTTCCGGCGGCGGTTCGACGGATTACGGCGGTAAAAAGGACGGCTACGGCGGCGCGACGCGCGTTTTGAACAACGCGCAGGTGTTCGGCAACGCCAAAGTCCTGAACGGATCGAGCCTTTACGCCGGAAAAGTGTACGGCAACGCGACGTTCCACGGGGCGGAGGTGTACAAGGACGCGCCGTGGAAACCCTCTTACCCCGGGTACAACGCGGCGCAGATGAGCATCGCGGGCGAAGTGTTCGGCAACGCGCACATCTATGCGGGCGGTTACATCGGCGGCGCCGGCGGCGCCGGTCCGAACAACAACCCCAAAGTGTACGGCAACGCCATTCTGGCGGGCGGCGACGGCGACAAGGTTTGCATGGCGCGCGTCACCTATCTGGGCGAGGTCTATGAAAACGCCAAGATCTTCCGCTGCGGCGAAGTCAGCGGCGGCAAAGTGCACGGTCGCGCAATCGTCCGCAACACGCTGTTCGGGGTCGGCGGCAACGCCGAAGTGTACGGCGACGCCATCGTCGAAGGAAACGCCAACGTTCAGGGACACGCCAAAATGTACGGCAACGCCCTGTTTTCGCCGGCGAGCGGTTCCGGCGGCGTCCCGTATCTGTGCGGCACGGCGGTTCTGGCGGGGAACGCGAAAATCACCGGCAAGACGGGATCTAAAAATTCCGTTTGCAAGGGATCGTACACGTCCGGCGACGTCGGCTGGCAGGAAAGCTACTGTTCTTCCAAAAACTGCCCGCAATGATCCGAAAAAACGAAAAAGCCCTCGAAAGAGGGCTTTTTCTTATCAAACGGTTTGCTTTTCGGCGGCGCGCCGTTTCGCGGTTTTTCAATCGTCCTTTCTTTTCGAAGTTGTTTTTCTGTTTTTTTGTCCAAAAAAACGCGGTATAATAACGGCGTTACGAAAGGAAGCCTTCATGTCCGACGGTTCGAACGATAAAAATTGCAGAATCACTTTGTACATCGACACGCCGCAGCCGATGCTGAACCCGTTGAAAGATCCGCTGAAACACAATCCGGCGGAGGCTTGGGCTTGCGGCACGCTGTTCAACGTCGCGGCGGTGACGGGACACGCGTTCGTCGGTTTGACGGACAAAAACGGCAAAGAGGAACGCTGGGGCTACACCGCCGAGGAATTCAGCGTCGCGGGCATGGTGTTTCGCGGCACCCCCGGCGTTTTGATCAAACACGAACCCGGCGATTATTACAACGAAGCCATCGTCTGGAACATTTCCGAAAAGCAGTTCCACCGGGCGAAAAACGCCATTGAAAAACTGCGCAAACGTCCCGGAAACTACAAATTGTTCGAAAAGAACTGCGCGACGGTCGCGTCGGACATTCTGCGCGCGGCGGACGTTCCGGACGTTCCCGGAAAAAAGCTGGGACTGACGCCTTACGGCTTGGCGCTGAAAAAACGCGTGATGCTGGCGAAGCGGCGCATGGAAGTGATGAAATTCCGCGTCAAAAACACGATCGGCGCTCTGTTCGGCAAGAAAAAAGCTCCCGCGACCGGGCTGATGCGGTCTTTGCGTTCCCAGCCCGTTCCCGTGCCGATCGACAACGCGATGAAAGTGTTTCGGGACAACCGCAAACGCGAAGTGTCGGAACAGATCGATTTAAAACGCGTCTTAAATTCCATTTCCCGCCATCTGTGATTTCCTCCCCCGCTTTGCGTTCGCGGGGGATTTTTATAAAAAGGGCTGGTTTTCGACAAATTTTTTTGCTATAATTTCCGAAAACAGCAAAGAAAGATTTTTCATGACTGCGGATTTATCCAAAAGCCCTTATAAAATCACCCTTTATCTTGATACGCCGCAACCGATGCTCGCCCCGTGGGTCGACCCGAAAAAACATTTGGGAATCGACAGCACGGCGATTACGGGACACGCCTATATCGGGCTGTCCGACGGCAAGGACGAGGAACGCTGGGGCTACGGTCCCGACGGCGGCACGCTGATGCAGGCGGTCACCGGCGTCAAGGGGTGTTTCATGCCCGAAGATCACTACACGCCGCACAACGAAGCGATCGTATGGCACATTTCGAAACGCCAGTACGACGCCGCGCGCGAAATGATCGAGGATCTGCATAAACACCCCGGAACGTACAAACTGTTCGAAAAGAATTGCTCGACCGTCGCGACGGCGATTTTACAGGCGGCGAACGTTCCCGACGCCCCCAAAGGCGCGATCGGCATGACGCCTTACGGTCTGGCGCTGAAAAAACGCGTGATGCTGGCGAAACGGCGTGCGGAAATGGTCAAGTTTCACATTAAAAACGCCGTCCGTTCCCTGTTCGGCAAGAAAAAAGCCCCGACGTCGGAACTGCTGGATTCTCTGCGTTCGAAACCGATCCCCGTTTCCATTCGCACGGCGACGAAAAACAGCCACAACGAAAAAGCGGCTTGCGAAACCCGCATGCCCGACGTCAACCGTCTTGTGTCGAAACTCGCCCTGACGCGATAAATCTGCGAACCTCCCTCCGCCGGAAGAATCGAAACCGCAAACCCCGATAGTGGCGCGGCAGTCCACTGAGGGTGTCGGCGATACAAATAAAATCGCAACTGCGAGGAGGGCAAATAGCCCGACGCGGCAGTCCATTGCAACGGACTGAGTCCTGACAGTTGGGGCTGGACTGTGCGGCGGATTCACTTGGATCAACCCACTTGATTGGTGTTTTTGCATTTAGTGTTTAGAATGATTATCATCTTTCGCATAACCGCCACTATTGCCACCATTTTTCTTTTGCCAGATTTTATCAATTTTTCGTAGAAAGCGCGCATTTCCGGATCGTTTTTGATGGCGACCAGCGCGCAGACGAACAGTGTTCGTTTAACGTCGCGGCGTCCTCCGGCGACGTGTCGGGCGTTTTTCATGGTTCCGCTATCCCGCGCGTAGGGGGCAAGGCCGGCGATCGCCGCGATCTTGCGTCTGGACAGCGTTCCCAGTTCCGGCAGGTATGCCAGCAAAGCGTTTGCCGACGTTTCGCCGACGCCGGTTTGCGTGATCAGCGCCCGTTGTTTTTGAAGCAACTGCGGGTTTTGCCTGACCGTTTCTTGCAATTCTTTTGAAAGGCTTTCGATTTCGGCGGTCAAAAAGCCGATATGCCGTTCGATCCGGCCGCGGATTTCAGGCGTTATTGACGGTGATTCGCGCCGGTTCTTTTCGTCGCGCAAGATCTGTTTCAGATCCGCCAGCC
>DJRZ01000028.1:0-62992 GCA_002440235.1 Alphaproteobacteria bacterium UBA6347
CTTCTTTCTGGGTTGATTTCGACGATATTCCGGCGTCAAATGAATCCGCAACCGCGCGTTCCGACGGGGATTTAATTCGATTGCAGGTGTTTTTGCAAAAACGCTTTGAATTCGTCCGCCTGTTCCGCGGTGACGTTTTCGTTTTTAGCGTATCCTCCGGGGCAGGAGCTGAAAAAGTAGGCTCTGCGTTCCGTCGGCGCTATTCTGAATCTGTTGCAGGGCGCCGCGCCGCTTAAATAATCGAAAACGGTCATGCCCTGCGAATCCTGCTGATTTATATCCGCGCCGTTTTCGACCAGATAACGGGCGATGTCCAAATTCCCCTCTTGCACCGCGTATATCAGCGCCGTGCGTTCCGCGTTGTTCATGCAAAAATCATCGCCATGGCATATTCTTACCGCAGGCGTTTTGTCCGTTTTGGCGTTTACGTCCGCTCCGGCGTCCAGCAGGATTTTCACGCTGTCCGCAAATCCGTGTTGCACCGCGTACATCAACGCCGTTTTTCCAAATTCGTTCCCCGCGTTCACGTCGGTGTTCAACCCCGAACAGCTTGATTGCGCGCAGTTTTCAATCAGCATTTTCAAAACGTCGGGACGGTGAATCGCGACCATGAGGATTTCGTCCGATGCTTGCGGCGTTTCCGGTTCGTCGAATTTTTCGCCTTTCGCCTTTTTGCTTTCGATCAACGCCTTGATTTCATCGGCGGGCGCGCCGGAAAGGATCTTGTAGCGCAGGGTTCCCTTATCGACGGGCAGGCTTTTCGCCGACGACGGCGTCATGACCCAATGCGCGTAAAGGCGGGCGTCCTTTTCGGAAACCGGAAAAACCTTTACATAGTGCCGCGCCAGTTCTTCGACCGCCCGGTCGAACCCGATGCCGTGATTTATGACCTCACTGAAATACACGTAGTTGGGATAGGATTCCATCGCCCACGATTCCAACGGTCGCGCCAACGCCTGCAAATTTTCATCAGACAGATAGCTCCGTTCAAATTTGAAATCGGGATCGTAGCGGATTTGGAGGGTTTCGGCGGTTATCGCCGCTTCGAGAAAGTTATGCACCCCGTTGGGCGGCAGATCCAATTCCAATTGAACGTATTTTCGGTATTCCTCGATTTCCGGCGGAAAATCGTATTGGGGATACAACCCGCAGTTGGAAAGATTCAATGTTTCCATGGAATAGTCGTCGGGGTAGTATTGAATCGCCGTCAAATGAACCTTTTGCGCCGCCGGACAGGGAATGACGATCTTCCCGACCTTTTTTCCCCATTCGCCCGACAGTTTGGAAAAATCGACCGCGCCGACCCGTATCAGGCATTCCAAATTTTGATAACAATAAAGATAGCCGTCTTTCGTCCGGTATTTATAATTCGATTTTTCACCGCTTTTTTCATAATACGCGGTGATTTCCGTATGCAAACGGTAGGCGATGTCTTCAAATTCGCGCGTGTTTATCTTTTCTGGCTGATAGTAACTCAGCATAATCAAATATTGCATGGCGGCGGAATCGTCCGTATCCGCCGTTTCTTTCAAATCCTCCACGACTTTTTCGGGATTTTCCTTTATCGCGCGGGCAATCGTTTCGCGCAAATCGTCGTCGTTTGGCTCCGCTTTGACAAAACAGGGAAAAAGAAAAAGCGAAATCAGAAAAGCGGATAAAAAAGCCGTTTTGTTTTTCATATGAATTTCCTTTAAATCGTAAAATTTTTTACGATTTTACACAAGGAAAACCGGAAAAACATTAAAAAATTAAAACGCCGTTGAAAAAGAAAAACGGCGGACGTTCGTCGGCGGCGGGGATCGTCGACGCCGAAAATGCGGAACGGCGCGGCGAACGGTGCGAAATGTGTTGACTTCGGCGGAACGGAGGGGTATAAACACCTTAACTATGAAAGGTTTTAACAGCCTTATGCCTCCACGGAGGTTCGTCTGCCGGTGAAGATACGCTCACAGACGCCCTTTTTGTTTGTATAAGGTTTCAGAGGTTCAAATGTTTGATTCTTTGGCGGAAAAATTAAGCGGCGTGTTCGACCGTCTGGCGCATCGGGGAGCTTTGACCGAAGCCGACGTCGACGGCGCGATGCGCGAAATCCGCGTCGCTTTGCTGGAAGCCGACGTCGCTTTGCCCGTCGTCAAGGACGTCGTCGCCAAAATCAAGGATCGGGCGGTCGGACAGGCGGTGATCAAATCGGTCACGCCGTCGCAAATGGTCGTTAAAATCGTTCATGACGCTCTGGTCGAAATGCTGGGCGGGGAAAACGCCGCGCTCGATCTGGACGCCGCCGCGCCCGTCCCCGTTTTGATGGTCGGGTTGCAGGGATCGGGCAAAACGACGACCTCCGCCAAGCTGGCGTTGCGCCTGAAAAAGGATAAGAAGCGCGTCTTGCTGGCGTCGCTGGACGTGTACCGTCCCGCCGCGCAGGAACAGCTGGCGCAGCTGGGCGGGCAAATCGGCGTCGACGTGTTGCCGGTCATCGCCGGCGAAAAGCCGAGAGCGATCGCCTCGCGCGCGATGACCGAGGGACGCAAGGGCGGCTACGACATCGTAATCTTGGACACGGCGGGACGTCTGCATGTCGATTTGGATATGATGGGCGAGGTCGCCGACGTGCGCGCTCTGGTTCAGCCGAAGGAAACGATTTTGGTCGTCGACGCGCTGACCGGACAGGACGCGGTCAATGTCGCGCGAGAATTTAACGAAAAAATCGGAATTACGGGCATCGTCCTGACCCGCGGAGACGGCGATTCCCGCGGCGGCGCGGCGTTGTCGATGCGCGCCGTGACGGGGTGTCCGATCAAGTTTTTAGGCGCGGGCGAAAAGGTCGATGCGCTGGAACCGTTCCACCCCGATCGTCTGGCGGGGCGCATTCTGGGAATGGGCGACGTCGTTTCTCTGGTGGAAACGGCGGCTGAAAAAATGGACAAGGACGAGGCGGAACGCGTCGCCAAGCGTATGATGGACGGGCGTTTCGACTTGAACGACATGTTGTCGCAACTGCGGCAAATGCAAAAGATGGGCGATTTGAAAGGTCTGCTGGGATTGATTCCGGGCATGGGCAAATTCAAAGCGCAAATCGACGCCGCGAAAATCGACGACAAAATCTTTAAACGGCAGGAGGCGATCATTCTTTCCATGACGCCCGTTGAACGCCGTAATCCGGACATCATCAAGGCGTCGCGCAAAAAGCGCATCGCCGCGGGGTGCGGTCTGTCCGTGCAGGACGTCAACAAATTGTTGAAGCAGTACGAACAAATCGCCGAAGTGATGAAAAAGATGAAAAAAATGGGAAAGCGGGGTCTGTTCGGCGGTCTGCCCGGCGGATTCGGCGGCGGTTTCGGCGGGGCGGGGGGATTTCCTCCGTTCGGCGGATTTCCGTCATAATCGCAGACATCAACCAGATTTTAAGTGAGGTAATTAAACTATGTCAGTTCGTATCAGACTTGCCCGCGGCGGATCGAAAGGCGCTCCTTTCCACAAAATCGTCGTGGCTGATCAGCATTGCGCGCGCGACGGTCGTTTGATCGAACGCGTCGGTTCTTACAACCCGCTGTTGCCGGCGGATCACGCCGACCGCGTCGTCGTCAAGGAAGAACGCGTGAAATATTGGCTGGGCGTCGGCGCTCAACCGACGGAACGCGTCGCGAAACTGCTGTCCAAAATGGGATTGTGCGCCGCGCCCGTGATCAACGACCGTCCGCAGAAGTCCGCTCCGAAAGCGAAAGCTCAGGAACGCGCCAAAGCCAAAGCCGAAGCTGCCGCCGCGGCCGCCGAAGCCGCCGCTTCCGCCGAAGCTTGATTCCTGACAAGGGAAAGTGACGGCGATGACCCGAACCGCTGAACGTCAAAACATGGTTTGCGTGGGCGTCATTACGACGGTTCACGGCGTTCGCGGCAACGTCAAGGTCAAAAGCTTCACGCGCAAGGCGAGCGATTTCGCGACTTTCGGGACGCTGTACGACGCGTCGGGTCGACGTTCTTTCAACGTTAAAATTGTCGGGGAAAGCAAGGGAGTCTTCCTTGTCGCCGTCGACGGGCTGACGGACAGAACGGCGGCGGAGGCGTTGCGCGGAACGGAACTGTACGTTCCCCGTGAAAAACTGCCCGAAACGGACGCCGACGAATTTTACTACGTCGATTTGATCGGCATGACGGCGAAAACGCCGGACGGTGAAGTTCTGGGCGAAATCAAAGGGGTTCACAACTTCGGCGCGGGGGATATGCTGGAAATCGACGGAATCGACGATTTCGTTTCCTTTTCCAAACAAAACGTCCCCGACATCGATTTGAAATCCCGCGTCGCGACGGTGCGTCTGCCCGAATGCGTTGAAGTCAAACCCGAAAAGCCGGAGCCGTAAGATGTCCTTTTTTACGGCGAACGTGCTGACCGTTTTTCCCGAAATGTTCCCCGGATATCTGGGGTGTTCATTGGCGGGCAGGGCTCTGGAAGAAGGGAAGTGGACGCTGAACGTGACGAACATTCGCGATTTTGCGACGGACCGTCACAAAACGGTGGACGACACCCCCTTTGGCGGCGGAGCCGGAATGGTCATGCGCCCCGATGTGTTGGGCAGAGCCGTGGAGGCGGTTCATCACGCGGGAACGCGTTTGATCTATTTTTCACCGCGCGGTGCGAAAGTGACGCAGCAAACGGTGGAACAGCTGGCAAGCGAGGGAGAGGCGACTTTTCTTTGCGGCCGGTTCGAGGGAATAGACGAACGCGTGTTGGAAGCCTATCCGTTTGAAGAAGTCAGCTTGGGCGACTTCGTTCTTTCGGGCGGGGAACCGGCGGCCTTGGCGGTGTTGGACGCAATCGTGCGTTTGCTGCCGGGGGTCATGGGATGTCGCGCTTCCTTGGACGAGGAAAGTTTCAGCAACGGTTTGCTGGAATACCCGCAATACACGCGTCCGGTCGAATGGAACGGACGCACCGTGCCGGAGGTTCTGAATTCTGGACATCACGGACGGATTGCCGCTTGGCGATTGGCGCAAGCGGAAGAGTTAACCAAACGGCGGCGACCGGATTTGTGGAAAGCTTATCTGGAAACCGCGAAAAAGCGAGAGGATTAAAATTATGGATTTGATCAAAACGCTCGAAAAAGAGCAGATGGAAAAACTGACGAAGAAAGAAGGTTTTCCCGAATTTAAAGCCGGCGACACGCTGCGCGTTCACGCGAAAGTGGTCGAAGGCGACCGCGAACGCATTCAGGTGTTCGAAGG
This sequence comes from Alphaproteobacteria bacterium UBA6347, assembly GCA_002440235.1. Lineage (GTDB taxonomy): Bacteria > Pseudomonadota > Alphaproteobacteria > CAAGCB01 > CAG-977 > UBA11549. The sequence goes on from DJRZ01000028.1 coordinate 5,218, forward strand.
CGTTTGCATCGCCCGCAAAAACGACGGTCTGAACTCGACGTTCACCGTTCGTAAAATTTCTTTCGGCGAAGGCGTCGAACGCGTGTTCCCCGTCTATTCCCCGAACGTCGCCAAAGTGGAAGTTTCCCGCCGCGGTAAAGTTCGTCGCGCGAAGTTGTACTACCTCCGCAACCTGCGCGGCAAAGCCGCCCGTATCACCGAAATCACCGATACGGCGAAGTAATATATTTTTGCCTCTGGCTTTCGGAAGAAAGGCGGCGTGAACGGGCGTGCGCCCCGCCGCTTTTCTTTCCGCAGAGGGCTGAAATCATTCCCCGATGCCGCGCAAGGCAGGCGGGCTTTTATCGTTATTATCAGGAGAACTCACCATGGTCAAAGTCGCTGTTGTCGGCGCGACGGGAAACGTCGGACGCGAAATGTTGCAAACGCTGGCGCAAAGAAAATTTCCGGCGGAACAGGTGTTCGCCGTCGCTTCCGCCCGTTCCGCGGGGAAAGAGGTTTCGTTCGGCGACGACGAAGTGCTGAAAGTCCGGGATCTGGACAAGTTCGATTTCAACGGCGTCGACATCGCGCTGATGAGCGCGGGGGCTTCCGTTTCCGAAAAATACGCGCCGAAAATCGCGGCGGCGGGGTGCGTCGTCATCGACAATTCGTCGCAATGGCGCATGGATCCCGACGTGCCGCTGGTCGTTCCCGAAGTCAACCCCGAGGCGATCGCCGGCTATAAAAAGAAAAACATCATCGCCAATCCGAACTGTTCGACGATTCAGATGGTCGTTCCTTTGGCGGCTTTGCACAAGGCTTTCCACGTCAAACGCGTCGTCGTGACGACTTACCAGTCCGTTTCCGGCGCGGGCAAGGCGGCGATGGACGAACTGTTCGATCAGACAAAGGGAATCTATTGGGGCGAGGATATTTCCAAAACGCAAAACAAATTTCCCAAACAGATCGCTTTCAACGTCATTCCGCAAATCGACGTGTTTCTGGACGACGGTTCGACCAAAGAAGAATGGAAAATGACGGTCGAAACGAAAAAGATCGTCGATCCGAAAATCAAGGTGCACGCCAACTGCGCGCGCGTTCCGGTGTTTGTCGGACACGCGGAATACGTCAACATCGAGACCGAAAAGGAAATTTCGGACAAGGATGCGACGTTTATTTTGAAAAAGACCCCCGGCGTGACGGTTTTGGACACGCGCGAAGCCGGCGGCTATCCCACGCAGGCGGAAATCGCGGGCGAAGACGACGTGTTCGTGTCGCGCATTCGTTCCGACGCGACGATCGACAACGGGCTGAGCTTTTGGTGCGTGGCGGACAACCTGCGCAAAGGCGCGGCGCTGAACGCCGTCCAGATCGCCGAAGTGTTGCTTCGCGATTATTTGAACAAATAAAAATTTTCAATGCGAAAAAGCTCCCCGATCGGGGAGCTTTTTTTGTATCTTCGGTATTGACGGATGCGGACGGCGTCTCGAAATACATCGGAATTTCAATCCGGTCGGAAAATAAAAAACGTCAAAAGCGATGAAACCGGAAAGATTTTTTAGTCTTGCCATCGTCGGAAAATTTCCCTAACCTGAAAAAGACGCGCGCGGCATGCCGTCCGCGCGGTCAGAGCCTGAAAAAAACAGGTTCGGAGCCGTCAGAAGCTCTTGCATGGAGGCATTGATATAAACGCCGGCAATCCGTTCCGCATGCGGCGGAACGGGATTATATCCCCGATTTCCATTATGGATCGGGGAGGATTTGACGTATGTTCAGAAGCCCCGATTTTTTTGATCGAAGGGCTTTAAAGGTCAATCGTCATTCCATGCAATGATTCTGAACTCCCCGCTATGCTTTTAAAGCGTTTCAGCTTTTTATCGGCGAGTTTTAACCGTTTGAATTTAAAACGGATTTCAGCGTTTTTTTCTGTTTCGATTTTATCAAGCCCTGTTTTCAAGGTAACAACACGGTAACAAAAATTCCATGTTTGCCCGCCTTGGAAAGCAACCTCAATTTGTCGCCGTTGATTGCTCAATGACGACGTAAATCAAAGTACGCCTTTTTTCCGATTCCGTCAAGCAACATGCAAAAAGACTCAAAAAGCTCCGAAAAGCACCGTTTTGAACGGTTCCTCTTTGATTTGTTTCATGCCACCGTAAAGGCGTTTGAAATCAACCAAAGGAGTTCATTATGGAAATCAAGAAAGAATATTTAACGCGCGGACAGGCGGCTGAATACTGCATCAAACAAGGCTTGCCTGTCAGCCCGAAAACTTTGGCGAAATACGCTTGCGTCGGCGGCGGACCGAAGTTCCGCAAGTTCGGCAGAATGCGCGTCGTCTATAAAATCGCCGACTTGGACGAATGGATTGAGCAACGCTTGTCCGACACTTTTGCGGCGACGGGAATTCTTTGCGACGACAGAGACTGATTGATAAAAAGGCTTCCAATCAATCATAAAGCGCGTTATTATGAGTTATAGGAAAGGATTTTATCGCTCATGTGGATTTGGGAAAACAAAAATTGGCCTCATTTTGCTTATGACCGTTCTGTTTTGGCGGAATCGGAAAAAAAGTGGCTGAAAAAATCAGGCGAAGGTTGCGGGGCGTTTAAATATGTTTCAGACAGTGACAGAGATGCTCTGAAAATAGAACTGATAACCGATGAAGCTACTAAAACTTCGGAAATTGAAGGGCAGATACTGAACCGGAACAGCGTTCAGTCTTCGTTGCGGAAACAAATGGGGCTGTCTTTTGAGCAAAAAAACGTTCCTCCGGCAGAAGACGGAATAGCGTCAATGATGACAGATTTATACAAATCGTTTGACAGATCGTTAGATGACGAAACGCTTTTCCGTTGGCATAAACAGCTAATGAACGGTCGAACGGATCAAATCGTTGTCGGAGCATACCGAACCGGAGAAGAGCCGATGCAAATTATTGCCGGAAATTACTATGACAGGCGGGTTTATTATGAAGCTCCGCCGTCCGAGCGCATACCGGCGGAAATGCGCCGTTTTATCGACTGGTTTAACAGTTCAAAAAAGATGAACGCTTTAGAGCGGGCTGGAATAGCTCATTTGTATTTTGTTTTAATCCACCCGTTCGACGACGGAAACGGGCGCATCTCCCGCGCTTTGGCGGAAAAGGCGTTGTCACAGTCTGCCGGGCAACCCGCTTTGACCGGCTTGGCAACAGTAATCAATGCAGAACGGAAAAAGTATTATGCCGCTTTGGAAGCGGTAAAATCGCCGAATATAACGGAATGGTTACTCTACTTTGCCGAAACTGTTTTGGCGGCGCAGGAATATACACTGCAAAAAATCGATTTTGTCATACAGAAGACGAAATTGTACGACCGTGTTCGCGATCAGCTGAACGCGCGTCAGGATAAAGCCGTCAAAAGAATGTTTAAGGAAGGCTTGGCGGGATTCAAAGGCGGATTGAGCGCCGATAACTATATGAAAATCACAGGAGCCAGTCCGGCGACGGCAACGCGCGATTTAGCGGATTTGGTTGAAAAAAAGGCGTTGTACAGAACGGGGGTGCTTCGCCACACGCGCTATTTTTTGAATTTGACGCCGCAAAATTCTCCGGACAATGCAGGCGAATCCGAAAATTCGGAGAATAACATATCTTGACTTTTGTAAAAAAATAATCACAATAAGTTATATTATTGAGGGCGTATTGACTGTGAACGGCAAGGATTTTGTTCCTTGCCTTTTTTATTGGAACGTTAAATTTAAGAAACTCTCGAATCTGGCGAACGCAATATTTCGACAATGTGCCGTCCGCTGCTTGGGAATTTTTCATCGGCGGGTATCAGCCCGCGCAAAAATGGCTGAAAGACAGAAAGGGAAAAGTGCTGGATTACGCCGACATCAGGCGCTATCAAAAAATCGTCGCCGCGTTGATTCAAACAGACGAAATCATGCGCGGCGGATAAGGACGGCGTCGCGCGTCATTTATTTGAAACAGGATTGATTTTCCGAATCCAGCCGTCCAGAAAATCCATTTGTTCCGGCGTATGAAACCAATGTTCGCCGCCGTTCATAACCGTGACGTCCGCGCGAACGCGGCGGGCGAAGCCGGCGATCGTTTAGCGGGATTGCAGATTGTCCCGATCGCCGTACAGGATTCGTGTCGGGGCGTTCCATTCGATCGGGTTGTTCCGGACGTATTGCAAATAGTCCCATGACAGATCCTGTCCGAAATCGGTTTTGATGATTTTTCGGGATTCAAGCTCCGATTCCGACGCGCCGATCCGGGCGAGCATGGTCGCGATCAGGCTTTCCATATCGACGATCGGGGAAATGAAGCAGGCTTGACCGATTAAATCCGATATTCCCGCGTTCATGGCAAAGTACGCTCCGATGCTTTGCGCGATCAGGACGATGTTTTTGTGCGCGTTTTTCAAATCCGCCGCTTTGCCGGAAAATTCGGTTTTCGCGTCCCGCGGGTTTTCCGACCGGTAGTCGAATCCGATGACGCCGGCTTGCGGGAACAAAGGGCGGAAGTGTTCCGATTCCGCGGCGTTTCCGCCTTTGCCGTGCACATATAAAACAACGGTGTCTTTTGCCATGCTTTTCCCTGCCCAATCGTTTTTAAAACCATAGTACCGAAAAAAGCGGCGGCGCGGTCTTTTTTTTCGCGCTTTCGGAAAACGCGGGCTTTAAAGTCCGCGTTTTATCGTCAAGTCCGTTTGACAGATGTGCAATCCAACCCATTCGACGCCGTTTTTCATAATTTGGAAAACGCGCGGGTCGTCCGTTTTGTAACAGCACAGACAGCCGCGCTGCCAGACGAATCTTTTTTCGTCTTCGGCGCACAGGCGGTCGTACATTTCCATCGCTTCGTCCAAAGTCATGGCTGTTTCCTTTTGTTCACACCGCGCCGTCGCGGGCGAAGTTTTGCGCGGCGAAATTCCAGTTCGCCAGTCTGTCGATCAGCGTCTGCACATAGTCGGCGCGGCGGTTTTGGTAATCGGGGTAATAGGCGTGTTCCCAAACGTCGACGGCGAACAGCGTTTTCAGTCCGCGCGCGACGGGCGTGTCGGCGTTGGCGGTTTTCAACAGGCGGATTTCGCCTTTGTCAGCGACGACCCAAGCCCAGCCGCTGCCGAATTGGGACAGGGCGGTTTCAGCCAGTTTGGCTTTGAAGTTTCCTTCGCCGTCGAAATCGCGGCGAACGGCGTCTTTGAACGCGCCGTCGGGCAGGGCGCCTCCGCCCAGCGGCGTCAGGCATTTCCAGAAAAAGCCGTGATTCCACGCCTGCGCCGCGTTGTTGAACAAAGCGGTCTGTTCGGGAACGCCCGCCGTCTTTTTGATGATGTCGGGCAGGCTTTGATCGGCGAACCGCGTGCGTTCGATCAGTCCGTTCAGCGTGTTGATATAGTTCAGATGATGCTTTCCGTGATGCAGATCCAGCGTCATGCGGGACATGTACGGTTCCAGCGCGTTTTTGTCAAAAGGCAGATTCGGCAATTCAAACATGGTGTTCTCCTTTTTCGGTTTCCATTGAATTGTCGAATGTTTCGGACGGTTTGTCAAAATCGCTTTTGGTTGAGAACCGTCCGCGCCGCTTTGATTCCGGAACGCACCGCGCCTTCGATCGTGCAGGGCAGGGCGGTCGCCGTGAAATCGCCGGCGACGAACACGTTTCCCGCCCCGATGTCCGCCCGCAAACGCGTTTTGTTGACGGTTCGGGTTTGCAGGACGGTCGCCCGCTTTTCCATAACGGTGCGGAACGGCGGCGTTCGGGCGGGCAAACTCAGCGCGTTCGCGGTTTCCAGCCATACGATTCCAGCCAAAGCGTCGGGGGACAGGCGGGCGCAAAGGTCGTTCGCCGCGCTGATCGTGACGGAAACGACGCCGTTTTTTGCGAAAGCCCAATGTCCCGTCATGCCGATCAGTCCGACAAAGGGCGCGGGAAGCGGAACGTTCGTTTTATAATGAATGTTGGCGATTGTCTGAAACGGCGGTTCGGGCGCGCCGGCGACCAGCCGCGACAGGTTTTCGGGATCGACCGCCAGAATGGCTTTGTCCCCGCTGTTCAGCGCGATTTCTTCGCCGTCGAAAAAAATCAGTCGGTCGTTTTCGACGCGCCGCAAACGCCGTCCGAAACGGAAAACGGCGCCGCGTTGTTTCAGGTATTGTTCGACGGGGGCGACGACGCTGTCGTACAGGGTCGGGAAAGCCAGATAAACCGCGCCGTTTTTCGCGCCGAAGCACTTTGCCGCCGTTTTCAGAAACAGCATCGCGTCGGCTTGGTGCGCGGGGGTGTTCATGACGGATTCGCACAGCAGGGAATACAGTTCCGGCAAATGCGAAACGGCGGAAAGGGGACGGGCGGCGTCGATGTCGAAACGCGATCCGTCTTTTCTGAAAAACGTCATTTTCGTGCCGGCGTTTTTCAACGGCGTCCGCGTCGGGCATTCGTCCAGCATCGCCAGCAAAGCCGTGTTCGCCCCCAGCATCAAATGCGTTCCAGCGTCGACCGGCGCGTCCAGCCGTTTGTCGAAAAAGGAACGGCACCGTCCGCCCGCGCGCGCGGCGGCGTCGCTGACGACGACGGGAACGCCCGCCTTCGTCAGAGTGAACGCGGCGGACAATCCCGCCATTCCCGCGCCGACGACGTGGACGGTCATCGGGTCATTTCCCGAACAGCGTCACGCGCAAAGCCGTCCACGCGACAAAAGCCTTGGACGGTTTCGGACGGGGAAACAGAACGTCCCAGCCGCGTTTTTCCATCATGTCGAAAACCTTTTTATAAACGTCTTTCATAATGACGGCGGGTTTCATCTGCCGCCCGTTCAGGCGTTTCAGCGCGGCGTCGGCTTCGGTAAAGCGCAAAGCGGCTTGCTTCGCCAGTTCCTGACGCGCGATTTTCAGGTTCGGGTTGCTCAAAACGCTGCTGAGCGCGGTGTCGTCCGTGATGCCGATCCCCGCTTTGTCCAGACATTCGCGGGGCATGTACAGCCGCCCCAGTTCCATATCCTCTTCCATATCGCGCAAGATGTTCGTCAGCTGCAGCGCTTCGCCCAGCGTGACCGCGAACCGTTGCGCCGTGTCGGAAAAATCGCCGAACACGCACACGGACAGCATGCCGACCGCTCCCGCGACGCGGCGGCAGTACAACTGCAATTCCGTCATCGTCGGCGCGCGCATGCCGTCGGGAATGTCCATTTCCATGCCGTCAATCAGTTCGATGAATTCCGATTTCGGCAGGGAAAAGCGTTCGACCGGCGCGATCAAAGCCTTGGCGACGATCGATTCCGGTTCGACGCCGTCGTACACGCGTTCGATGTCGTCGCGCCAGATTTGCAGACGCTGTTTTTTTTCGTTCAGCGGCGCGGGTTCGTCGGCGATGTCGTCGATTTCGCGGCAAAAAGCGTAAATCGCGTACATGGCGTCGCGTTTTTCGCGGCACAGCAGTTTCATCGCGGGATAAAACGACGACCCCGACGATTTGACGATCGCGTCGACCCGCGCGGTTATTTCTTTTTCGGCGGTTTCAGATCTTTTTTCCTGATGCATGATATTTTCTTTCTTCTCAATCCGCCGGCGACGCCCAGCAGACAGGCGACGATCCAGTCCGTTTTTTTCAATTCGACCTTGCGGTGCAGAATGTCGCCGCGCTTCAACCGCTTGACCAGCCGTTGCGCCAGACGGAAGATGACGCACACCTCCATGCGCAGACCGCGGTTCGCGACGACCAAAGGCAGGGACGACCCTTCGACCAGCAATCCCTCGATCGCGTCGGTCACGCGGTTGAAAACCGTTTGCAGGGCGGCGCAGGTCTGGCTGTCGTCCAGCGCCTCGTATTTGATTTTGGCGTCTTTGAACCAGTCTTTGGGCAGGTAGATGCGGTGCTTTTCCTGATAATCCTGCTTGCAGTCCTGCAAGTGGTTGTTCATTTGCAGCGCGGCGCACAGCGCGTCGGACGGCCAGTAAGCCGTCGGGTTTTCGCCGTGCAGATCCAGCATGAAACGCCCGACGCTGCCCGCCGACCAGCGGCAGTACGCCATCACGTCCTCCCACGTGTGGTAGGTGTGGTGTCCTTCGCTGTCCTGACGGAACGCTTTTAACAGATCCAGCGCGTGCTGATTGGTGACGCCGCGCTCCTCCAACGATTTTTTCAGCGTTTCGGCGCATTCGGTTTCGTCGTCCGCTTCCTCTTGCCCCAGCAAGACCCGTTCCAGCCTGTTCAGGCGTTCCAGTTTTTCATCGCCGGAAATCTCCGTCGAATCGGCAATGTCGTCCGCCGTTCGGGCAAAGTCGTAAAACGCCGCGACGTGCGGGCGCAGTTCGCGCGGAATCAAACACGATCCGACGGGGAAGTTTTCGCCGTTCGCGTCTTTCGTTCTTTTAATTCGACCGGTCATTGACACCTGCCTTTGCGATCCATTCGTCCAAATCCGCCAAAGCCCGCTCGCTTTGGGCGCGCTTGCGGTCCAGCCCTTTGATTTTCCGTTTTCCTTCGGGGACGGGCGGGGGCGGCATCAGCCCGAAATTGATGTTCATCGGCTGGAAGCATTCTTCGTTCGCGTTGACGGTGATGTGGCGCAGCATCGCCCCCAAAGCCGTCGTTTCGGGCGGTAGAACGAACGGTTCGCCCGCGGCTTCCCGCGCCGCGAACAGTCCCGCCAGCAACCCGACGCCCGCGCTTTCGACGTAGCCTTCGCACCCCGCGACCTGTCCCGCGAAACGAATGTTCGGGCGGGCTTTCAGGCGCAAGGTTTCGTCCAGCACCTTGGGCGAACAGATGAACGTGTTGCGGTGAATGCCGCCGTAACGCACGAAAACGGCGTTTTCCAGCCCCGGAATGGTTTTGAAGATCCGCTTTTGTTCGCCGTAGGTCAGTTTCGTCTGGAATCCGACCAGATTCAGCAAAGTCCCCTGCCTGTTTTCCTTGCGCAGCTGGACGACGGCGCAGGGGCGGGAATTCGTGTGCGGATCCGTCAGCCCGACGGGTTTCATCGGACCGAACGCCAGCGTGTCGCGCCCGCGTTCCGCCATGACTTCGATGGGCAGACAGCCTTCGAAATAAGGGGTGTTTTTCTCCCATTCCTTGAACGCGACCTTTTCGCCCGCCAGCAGGTTGTCGACAAACGCGTCGTATTCCGCGCGCGTCATGGGACAGTTGATGTAATCGTCGCCGTCGCCCTTGTCGTAGCGGGACTGTTTCCACGCCTTTGTCATATCGACGGATTCCGCCGTGACGATCGGCGCGATCGCGTCGAAAAAGTGCAGCAGCTCTTCGCCGCCGGCGGCGGAGCGGATTTTTTCAGCCAGTTCGGGGGTGGTCAGCGGTCCCGTCGCGATAACGTGCAATCCCGCGTTTTCGTCGGGCATGTCGGTCAGTTCCGCCGTTTCCATGGAGATCAGCGGGTGTTCGCGCAGTTTTTGCCCGACAATGCCGGAAAAGACGTCGCGGTCGACCGCCAAAGCGCCGCCCGCCGGAACGCCGGACGCGTCCGCCGCCGCCATGATCAGCGAACCGCAGCGGCGCATTTCCTCGTGCAGCAGACCGACGGCGTTGTGCAGAGGATCGTCGGAACGCAGGGAATTGGAGCAGACCAGCTCCGCCGGATTCGCCGTTTTATGCGCCGGCGTCTGCCGTTTCGGACGCATTTCCTTTAACACGACGGGTATTCCCGCGCGCGCGATCTGCCACGCGGCTTCGCACCCCGCCAGCCCAGCGCCGACGACGGTAATCGGCTTTTCGGTCATAATTCGTTCGCTCCTTGTCAAAAGGTTCAAAGTTGTCTTGTATATCTTAGAGATAACTATATACTTAAACAAACATATTTTTTGATGCGAGTGAAAAAATGAACGGAAGCTTTGCAAATTTTTTAATCGTCGCCGTCGTTCTGTACGCTTTTTTGAAATTCGCGTATCCGCGTCTGAAACGAATGGCGCGCGGAAAGGACGTCGCGTATCTGCCGGTTGAAACGCTGGCGAAGCAGATGGCTGAAAAACGGGACATGCTGTTGATCGACATACGCACGCCGCAAGAGTTTTACAACATGTTCGGTCATATCGACACGGCGATCAACCTGCCGTTTGAAACTTTCGCGATTCGGCTGAACGAAACCGCGGACAGACTGGTCGGGTTCAAACAAACGCCCGTCGTCGTCATCGGACTGCGGGACGAAAACGCCGTGTTCAAAGCTTACAAACTGTTGAAGCGGAAAGGATTCGAACACGCCGCGATTCTGGACAACGGCGTGTCGCAATGGTTGCGCCGCGGCTTCCCGACGGTGGAGCGCAATGTCCGCAAATATTAAAGCCAAAATCCTGACCGCCGCCGCCGTTTTGTGTTCTTCCGCCGTTTTCGCGGCGGCGGAGCCGAAGAACGTGATCGTTTTCTTTTTGCCGGTGCAGGATCGGGGAAAAATCACGTCCGTGCACGAAGCCGTCCCGACGGTTCTGCCGCGGGACGGCGTGACGGCGGACGGCGCGGCGCCCAAAAACGAAAATCAGGTCAGGCGCGGCATTCCGACGCCCGTCGGCGTTTCCCTGTACGACAAGGACGGCGTGACGGTTGATCAGGCGGCGGACAACATCGCCGTTCCCGCGCGCGTTTTGATCCTGCCGCCCGAAAATTCGCGGCAAAAAGGAAAAAAATCGGGCAAAACGAGCCTTTCGACCATGCCGAGCGGCAAGGTGCGCGTCTTTCCGCTGAAAAATCCGGAAATCGAAATCAAACAGGCGGCGAACGAACGCCGCGTCGTCAGGAAACGCCGCCGCCGCGCCGCCGCGAAAAAAGACGAAACGCCCCCGCCGCCGCCCGAAATGATGCTGTTCGAGGCGGATATGGCGAAAATGGCGCTGAAACGGCTGGAAAACTGCAACCCCACGGCTTACGGCGCGTTCGGAACGCTGAACATGTTTATGGGGCGCGAGCTTTATCCCGACGACATTCCCGCGCCGTGCGAATTGAAAAAGGTCGCGGCGGACTATCTGCGCAAATGCTACCCGTGGCGTCCCGAATACTACGCCCCCGATCCGATTCTGGTTCCGGCGGATTCGGTCAACCTGTCGTCCGCGGTCGAACTGCTGGGCAACAGGCAGAACGGCGCGGACTGCCCGCTGGATCTGAGGAAGATCAACTTTTCCAAAGCGGACTTGTTCCGCAGCGATTTGACGAACGCCGATTTCAGGGGATCCTATTTCGACGGCGCGTCGTTTTCGGACATGAATCTGACGGCGGCGGATTTTTCCGGCGTCGATTTAAGCAACGCCCTGTTTCAAAGGACCGACGCGTCGCGCGCTTCGTTCGCGGGGGCGAAGCTGAAATACGCCCGTTTTCACGACGCGACCGCGCGGGGCGCCGATTTTTCCAAAGCGGACATGCAGTCCGCGCAGTTCCGCAACGCGGATTTGACGCTGGCGGACATGGACGGCGCGAACGCGCAGGACACGGGCTGGTTCGATGTGAAAGCCTATCGTCTGCGCGCGAATCAAACGGATTTTCACGATTCGGAAATGGATAGAGTGATTTTCGACGATGCGAAAGCGAACCGCGCCGATTTTTCGGGGGCGGAATGCAAAAACGGTCTGTTCGAACGCGCGGATCTGAAACGCGCGTGGTTCGGCGGTGCGAAGCTGGAAAACGTCCTGTTCGACGACGCCGACCTTTCCGACGCCGTTTTTAAAAACGCGCGCTTTGAAAACAGCGCGTCGTTCAAGGACGCTTATTTGTACAAAGCCGATTTCGGCGGCGTGAACATGGCGGCTTTCGCGGGATTCCCGATGGAACAACTGGTAAAGACGAAAGTCGACCGCCGCACCGTCTTGCCGCCCGCTTTGGCGGCGGCGGATTCCGTCGGATTCGATCCGGACGCCGGAAAGGACGCCGAGGGGGCGGCGGACGGCGTTTCGCGCCTGTCCTGTTCGCAAAAAACGTGCGAAGACAGACTGCTGGGACGCCCGAGCGTTCAAAATCTGGCGGTCAGGGCGCAAACGATTCTGAGCACGCCGCTGGAAACGACGGAAAACCGCGCGTGGGCGCTTTGCACGATGGCGTGCGTCGCGCGTCGGGACAAACGGCTGGAAAACGCGCAGGTCGACATTCTGTCCGCTTTCGTCAGGGAAAACGCCCCGTGGGATTCGGAACGCGACCTGTTCAAACCCTATGCGCCGGTCAAACCGGAAATTCAGATGGCTCTGTTTTTGCTGACCGATCCGGCGGCTCACCGCGATTTGGGGCGCGACGTCGATTTGACGGGAACGGATTTGCGCACCGCCGATTTGACGAACGGCGATTTGCGCGCGATCGATTTTTCGGGTTCGCACTTGGGCGGGGCGGATTTGCGCGGATCGAAAACCGATGCCGCCTATGACCGGTTCGATCAGGTCGTGATCGACGAATTTACCCGTCTGCCGACCGGCATGGGGGCTTTCGAACGGTTCAGACTGCCCGATTCGATCGTGCCGCCGTGGTGGAAACCCCGAACCGTGCGCGTGTTCCGCGACGGAACGCACCCGTGGACGGTGACGGTCGAGGACGTGCCGTTTTCGGACGACATGATTTTGACGTCGAAAAAGGAAAAAGAAAAGCGATGAAAGCCTTGCTTTTCGCTCTGATGCTGGCTGTTTCGCCGGTCGCGGCGCGGGACGCGGATCTCGACGTGCTGACGGCGCGCGCGAAAAACGGCGACGCCGACGCGGCGGGAGACCTGGGAAAATATCTGTTCGATGTGGAAAAGAATCCTCGCCGCGCCGAACAATGGCTGAAAATCTCGGCGGATTCGGGAAACGTCGAATCCAAATACTATCTGGCGCGCGTGTACGACATCGCCGGAAAACGGTCGAATACCGAAATCGTCGATTTGTTGCGGGAACCGGCGGGACGGGGATATGTGCCCGCGCAGGTGATGTTGGGAAAAATCATGCAGTTCGGGCGCCGCGGCGTGCCAAAGGACGTGGAACAGGCGCGCGGCTGGTATGAAATGGCGGCGGCGAAAGGATCGGGCGAGGCGATGGCGCAGCTGCGCCTCATTTACGCGCAGACGGGCGATCTGTCCGTTAAAGCGGGACTGGCGGACGAAAACGTCGAATGGCTGGAACTGGGGGCGAAACAGGGCGACGCCGGCGCGGCGGCGGCTCTGGGCAAGCTGTTTGAAACGGGGCGCGGCGTGAAGCGGGATTTCGGGCGCGCGGCGGAACTGTATCAGGCGGCGGCGGACGCGGGCGACACGCAGGCGATGGCGGGGCTGGGCAGGCTGTACGCCAACGGCGACGGCGTCGAACAAAACGACGAACGCGCCGTTTTCTGGCTGGACAGGGCGGCGCGCGCGGGATACGTCGAGGCGCAAAGAAAACTGGCGGAGGTGTACGCCGCGCGGTCCTTCGACAAACCGAAAGCTTACGCTTGGCTGGTGCTGGCTTTGTCGGCGCTGTTTCCGGCGGCGGACGATCTGTCGGCGGCGTCGCCCGATCTGGAACGCCTGATGCGGTCGATGACGGCGGAGGAAATCCGCGCGGGTCAGGCGTACGCGCTGGAAATGCTGGAAATCGTCAAAGCCAATAAAAGAAAACCGCGAACGAAATAAGCCGTTAAAGCTCTGTTTTAAAAAATCCTTGTTTTTCCATGACTTACGATGTAATCTAAGAATGGTTCGCCGTTTGCGGCGAACAAGTGTCTTGGCGGACGCGGAGCCGTGAGAAAGCTCTAATGTTGTTCGGTGCAGCGATGCGCCGTTGTCGCTTTGCGTGAAAGCAAACGCGAAAAGTATCCCCGATGTCGTAATTGACGGTCGGGGAGCTTTTGACGCATGTTCAGAACGCGCCCCCTTCTTTTTCGGAAAGGCGAAAGTGTTTAAAGGTCAAAAGGGTCATTGAACAACATTATGGCTTTCTCAACTCCCCGAGCCGCTTTTTCAGGCGGTTTTTGGGGATTTTTTTATGTCAGGGCGGACGATCGGCGGGGCTTCGGAAGCGGCGGAGGTTTTTGAATCCGGCGGCGTCCGTCTGGTCAACGCCGATTGTTTCGATTTTTTGCCGACAATTTCAAACGCTTCGGTCGACTTGGTATTGATCGATCCGCCGTATGAAGTGTCGCGCGACACCAACTTTCAATCGGGAACGGCGACCGGCAGGAACACGGACCGTTTTCGGGTGTCGATGGATTTCGGCGATTGGGATTCCGGTTTCGCGGGACTGGACGCCGTTGTTCGGGAAGCTTTCCGCGTTCTGAAAAACGGCGGAACGCTGATCTGTTTTTACGACGTGTGGAAAATCACGCCCTTGAAAGATTATTTCGAACGGGCGGGGTTCAAGCAGCTGCGGTTGATCGAATGGCTGAAAACGAATCCCGTTCCGCTGAACAGCAAAACAAACTATTTGACGAACGCCCGCGAGATCGCTCTCGCCGGAGTGAAAAAATCCAAACCGACGTTTCATTCGGAATACGACAACGGCGTGTATCGGTATCCGATCTGTCATGACGCGGGGCGTTTCCACCCGACGCAAAAACCGCTGGCGCTGATAGAGGCCTTGGTCGAAAAGCATTCCGATCCGGCGGATACGGTTTTGGATTGCTTTTCGGGGGCGGGGACGACGGCTGTCGCCGCTAAAAACAAGGGCAGAAAGTTTGTCGGGTGCGAAATATCGTCCGAGTTTTTTGAAAAATCGGTTCGTCGTTTAAGGGGAAAACAATGACGGCGGCGGAGGCGAACAGGCAAATTCAAGACAAGATCCGTCAAAAGGAGGATTTGGACGCTCTGATCCGTTTTGTCAAAGGAAACTGCCAAAGTTTCAATCTGACGCCGCAAACGCTGGGCATGCTGTTCGAGGCTTACGCCGGCGTGGAATACGACGAAAACGACCCGACGTCCTGCTTTTCGCGCGAAATTCCCGTCGCCGAATTGAAGAACATACACCCGTCGTTTGAAAGCACGAACGGCTGTCAATGGGCGCGGTCGGACGGGTGCTATTTGGGCAAACGGTACAAGATCAAACGTCCGAAACAGGGCGGAAAAGTCGTCGCCGTTCAACTGGACGGTCCGAATCGCAATTCGGTTAAAAAACACCGCGGCGTAAGGGCGGACATCAAAGCCGCGCTGTCGGGACAACCCTGCGCGATTTTGGACGTGCGGTCTTCGGTTGAAATCGACCACAAAAACGGCAGGTACGACGATTTGTCGAATTTATCGGCGGAAAGCCAGAGAATCGACGACTTTCAGCCGCTGTCCAAAGCCGCGAACGACGCCAAACGCCAGCATTGCAAAGAATGCGTCCGCACGGGAAAACGGTATGACGCGCGGCGGCTGGGGTATAAAGAGGGATACGTCGTCGGCGATGAAAACACGACCGTATGCCACGGATGCTACTGGTTCGATCCGAAGCGGTTTAACAGGTTGATTTCAAAGGATTTTATTAAACAAAAATAGCGCGCCGAAAAAAAAGCGGAGGAAAATTGCCCTCCGCTTTGACGGGTAAAAGGGTTATTTGCCCTTTTTCTTGGATTTGCAGTTTTTGCAGGGTTTTTTGACGATTTTGACGGGGATTTCAGATTCTTCCTCTTCGTCGCCGTCGTCTTCGTCCGTTTCGCCGCCGCATTCGCATTCTTCTTCGTCCGTTTCGCCGCCGCATTCGCATTCTTCTTCGTCGTCTTCGCCGGTTTCGACGTTCGCGTCGGCAAGCTGTTCAACGCTGTCCAAAATGTCGGAAATCGTCACGAAATTGATGATGCGGCGTTTGATGATTTCGTTGTTTTCGACTTCGTCCAACAGAGGTTTCAGCGCCAAAATATTTTCATTGCAGAAATCTCGCAGTTCGTCGATCACCGCCAACAGGGTTTCGCGGCTGTCGATTTCCATGCCGTCGAAACAGCTTTCCCGTTCCGGTTTGAATTTCTTGCTTTCTTTCTTTTTTCCCATGGTGTCCTCCGATAAAAAGATGTCCGTATTACAACCGAAAAAACGGCAAAAATCAATATCCTTTAACGGCGAAGCCCCTTCTTTCAAAGGGCTTCGCGCTTTTAATGCGGGATCAGCCGTTGAAAGCTTTTTTATAAACTTCCAGCACCAGCTCTTTTGTGCAGGGGCGCGGGTTGCCGCCCGTGCAGACGTCCGCCATCGCCGCGTCCGCCAAAGCGGGCAGGTCGGCTTCTTTGACGCCGATTTCTTTCAGCGTCTGCGGAATGCCAACGTCCAAAGACAGGCGGCGCACCGCGTCGATCGCGGCTTTGCGGTATTCGGACGGCGACATGGAATCGACGTTTTCGACGCCCATCATGCGCGCGATTTCACGGAATTTTTCGCCCGTGTATTCCGCGTTGAATTCCATGACGTAGGGCAGCAGAACGGCGTTCGCGACCCCGTGCGGCGTGTCGTAAAACGCGCTGAGCGGGTGCGCCATGCCGTGAACGACGCCCAAACCGACGTTTGAAAACGCCATGCCCGTGACGTACTGCCCCAGCGCCATGCCTTCGCGTCCGTCGGGATCGTTTTCGACGGCTTTGCGCAGGGATTTAGAAATCAGTTGAATCGCTTTCAGATTCAGCGTGTCCGCCAATTCCCAAGCCGCCAGCGTCGTGTACCCCTCGATCGCGTGGGTCAGGGCGTCCATGCCCGTCGCGGCGGTCAGCCCGCGCGGCATCGACGACATCATGTCGGGGTCGACGATGGCGACGACGGGAATGTCGTGCGGATCGACGCACACGAACTTGCGGCGTTTTTCCTCGTCCGTGATGACGTAGTTGATGGTCGTTTCGGCGGCGGTGCCGGCGGTCGTCGCGACGGCGATGACGGGGACGCTTTTATGTTTGGTCGGCGCGACGCCTTCCAGCGAAACGACGTCCGAAAATTCGGGGTTGTTGATGATGATGCCGATGCCTTTCGCCGTGTCCTGCGGCGAACCGCCGCCGATCGCGATCATATAGTCCGCGCCGGCTTTTTTAAAAGCTTCGACGCCCGATTTGACGACGGCGACGCTGGGGTTGGCTTTGACGCGGTCGAAAACGTCATAGGCAAAACCGTTCGCGTCCAGAATGTCCGTGACTTTTTTGACGACGTTGAATTTGACCAAGTCGGCGTCCGTGACGATCAAAGCCTTTTTAAAGCCGCGCGACTTGATTTCCGTCGCGATTTCGTTGACGGCGCCGTGACCGTGATAGCTGGTTTCATTCAAAATAAAGCGTTTAGACATATTCCGAATCCTTTCGTTGAAATGATTGACCGCGAATATGATACCACTTTCGCGGGCGAAAATCACCCGATTCGGATAAAAGGCGAGGCGTGTGTCGAAAACGGTCAAGCCGATCGAATCGCGGCGAGCAAATCGTCTTTTCGACCGGGAACCTTGATTCCGGCGCCGTTTTCGTCAAGGTCTAAATAAAACTTGCCGGAACAAATCAGCCACAGGATTTTATCCAGCTTGTACGCGCTGATTTTCAGCTGTCGGGCGGCTTTCAAGATTTCTTTGTAAACGACATAGTCTTTTCGTTCGCAACCGGTCAATTCGACAAAAACATCGTTCAGATGAATGTCCGGCTTCGGGTAGTCATAGCCGATTTCCTTTAAAAAATCGCATGACAGGGCGAAACCGAACCCGTCAATTTCGCGCGCCAGAAAAGCAGGCAGGGCGGCTTTTGTCAGAATATTTTGCTGAAAGGCGTCAAACGCTTTTTTCAAATCGGCGGAATCGTTAAATTCGCACATGAAACGCGCGCCGGAAACGACAGCTTTGCACCATTGGCGAAACAGAACGGTGTGCTTGTCGTCGCGAACCAGTTTTCGGGCGGAAAAAACGGCAAACAACTGTTGGTCGTCTTTGTATTTTTCAAGAATCAGGCGCGGGGAGAAACCGCACAGGATTTCTTTGTGCGCCGCGTTGGCGGAGCCGTCTTTATTCCATAATTTGACGACGTTGGGCATGCTGTTGCGGTTTTGCATTGAACCGATCATTCGTTCGAATATTTTTTCAAAAGGGACCTCTTCCGAAAGAAGATCGAATTTTTTATCCGCCGTAAAATATTTTTTCAGTTTTTCTTTCGGTAGTCCGGCGTCGCGCGCCGTTTTAACCAAAATACGAAGAGCTTTTTTATAAAAAACAAGTGTGTCCATATTTTGCGTTTCCTTTTATGTTCTTATATGTTCAACTCTTTTAGAATATATTATAAATTATCATGATTCAATGATTTAAATTGACAAAAGCGCCGGATCGATTATAGCTTTGATTAAAAAGGGGGCGGTGATGAAAACGGAAGAAAAAGACGAAAATTTGAATGTTCCCGACGCGGACGGCAATCTGCCGCTGGTGGACGCCGCGATGTTCGACAAATCGCCGGAGGTCGTCCGTTCGCTGTTGGACCGCGGGGCGGACGTGTCCGCGCGCGACGGAACGGGGTTGAACACCGCGGACGCCGCTTTTTTGAACGAACGGGGAAGTCTGCCCGTTTTAAAAGCCGTTTTGAAAAACGTTCCGCTGACGGAGGCGCGTCGCGTCAGGCTGGCTGTCTGCGCGGCGAAAAAGCCTTTTAAAAAGGATTCCGCGGTTTTCGGGGCAATCAAAGCGCTGAAATCCCGTCCCGCCGACGAACGGGCGAGGGGATCGACGCTGTTGATGGACGCGGTGCGGTTTCACCGCCCGCGTCGCGTTCTGAAACAGCTGATCGAGGCGGGGTGCGACGTCAACGCGCGCGACGATACCGGCTGGACGGCTTTGCGGTTCGCGGGGGAGGATTTCAAAACCGCGAAGTTTCTGATCAAGCACGGGGCGGACGTCAACACGGCGGACGACGACGGCGACACCTGCGCGCGGGATTGGGGCGGATCGGCGCGCTTTATCCGCCTGTTTTTGAAAAACGGCGCAAACGGTTTTTTGAAAAACAAAATGTGGGACGAGCTGACATGGGTGATTTGCACGAAAAACAAACCGCCCGTCAAGGCTTTCGCCCTGTTGCTGGACGCGGGCGTCGACATCGACCGCCGAATGAAACGGATCGGTCGGACCGCTTTGCACCAAGCCGTCAAGTACGGTGGTCTGCCGTTGATAAAGCTTTTGATTAGGACGTCAACGCGGTCGACGCCGCCGGCGAAACGCCGCTGAGCCTCTGCGGGGACGAAACGTTCAGCCCCGTCCGCAAAGTCGCGCGTCTGCTGATCGAAGCGGGCGCGGATCCGCGTTTCGAACGGAAACGCCGCGAACCGTAAGGGTTAACCGCCGCATTTCAAATAAACGCGGTCGATGATGTTTTTGACGATCAGATCCAGCTTGCCGTTTTCGGCGTAATCGGTCGGCGCGACGAAGTCGACGCGGTCGTTTTTCAGCAAATTCGCCGCGATGTCCGGCGCGTTTCCCCGCAGCGCGGGATTGAAAACGGCGATGGCGTGCCCGCCCTGCATTTTCACCATTTTCATGCACGGCACGTCGGTTTCCCCGTCGCCGATGTAGACCATGTTTTCGAAATCGACGTATTTCCGGTCTTTGGGCGTGTGTTCGTTGATTTCCTTGTTCTGCCAGTAATTGAATATGCCTTTGTTGATGCGGAACAGGTGTTGCGTTTTGTTCGTGTAGTTGACCGCGGCGGCGGGTTTTTCCGCGATGAATCTGGAACCGGATTTTTTATAGGCGAATTTGCTGGCGAAGATGTATTTGAAAAATTTTTTGATTTTCGTGCCGCGCAGGATTTCTTCGTTGCCCGACGTGATGACGTAGTGTTCCAGATCAATGTTTTTCGATTCCGCGTATTTGTCGACGCGGGAAAACCAGCCGTCGACTCCGTTGAACAGTTCGATGTTTTTGCCGCAAGCCATCAAAAATTTCAGCGTCAGGGGAACGCCTTTTTCCTGCGCCTTGTCGATCATCAGGTTCATGTACGCCAGCGTTTCGTCCATGTTTTGGGCGCGGGCGACGGATTTGACTTCCGCCCAGAAATCGTCGGGCTTGATGCCCAGACGGGGCAAAAAGGCGACGTTCTGCATGTACTGCGGCGATAAAGTCCCGTCAAAGTCGTAACAGATCGCCATTTTTATTTTTTTCGCGGGCATGATTTTCTCCGTTTTGAAAATGTCAAGGCATTCTATCACGATTTTTCAATCTGAAAAGCCGGTTTTCAGTTCGATTCGCGCGCCGCTTGCGGCTGTGCCGGATCTTTTGCGGTTTCGTTTCCGCAAGGGAGGTAAAAATTTTTAAAATTCGAAAGCGGCTCGCAACCCTTTGAATTTAAAGGGCGGATTTTTGAAAAATAAATTTTTTACAACTAATGGTAATAAAACTTAGATTTAATCTCAAACATCTGTTTTGACAGCGGAAAAAGGCGCGGATTAACATTGAAACGAAAAGTCTGTTTCAATCAAAGGTAAAGGAAGGCTGTTATGATTGAAAAACACAATGACGAACCGTCGGAGGACGGCGTACCGGAAAACGTCGTTCTGACGCCGCGGCAAACCGAAGTGCTGGGATACCTGTCGCGGGGATTGCCGAACAAGGAAATCGCCAAGCTGATGAATCTGTCGACGGCGACCGTTAAAATTCACGTTTCGGGACTGTTGCTTCGTCTGCGCGCCTCGTCCAGACTGGACGCCGTTGTCCGCGCGCACAAACTGGGACTGATTTGACGGCGGGGCGGCGTTCGAAAGAAGCCGCCCCCGACCGGAGAATGAAAAAAAACGTCAGGCTTTCGGCGATTTTTCGGACCGTCCGGCGGAAACGGGCGCGGGTTCGCGGCAGAGGTCGTCGTTCAATTCCTTGACGACCGCCGGTTCGGCGGATTTGACGGCGGGAACGGACGGGGCGGCGAAGCGGGGCTTTTCGGGTTCGTCGTTCAGGCTGGCGTCGGAATCGTCGTGTCCGATGCCGAACAGCGACCGGACAGCCCCCGGCGCCAAAGCGGAAAAAGCGTTCACGGACACGTCGGGGGACGGCAGTTTCCCCTTGACCGTGTAGGTTGGGGCGATCAGACCGCCGCCCTTTTCGCCCGAAAAGATTTTCCCGATCAGGGGGATCTTTCCCAAAAAGCTGTTGATCGAATAAAACGGAATGATTGATCCGCGGAAATTCATGTATCCCGTGTTGCGGTAGTATTTTCCGTTCAGCGTGATGCCCAGCGACGATCCCGACACGACGCCGTCCGAAACCGTCACGCTTTCGTTGTCCGTCGAAAACGGAATGTCCGCGCGGGCGAAAAACAGCCCCTCGCCGCGCAGGGTGTCGATGATGCCCGTCAGCGACGTCAGCGACAGGATTTTGACCAGCGTCTGCTGTTCTTCCAGATAAAAGTCGGAAACGTCCAGCGTTCCCGTCGACCCGACGCCCCGCGTGTACACGCTGTTCAGTTTCAGTTCTCCGCCCTTGACGGTTGAAATGTAATCCAGCGCCTTTAACGTGTAGCCCGCGTCTTTCGACGTCATGGAAACGGCGTATTCGTCGGGTTTTTCCGTCGGAACCAGCGTCAGGTTCAGCGGCACTTTCTGATCGCCGACGAACCCTTGGGCGTTCATGTTTTTCCACCCGTTCTGATAAGCGGCTGAAAACGTGTTGTTTTCGGCGTATCCGTCGCGGCTGAGCCACATTTTCCCGATGTTCGCGCGGAAATTCAGCGTCCTGTCGGCGTCGCTTTCTTTGCGGCTTGATTTGGTGGAAAGGGACGTTCCGCGGCTCATCAGTCCGGAAACGTCGAAATCCGATCCCGTCAGGTCGAAATCGATCGAATCGGGGGCGAACGCGACGCGCAAAGCGGCGTTCGTCCGTCCCGCGCGCACGGGGGCGAAATCGATCGCGTCGACGCCGCCGTTTTTAAACGACAGCGATCCCTTGATCTCCGTTCCGTTCGCGTCCGTCAGTTCGATGACGGGAATGCTTTTCGGCGCGCAGTTTTCCATATTCAGCCGCATAAAAGCCTTTCCCGCCGTTTTCGGGGGCTTCGACCACCCGATTTCGCGCAGGTCGACGGCGGCGTTCGTCAGATCGCTCTCGATTTCCAGAACCCCCGTCGCGTCGTTTTTCAAAACCAGCCGCAAATCGGTCGGCATCATGCCGCCGACGGCGGGCATCGTGAACAGCGGATAATTCAGCCGATCGCGCGCGCGGTCGTTCAAATCGACGTGCAAAAAGATGTCCGTCGCCGTTTCCTTTGTTTTGTCAAAAGATTGCGTCAGCGTGTATTTCGCCGTCGCCGAATAAAACAGCGCCGTCCCCCGCAACGTCAGGTCGCGGTCGTTCAAATCGACGCGCAGAATGGCGTCCTGCAACCCCAATCCCAAAGCGATGCCGTCGACGTCGGCGTTGCGCACGTCGGCGGACGCTTTGATTTTCAACTGGTCGACGCTTTTGAACGCGTCGCCCAGCGGAAAGTCCAGCTTTAAATTGCCGCTTGCCGTTCCCGTCGTCTGTTCGGGGGATATGCCGACGCTTTTCATCAGTTCCAGCGCGGGGGAGTCGATGATTTTCAAAACGTCGCGCGCGTCGCCCGCCAAGTTCATGTCCATCGCGGCGCGGGCGACGGGTTTTGTCAGATCCAAAAACGAAAAAGTCCCGCCCGCCGCGGCGTTCACGCTGAACGTACGACCTTCGGCGACCGTGATGACGATGGCGTCGCGCGAAAAAAGCAGACTGCCTGAAACGTCGTTCACGGGCGGCATGCCGTCCAGATAGGCGACGTTCGTTTTCGTCACGTTGACGACGCCGTCGACTTTGTCCGCGTCGACGCCCGCCGCGTTTTCCAACCCTTTGAAATGCAGGGAAAACTTCGCGTCGTTGATCATGCCGCCCGTCATGTTGCGTTTAACCCAGCCGTGGACGTCCGCGCCGATGGACGCGGGCCAGTAATCGGGCAGCATGTCCATCGGAATGCCGGTCGCTTCGGCGTTCAAATCGGCGGATATTTTCGCCCAGTCGCCCGTGTCGACGGCGGCGCCGATGCCGGACACCAGAAAACTGCCGCGCGCTTCGCCCCCGTTTTGCAACAGCAGATCGAAGCTTGTGATGTCGAATCGGTCGACGGAATCGTACAAAGCCCCCGTTATTGAAAAACGGTCGAGGTCGTAGCGCGCCGAAACGGGGGCGGGCAGGTTCACGATTCCCTTGCCGCCCGTGACGGAAAAGCCGATGCTGGAAAACGTCGGACGCCAGTTTTTCGGCAGTCCGCGCGCGAACGGCGCCAGATCCAGCCGCGTGTTCAGACGAATGGCGACGGGGGTGGTGAAGTTTTGCAGATACGCGTATTTCTGCGCCGCGCGGGAACGGGTCAGATCCAGATCGTCGACCGCGACGGACAGGTCGATTTTGTTGTCTTTGCCGCGCCGTTTCCATTTGCCGTTCAGTCTGATGTCCAGCGGTTCGCCGTTTTGCATTTTCAGCGTCAGGTTGCCGCGCAGGCGGTTTTTCATAAACCGGTGGGAATAGTTCAGGTTCACGGACGGCAGATCCCAGACGGCGCCGTGCCGTTCGTCCGTGATTTTGACGACCGCGCCGATCAGCGAAAATTCGCTCAGGTGCGTTTCGTGGCGCAACAGGTGAATCAGCGTGTCGGGGGAAAAGTCGCTTTCGGATTCGACGGTTTCCGGAACGTCGCCGCTTGTCAGCTTCAGGTGCAGATACGGCTTGTAAATCGCCAGCGACCGCGGGGCGAGCGACCCTTCCGCCAAAGCGGCGAGGCTGAACGACGTCGCGACTTTCGGAACGGAAAGCACCAGCTGTTTGTCGGCGCCGAACGCCTTGAAATCCGTAACGACGAATTCGATCGGGTGTTTGAATCCGCCCCAGCGCATTTCCGCCGATCCGACCCGCATGTCGGCGATCATGTCCGACGGCGCGGCGGCTTGCATCAAATAGGGGACGTAGGCGTCGATGTTGACCGGTCCTCGGTGCAAACGCCAGAAAAACGCGCCGACGCCCGCCAGAACAGCCAGCACCGCCGCCTGAAACACGATCAAAACATATCTGAAAAACTTGCGCAAAGTCTTCAAACCCCTTAAAACAGATTCAGAATATAGAATTTCCGTTCCTTTCTTTCCACAAAGAAGATGACTTTTAGCCTAAAAAACACACCTTTTTTATCCGAAGACGATGATTTGTACCGCGATTGGATACAATCGACGGGCGATTTCGACCCGAAAACGGCGGATGTGTTCGGAAAACGGGACGCCGATGCGTTCGCGCGCCTTTGGCTGGGACGGTTCAAGGGGACTTCGCCGCATCTGACGCGCCTGTTTTTCGTCGAACGGGACTTCGCCGCCCGCGTTTTCGAACTGGGCGCGCCCGCCGCGTTCGCCGAACTGCTGAAAAAATCCTATCCGCGCCTGTACGCGTCGGAAAACGCGGAAACCGCCGGACAAGAGCTGCGGCGGCTGAAACGTCGGGGCGCGCTGGCGATCGCGATGGCGGATCTGGCGGGCGTCTGGAATCTGAGCGAAGTCACGCACGCCCTGTCCGTTTTGGCGGAAGCGTGTCTGCGCGTCGCGACCGCCGTCGTTTTGCGGGGGCGCGCCGCAAAGGGCGAGCTGGTCTTGGCGGACGAAGCCGAACCGGAAAAAGGGTGCGGCTTTTTTATCGTCGCGATGGGCAAGCTGGGGGCGCGGGAACTGAACTATTCGTCCGACGTCGATTTGATCATGCTTTACGACGCGGACAAAGCCCCTTACGCGGGAAAAAGGGACGTCGGGGCTTTTTTCGTGCGCGCCGCCCGCGACATCGTCGCCCTGATCGACGACAAAACGTCGTCCGGCTACGTTTTCCGCGTCGATTTGCGGTTGCGTCCCGACCCCGGATCGACGCCCGTCGCCCTGTCGACGCAGGCGGCGGCGTGCTATTACGAAAGCTTCGCCCAGAACTGGGAACGCGCCGCGTTCATCAAAGCGCGCGTCGTCGCGGGGGACAAAGCGGTCGGAACGGCTTTTTTAAAGGAAATCAAACCGTTCGTCTGGCGGCGCACGACCGATTTTTACGCGTTGAAGCAGATCGGCGACATCAAGCGGTCGCTGGGGGCGCGCAGTTCCGAAACGCCCGACAAAGCCGGATTCAATATCAAGCTGGGGCAGGGCGGAATCCGCGAAATCGAATTTTTCACCCAGCTGCAACAGCTGTTGTGGGGCGGACGCGACCCGAGCCTGCGGGCAAGGTCGACGGTCGTCGCCTTGAACGCTTTGGTCAAAGCGGGGTGGGTGAGCGCGAAAGGCAGGGACGATCTGGTCGCCGCCTACGATTTCCTGCGCACGCTGGAACACCGTCTGCAAATGACGGACGACCGCCAGACGCAAACGCTGCCGACCGCGACCGAAGATCAGGCGGCTTTGGCGCGGTTCGCCGGATTTGACGATTACGGCGGGCTGTTGCAGGCGCTGGGCGCGCACTGCGCGGCGGTCAGGCGCGTGTACGATTCCCTGTTCGCCGGAGAAAACCGCGGCGACGCGGACGCTTTTTCCTTCGGCGGGGCGGACGTTCCCGCGGAAACCGCCGCGAAACTGCGCGAATTCGGATTTTCCGACGTCGATCGAATCGGCGAAACGGTGCGCGGGTGGCTGTCAGGACGCTATCGGGCTTTGCGCAGCGACCGCGCCCGCGAATTGATGACCGATCTGTTGCCCGTGCTGTTCGCCGCGCTGGCGAAAAGCGACAATCCGGACGCCGCTTTTCTGTCGTTTGACGAATTGCTGCGGGGATTGCCCGCGGGGGTGCAGTTGTTTTCGCTGTTTCAGTCGCGTCCCGCTTTGCTGGATCTGCTGGCGGAGCTGATCTCCGCCGTTCCCGCGCTGGCGGGCGACATGATTCGGCACGCCGATTTGTTCGACGCCGTTTTAAATCCGGCGTTCTTTCAGCCTTTCCCCGACGCCGCGGCGATGGTGTCCGAAATCCTCGCCCTGCCGGAATGGGCGGAGGACGACGAAGAGGCGGCTTTGGACGCTTTGCGCCGGTTCGCGCGGGAAAAGCGGTTCCGTTGCGCGGTGCAGTTCTTGCGCGGGCTGATTGATCGGGACGGTCTGGCAGGACGGCTGACGGATCTGGCGACGGCGGTGCTGACCGCGCTGTGTCCCGTCGTGA
This sequence comes from Alphaproteobacteria bacterium UBA6347, assembly GCA_002440235.1. Lineage (GTDB taxonomy): Bacteria > Pseudomonadota > Alphaproteobacteria > CAAGCB01 > CAG-977 > UBA11549. The sequence continues at coordinate 31,186 of DJRZ01000028.1, forward strand.
CGCGGGCGTTCGAAAAGAAATACGGCGCGTTCGAAAACGCCGCCTTTTCGGTCGTTTTGCTGGGCAAGGCGGGCAGCGGGGAAATGAGCTTTTCGTCGGATCTGGACATTTTGTTCATTTACGACGTTCCCGACGGCGCCGCCGAATCCGCCGGCGGAACGTCGCCGCTGACGGTCGGCGTCTATTACGCGCGACTGGCGCACAAGATCGTCAACGCTTTGACCGCCAACACGGCGGACGGAGTGCTGTGGTCGGTCGACATGCGCTTGCGTCCGTCGGGCAGCGCGGGACCCGCCGCGACGTCGTTCGAATCTTTCGCCCGCTATTATGAAAACGACGCGTGGACGTGGGAGCTGATGGCTTTGACCAAGGCGCGCGTCGTCTGGGGCGAAAAGGAAAAAATCGACGCCGAAATCCGCAAAAATCTGCGCCGTTCGAAAAATCGGGACGAACTGCGGCGCGACGTCGTCGAAATGCGCGAAAAAATCAGGGAAAACTTTCGTCCGACCGGCGCGGCGGAAGCCGTCAAGTACGGGCGCGGCGGCATGATCGACATCGAATTTTCCGCGCAATATCTGCAACTGCTGCATGCCGATCGCCACCCCGAAATCCTGCAAAGGGCGGTCGTTCCCGTGCTGGCGCGGGCGGTCGGCGCGGGACTGATCGACCGGACGGCGGGCGACGCTTTGACGCGGGCGTACCGTTTGTGGACGCTGTTGTCCGCGCTGTTTTCGTTGTGCGTCGAAAATCCGAAATCGGATTGGGACGATCTGTCCGATACGACGAAACGCCTGATGTGCCGCTTTACCGGCGCGGGGAACGAGGCGGAACTGCGGCGGGAAATCGACGGCGCGGCGCGGTCGGCGGCGTCATTCCTTTTGTTCGGAAACGGTGATCGCGCCCTTTAAATGGATCGCCGCCAGTTCGGCGGTGCGGGCGTCTTCCGCGTGGACGAAAGCCAGCGGCACGCGTCCCGAAACGTACATGCCGGGGCGGCACATGTTGCTGTACCCCGCCGCGTAGTCGATGCGCTGTTCCTGATGCATGCGTCCCGCGCCCATTTCCAAAACAGCCAGTCCGATCCAGCGCAGGTTCATTTTGGAAACGTAGCCTTCCTTGTCGGGATAAACGGGCTTGACGACGGGAGCCGTCTGTAAAAACGGCGAGGGGTTCGTCAAAAAATTCGGCGACACGCCCTGTTCGTACAGCATGCGTCCGAACCGTTCCGCCGCCTGTCCCGATTCCAGCGCGCGGACGATCTTTTCAGCCGCCTGTTCCGGCGTTTCGACAATTCCGTTTTGAATCAGAACGGGCGTGCACAAATCGATCGTCTGCCGGTGCAGTTCGTCGTCGCGCGGACCCGCGCCCGTCAGGTACGCCCAGGCTTCGTAGACTTCCAGCGCGTTGCCGATGTTCTGCCCGACGACGTGATCCATTTGCGAAAAAACGATGTTCGCGTCAATGCCGAACGCGGGGGCGCATTCCATGATGCGCCGCGCGCAGTCCCGCGCTTCGGCTTCGGTCGGGGTGAACGAACCGCTGCCGACTTTGACGTCGACCGTCAGTTTTTTGACGCCCGCCGAAATCTGTTTCACCAACAGCGCCATGATCATCAGCGGAATGCTGCTGACCGTCGCCGTCACGTCGCGAATCGATTGAATGCGCGCGTCGGCGGGGGCGATCTGCTCCGTCGGAGTCATAAAGGCGCAGCCGCTTTCGCGCAGAGTCTTTTTAAAGCGCGCCAGCGTCGGACGCGACGCAAATCCCAAAATGCTGTCCAGCTTGTCCAGCGTGCCGCCCGCGTGATACTGCATGCGTTCGCAAATCATGGGGACGTACACGCCGCACGCCGCCAGCATCGGCGCGGCGATGATTTCGGATTTGTCCCCGACGCCCGGCATCGTGTACACCGACGCGACGGGACCGTTCAGATCGACGCTGTCCCAGTTCAGGATAATTCCCGTTTCGACGATCGCGTTGACGAAAGCGGTCAGTTCGCCGTTGTCCAGCCCGTTGATCAGCGCCGCCATCAGCAGCGCGGAAATCTGCCCGTCCGAAATCGACCAGTCGTCGATGCCTTGAACAAACTCGTCGATTTCCTGTTTGGTCAGCGTTTGACCGTCGCGCTTTTTGCAAATGATGTCCTGCGGCAGCATGGGGAAAAACCTTTGAAAAAACAGGGCAAAGGGCATTCCGTCGGGAATGCCCTTTGCGCAAAGTCACTTGTTCAAAAACGACTTGCCGTTTTCGAACGGTTCCAGACCGAAGTATTCGGCGATCGTCTGACCGATGTCGGAATAGGTGTCGCGGCGACCGATGTAGCGCGGCGCGATTCCCTTGCCGAACATGATGACGGGGACGTGTTCGCGCGTGTGGTCGGTGCCTTTGAACGTCGGGTCGCAACCGTGGTCGGCGGTGATGAAATAGATGTCGCCGTCCTTCATTTCCGCGAACAGTTCGGGCAGGCGGCTGTCGAAATATTCCAGACCGGACGCGTAGCCCGACACGTTGCGGCGGTGTCCCCAATCCATGTCGAAATTCACAAAGTTCGGGAAGATGATCGAATTGTCGGGCGCGGTGCGGATCTGATCCAGCGTCACGTCGAACAGCTGTTCCAGACCGACGGCGGGCAAAGCCTTGGTGATGCCCTGCGCGGCGAAAATGTCGCTGATTTTGCCGATGGAAATGACGTTGCCGCCGGCGGCTTTCATCTTGTCCAGAACGGTCGGCGCGGGGGGCAGGACGGAATAGTCGTGACGACCGCCCGTGCGTTTGAACGTGTCCTTTGTTTCGCCGTCGAACGGGCGGGCGATGACGCGCGCGATAACGCCGTTTTCGGTGCGTTCGTTCAGCAAATCGCGGGCGATGTGGCAGATTTCGTACAGGCGTTCCAGACCGAAATGCTTTTCATGCGCGCAAATCTGGAAAACGCTGTCCGCCGACGTGTACACGATCGGCATGCCCGTCTTGATGCTTTCTTCGCCCAATTCTTCCAAAATCACGGTGCCGGAAGCCGCCTTGTTGCCCAAAACGCCTTTCAGGTTCGCGCGTTTGCAGAATTCGTCGATCAGATCCAGCGGAAAGCTGGGATATTCGGCGGGGAAATAACCCCATTTGAACGTGACGGGAACGCCCGCCATTTCCCAGTGACCGGACGTCGTGTCCTTGCCTTTGCTGACTTCTTTGGAATAGCCGTAGACGGCTTTGATTTCGGAAACGGGAATTTCCATGTTCGGCGCGTATTCGCCGTTGCACTGCTTGTACAGTTCGCCCAATCCCAGTTTGCACAGGTTGGGCAGTTTCAACGGACCCGTGCGTCCGTTTTCCGCCTTGCCCGCCGCGCAGGCTTTGGCGATGTGACCCAGCGTGTCCGCGCCGGCGTCGCCGAACGCTTCCGCGTCGGGGGCTTCGCCGCAACCGAACGAATCCATCATCAGAATAATTGCCCGTTTCATTTTTTCACCTCATCGTTAAAAAATTAAACCGTAACCGTTTCCCGGACGACCGGTCGGGAAACCGGCGCGTTTTCGCCGATTTCAACGGCTTCCCGAAGCATTCTCTCTGCTTCGGCGAAACTTTCCTCGCTTTGCGCGTGAATGACCGCCAGCGGTCTTTGCGAATCCACGCGGTCGCCGATCTGCGCGAAATCCGAAAAGCCGACCGAATAGTCGATGCGCTGATCCGCCGTGCGCCGCTGTCCGCCCAACACCAGAACGGACGCGCCGATTTTGCGCGTGTCCGTCGATTCGACGTATCCGCTCCGTTCCGCGAAAACGGGACGGACGATCGCCGAACACGGCAGGTAATCCGCCGGTTTTTCGATCAAATCGGCGGGACCGCCCAGCGCGGCGACCATTTTGGCGAACCGTTCCGCCGCTTTGCCCGAATCGAGCGCGCGCGCGATTTTCAGTTCCGCCTCTTCGCGGTTCGCCGCCAGTCCCGACAGCAACAAAGCCTCGATTCCCAGCGCCGAAACCGCTTCGCTCAATCGGGAATTGCGCTTTTCCCCTTTAAGATAGGCGATCGCCTCGTTGATTTCAACCGCCGTCCCGACCGATTCGCCCATAACCTGATTCATGTCGGTGATCAGCGCGCGCGTCGGCAATCCCGCTTTTACGGCGACGGAAACCAATTCGCGCGCCAGTTCCCGCGCGCCGCCGATGTCGCGCATGAACGCGCCGTTGCCGCATTTGATGTCCATCACCAGCGCGTCGTCCCCGACGCAAAGTTTTTTCGACAGAATGGACGCCGTGATCAAGGGGATCGATTCGACCGTTCCCGTCACGTCGCGCACCGCGTACAGGCGTTTGTCGGCGGGCGCCAGATCGCCCGTCTGCCCGATGATCGCGCAACCGGCTTCGGCGACGGTGTCGTAAAGCTTTTCCAGCGACGGCAGGGTGGAATACCCCGGAATCGAATCCAGCTTGTCCAGCGTGCCGCCCGTATGTCCCAGCCCGCGCCCCGAAACCATGGGGACGTAGCCGCCGCAGGCGGCGAGGACGGGCGCCAGAACGACGCTGACTTTGTCGCCGACGCCGCCCGTCGAATTCTTGTCCAAAACGGGACCGTCCAAATGTCGGGCGGTCCAGTTCATTTTTTCACCCGAATCCGTCATCGCTTTCGTCAAAAGCGCGGTTTCGGCGTCGGTCATGCCGCGCAGGGTCACCGCCATCGCGAACGCGGCGATCTGACATTCCGAAACGGACCAGTCGGCGACCCCTTTGATAAAGAAGTCGATTTCCTCTCCGCTCAGCTGCTGTCCGTCGCGTTTATGGCGAATGACCTCTTGCGCCAGCATGCGTCAAGTCCTCAGTAGCCTTTGTTTTCCGCAGGCTTCGCGGCGTATCCCATCGACGCCAGCAGGCTGTCGCGCAGACCGCTCGCCCCGAAACGGAACGTCATCAGACCTGCCCATTTCGGACCCATGATTTTGTCCGCCAAGGTCAGGTATTCAGCCGCCTGTTCCGTCGTGCGGACGCCGCCGGACGCTTTGAATCCGACGGGCTTGCCCGATTCGCGGATCACTTCCAGCATGGCGTTCGCGGCCTCCAGCGTCGCGGAAACGGGGGTTTTCCCCGTGGACGTTTTGATAAAGTCCGCGCCGCATTCGATCGACAGGCGGGACGCGTCGGCGATCAGCGCCGCGTGCGTCAGGACGCCCGATTCGATGATGACTTTCATCACCTTGCCCTTGCAGGCTTCGCGCGTGGCGCGCAACAGGGCGGCGGCGGTTTCTTTGTCGCCGTTCATGAACGCTTTGTAGGGCAGGACGACGTCGATTTCGTCGGCGCCGTCTTTAACCGCGCCTTCGGTTTCGGCGACGGTCGCGGCGACGTCCGTTCCGCCGTGCGGGAAGTTCACGACGGTCGCGATGCGGACGCCCGTCCCGTCCAATTCCTTTTTGGCGGTTTTGACAAAGCGGGGCCACACGCAAACGGCGGCGGCTTTGCCGAATTCGCCGTGGGCTTTGGCGCACAGGGCGACGATTTTTTCGTCCGTGTCGTCGTCGTTCAAGCTGGTCAGATCCAGCAGACCCAGAGCGCGTTTCGCGACTTCTTTCATATCCGTCATATCAGATCTCCTTGACGTAGCTGGTCAGAATGCGCTGCAGTTTTTTGCCCGCCTCGTTCGCCTGCGCGATGGTTTCGGCATGCGTCTGTTTGTCCGTGACCATGCCGGCGCCGTAGTTCGTGATGACGGAAACGCCGACGACTTTCATGCCGCAGTGGACGCCGCACAGGGTTTCGGAAACCGTGGACATGCCGACGGCGTCCGCGCCCAGAATGCGGAACATTCTGATTTCGGCGGGCGTTTCAAAGTTCGGACCCGACGTCATCAGATAAACGCCCGAACGCAGGTTGATGCCTTCTTTTTCGGCGGTTTCGACCAGTTTGCGGCGCAGTTCGACGTCGTAGGCGTAGGTCATGTCCGGGAAACGGGGACCGACGGTGTCGTCGTTCGGTCCGATCAGGGGGTTGCAGCCCGACAGATTGATGTGGTCGGAAATGATCATCAGCGATCCCGGTCCCATGTCGATGTTCAGGGAACCCGCCGCGTTCGTCAAAATCAGGGTTTCGATGCCCAGCTTTTTATAGGAACGGATAACCAGCGCCAAAGCCGCGGGGGAGTGTCCTTCGTAATAATGGACGCGTCCCTGCATGCACAAAACGTCGACGCCGTTCAGTTTGCCGACGACCAGGCGACCCGCGTGACCGGAAACGGTGGAACGGGGAAATCCCTCGATTTCTTCGTAAGGAATGACGACGGGGTTCTCGATGGCTTCGGCGATGCCGCCCAGACCGCTGCCCAGAATGATTCCGATTTTAGGTTTGCGATCGCCGATTTTGGCTTTGATCTGTTCGGCGACTTGGGTAATGGTTTCTTTCATAGATTCCTCTGTTTCAAGATGTTCCGATTTAGCGTTGAAGATTTTCCGGACCGAACGAAACCGGTAAAAGTTCGTCCAGAGTCATGGTTGTGCGAACACCGTTTCTGTCGCAAATGCGAACGACCGCGTCGGGCGCGGCGAATTCGCGGATCCGCTGGCGGCACGCGCCGCACGGCGACGTCGGATTTTCGCCGTTTCCCATCACGACCATTTCCGAAATAACCGAATCCCCGCCCAAAATCATGGCGGAAATCGCGCCCTGTTCGGCGCAGGACCCGACGGGGTAGGACGCGTTTTCGACGTTGCAGCCGGCGTACAGCCTGCCGCTTTGCGCTTTGATCACGGCGCCCACGCGGAATTTGGAATAGGGGACGTAAGCCCGGTCCATCGCGTCGCGCGCCATTTGCAGCATCGTATCCAAAGTGTTCATATCAGCCACCTTTTTATAGTGTTTCAAGCACTTTAAGATACAGGTCAAACTTTCGTCAAGTCATAAAAATTTTCGCGCCCGTGTTTTTGCGAGCGGGGGCGATTCGACGATTGTGAAAAATAATGTTGGTTTTGGGGCGCGCGTAACGTATAACTCTATGTGTAGGACTTTTTTGATTTTATCGAGGATACTTTTATGTCGAACGGTTCCGAATTCCCTTCCTTGCACATTCTGAAACACCCCCTGATCCAGCACAAGCTGACGCTGATGCGCGACGAAACGACGTCGACTCGCACGTTCCGCGAACTGCTTAAAGAAATCGCTTTGCTGATGGGGTATGAAGTCACGCGCGACCTGCCGCTGACGTTCGAGGAAATCCAGACGCCCCTGTGCAAAATGAACGCCCCCGTCATCGCGGGCAAAAAGCTTGCCGTCGTTCCCATTCTGCGCGCGGGAATCGGCATGGCGGACGGCTTGTTGCAGCTGGTTCCGTCGGCGCGCGTCGGTCACATCGGGCTGTACCGCGATCCGCGGACGCTGAAGCCCGTCGAATATCTGGTGAAGCTGCCCCCCGTTGACGACCGCCTGTTCATTCTGGTCGATCCGATGCTGGCGACGGGCAATTCCGCCGCCGCCGCCGTCGACACGCTGATCAAACACGGCGTTCCCGAAAGCAAGATCGTGTTCCTGGCTCTGGTCGCCGCGCCCGAAGGCGTGCGCGTCTTTACGCAAAAGTATCCGACGGTTCCCGTGTACGTCGCTTCGCTGGACGAAAAGCTGAACGACCACGGCTACATTCTGCCGGGGCTGGGCGACGCGGGCGACCGCCTGTTCGGGACGAAAACCAGATAAAACAACGCATACTTTGAAGCGGAGGCGCGAATCGTGAAAAAGCTGATTGTCATTCTTGTCGTTTTCACGGCTTTGGCGGGAACGGGGATCTATTTCGTCCTGCCCGCGAACATCGACTGGGACAGTCACGTGCGCGAATCCGCCGCCGCTTTTCAACGCCGGACGGGCGTCGCGCTGACCGTTTCCGGAAAGCCCGTCTTTTCGATGAAGCCGTCGCCCGTGCTGCGGCTGGGGAAAATCCGTCTGGGAAACGTCGCCGATTCGACCTATCCGCAGATGATGACCGCCGACGGTGCCGAAGTGCTGTTCGACACGGCTTCCCTGTTTTGCCGCAAAATCAAAATAAAAAAAGTGACCCTGCGCCGTCCCCGTTTTTATTTTGAAACCCTGCCCAACGGCAAATGGAACTGGCAGACGGCGTTTTTCGACCGCGCGGGCGCGGATTCGTCAATCGGATTCGCGTCGCTGCTGCTGACGGACGGCGGGGCGGAGGTCAAGCCCGACAAATATTCGCCCGTCGAAAAATGGGACAGTCTGAACGCCGAGATGTTCGCCGATTCCCTGCACGGTCCGTTTTTTCTGGAAGGAAACGTCGGCGCGCTGGCGTCCACATTCGGTTTTTCGCTGAAAGTCGAAAAATTCGCGGCGGGACAGTCGCCGGAATTTTCCCTGCGCCTGATCAACGCCCCCGCCGAAGCGTCCTTTGTGCTGAACGGGATTTACGGTTTGGCGGCGTCCGACGGCGAAACGCTGTCGGGGACGCTCAGCTACGACGTGCGCAAGCCCGACCGCTTTTTCGCGTTGCTGTATCCGGACGAAAAACTGCCCGCGCCGCTGTTTCAGCCGGTCGTCGGCAATTTGAAGCTGAAAAAGAACGCGCAAACCAGAACGCTGTCGCTGTCGGATATTCTGTTCAAGTACGGCAATTCCTCCGCGTCGGGCAAAATGTCCGTCCGCACGCTGACGGCGCAGGAGGCGGCGGAACGCCAAGCCGAAGAGGAAAGCTTCGAGCCCGCTTCCGAAGACGAGGAAATCGTTTTGCGCGATCCCGACGATCCGACGAAGAAATACACGCTGGACGGCGCGCCCGTTTCCGAAACGAACCTGGCGGAACATCTGTTGCCCAAAGTGTACGACGGCAGTTTCGTTTTTTCGAAATTCGAAGCCGATCCCTTTGTCGACAATCTGAACGCCGTTTTGGATTTCGCGGTTAAAAACAAACTGGCGGAAACGGACAGCGATTTTTCCGCCGACGTCGTGTTCGACACGGTCGATTTCAGACGCGACGCCGTCCACCAGCTGAAAGCGAAAGTCGCCCTGACCAAAAAAGGCGTGACGTTTTCGGAATTGTCGGGGACGTTCCCCGGAAACGCCTACTTCCACGGCGAAGCGGAGCTGAAACTGGACCGGACGCCGATGCTGACCGGAAAAATGGCGGCGGAAATCGACAGCGCGAACCTGTTTTTCGGCTGGGCGGGCGTCCCTCTGCCCGAAGAAACGCCGCAGGGACTGTTGCGCGGATTCAAGGCGTCCGGCGATTTCACGCTGGCGCGCAACGGCGTTTTGTTTAAAAACGTCGAAGGCGAACTGGATCAAAACGCTTTTTCGGGCAATCTGGCGGTTCGGTTCGGTAAACGTCCCGCCGTCAATCTGGCGGGAACGGTGGCGGATCTGAACGCCGCGCGCTATTTCCCCGCCAAAAGCAAGGCGTTCGCCGCCAAACGCGACGGGTTCGCCAAACTGTCCGCGCGGGATCAGGTGCAAAGCGTTTTTGACGGACTGGCTTTTTTGAACGGGTTTGATTTGAATTTGCGTCTGACGTCGCCCGAATTTTCGTGGGGCGATTTGAACGGGACGGATTTGAACGCGGATCTTTCGCTGTCGCGCGGCGTTTTGAAAATCAACAAGCTTTCCGTCGACAATCTGCTGGCGTCGAAAATCGAACTGTCCGGAACTGCGGAGGGATTCGGCGGCGATCCGAAAGCCGGCGGGCTGAAAATTTACGTCGAAGCCCGGCAGGCGTCGTCGCTGACGCAGACGCTGGGCGTGACGCTGCCGCGCGGTCTGTCGCCGCAGGACGGTTTGCTGGTTTCGGTGAAGCTGGACGGTTCCATGCAGACGGCGCAGTTCGAATCTCTGTTCATGTACGACCAAAACATGCTGTCTTTGAACGGATCGATGAACGCGATCGGGGCGGATCGGTACGATTGGAACGCGAAAATCAACGCGATGAACCGGAATTTCAGAACTTTTGTCGGGTTTTTCACGGACGGCTACCGTCCCGCCCGATCGAATCCGGGGCTTTTTCAGCTGTCCGCCGATCTGCAAAAAACGCGGGACGCGTTCCGCGTTACCAACGCCGAAATCGGCATCGGCAGAAACAGCTTGACCGGCAGTGCCAAAATCGAAACGGGCGCGGACGGAAAGAAACGGTTTTCCGCCGATTTGACCGCGGAAAATCTGGAATTGTCGGGCGTTCTGCCGCGTATGAATTTTATGGAAAAAGTGCGATCCGACAGCGATCCGATCGAAAACGTGCTGACGGAAAACGGCTTTTTGACCCGATTCGCCGATGAGCTGTCCTTTTCGCAAAAACCGTTCGACCTGTCTTTTCTGGGCGATTACGACGCGACGGTTTCGGTCAAGGCGAACCGTCTGGTTCTGGCGCCGCTGGAACTGGCGGAAGTCGACGGCGTCGTGACGCTGGGCGCGGACAAAATCGGGCTGGATTTGCGCCGTTCCCTGTGGAACGGGGCGAATTTCGGGGGCATGTTCTCGTTCGTTCGGGATCGGGACGGCAACGTCGGCGTTTCCGCCGCGGCGCGTCTGTCGAACGCGACCGTTCCCGCCAAAGTTTTCGGGTCCGCCAAAATCGATCTGGCGAATTTGGACGGACTGACGGTCAACGTCAACGCCAAAGCGTCGGGCAAATCGGCGGACGAATGGGCGGAAACGCTGTCGGGAAAAGGATCGGTTCTGTTCAACGGCGCCGACGTCGTCGGCGTGAACGTCGGGCGAATGCAGGCGCAGTTGCAGGGACAGCAGAAATCCAAAGAGGATTTGGACAGGGCTTTTCTGTCGGGCAAAACGGACATTTCGCGTTTTAAGGCGGACATGACCGTCAACGGCGGCGTGCTGACGCTGCGCCCCGCGTCCTTTGTGTACGGCGGGGACACGATGAACGCCAACATGATGACGTACAACTACCGCGACGGGACGTTTTCGGCAACCGCGCAGTTCCCGTCCGGCATCAAAGGCGTCGACAACGTCATTGTCGGCGTTGAAAGAAAAACGGACGTTCCCGCCGTCGTGACGACGAATTCGCAATACGCGATCAAAACCGCGGGCGAAGCCGCCGCCGCCGCCAAAAAAAGCATTCGGGAAGAACAGCGCAAACGCGACGAGGAAGCCGCCCGAAAACGGGAGGAAATCGACAGGGTTCAGCGCCGGAAAACGGACGAGCTGGAACAAAAAATTTCTTTGGCGCAGGCGGACGCGTCGCGCATGGCGCAGGAATTGCGCGCTTTGTCGCGGGACGTGTATCAGGTCGGGCGGTATTTGCAGACCGTGGAACAGGTCGACGGCGCGCTGTCCAAGATTTTGTCGGATCTGTCGGACGGCAAGGCGGCGTCGAACGGCGCGCTGTCCGACGCCGAAATCCGGTCTTTCGAAGACAGGTTGAAAAAGGATTACGCGGACAAGGCGCAAAGCGTCGCAGACGCCTATGAAACGGCGATGTCCGTCGGGTTGCGCGGAACCGTTTTCAACGCGATGAACGACGCGAACAAAATCCTGCTGGAAGAGGTCAAACTGCAAAACCAGCACAAGGATCTGACCGAAATCGCCGATCATGTTCGGGATATCCGCGCGAAAATGAACGAATTGAAGGCTTTGAACCAACAGGCGGAAAAAGCCGACGTTCACGACAGGGCGGGAATGACCGTCTTGCGCGGGCAGGCGGAAAGCGTTTTGGAAGCCGTCAACGCCGTTCGCGGAAAGACGCTGCAGCTGATCGCCGATAAAAACGCCCGTCTGAAAGCGGAAGAGGAAGCCAGAATCGCCGCGGAAAAAAGACGGCTGTTCGAAGAGGAAAAAGCCAAAGCCGCCGCCGAAGCCGCCGCCGCGGCTGAAAAAGCCAGAAAGGAGGCGGAGGAGCGCGAACGCAAAAGGACGATCGTCCGCACGGACGGCGTTCAAACGCAAACGGGCGGTGTGAAAAAAACGGCGGAACGGTCCGCCGCCCTGCAAAGCCTGACGCCGCAGGAGGAACAACCGCCGTCCGACAACGCCGGCAAGCCTGACGCCGGACGGAAAAGCGGCGCGGTGATTATTCGCAGACGCTGAATGAAAGGGAAAAATGACGATGATTAAAAAACAATCCGTTTGTATCGCTGCCGTCGGCTTGCTGATCGCAGGGTGCGCATCGGTCAAGGGGAAATCCGAAAACGCGGAAAGCGCGGTCGCTCCGGTCGCCTCCGCCGTCGCTCAGCCGGTCGCCGCCGTTCCTCCGTCCGCGGACGCCGCGCCCGTTCCCGCCGCCGCTTCCAACGAAATCACTTCGGCTGATTTCAAACGCGCGATTCAGACCGCCGTTAAAAACATGGTGCGTTCCAAAATGCTGGACAACCCGACGGGCGGCAGATACGTCGTGACCGTGTCGCACGTCGCCGATATGACGAAAAAGAAATTCGACACGGCGGATATCAAGCAAAAACTGGCTGAAACGCTCGCCGCCAGTCGAAAAGTGCGCGTCGTCGCGGCGGGAAACAGGAAAAACGCCCCGCAAATCATCGTCGCGGGCAGAATTACGCAGCGCACCGCCTATGTCCGCGGCGGACGCAAACGTCAGGAATACTATTTGCACGTGGTGCTGACGGACGCCAACAGCGGCATGGCGTTGGGGGAAAACGTCACGCCGGTCGTCAAAAAGCAAAAATAACGGCGGAAATCAAAGGTAGTATTGCCAAGAAAGGGAGCTTTCCTTGCCGTTCTGATCGCAGGCGATGAACGCGTCGCTTTGCGTCGGCAGCAACGTTCCCTGATTGGCGGCGGTCGTTCCGTCTTCGTTGCGGGTCAGATCCTTCGCCCATTTGAACGTGGTCGTTCTTTTATCCCCCGTCACGGAAATCTGGCGCAGTCCCGACGACGGGTCGTCGCCCCAGTCGCCCGTCAGCAGATCCATGCAGGAATCGGCGGGAATGTTTTTGTATGTGAAGGTGAAATACGGATTGTCCGAATGCGATTGAATGCTCAGCGTCATTTCCGAACCGAAAACGCTGTACGCCTTTTCCCCCGTCACGTCGTCCTTGTTAAACACCCCCAGCGTCGCCAACTGGCTGGCTTTGACCGAAGAGGGAACGTAGGACGAAAACTGCGCGCGCATGTTTTTGACGATTTCCGTCACCTGATTGTGAGCGCGGGTCAGCGTCATTTTCGTGTACATGTGGGAAATGCCGCCCATCAATCCGACGACGATCGATCCGACGACAGCCATGACGCCCATGACTTCCAGCAAAGTCGCCCCTTTTTCATTATCGTTCAATCGCATGGCGGTATCCCCCTTTACACGACGATGTTTAAATACGTTCCGCGCGGCGCGTCGAAAAAATACCGCTTTCCGTCGACGTCGACGTAATCGGATCCGCGCGTCATCGGCATTTCGCGGCGGAAAGCGGCGGAAGCCGCGCTTTCGTCCGAAGCGGATTCGCCCGCCGTCCGCTGTTTTCGCGTGACGGAAAAACCGTTCGTCGCCCGACCGGGTGTCGGCGGAAGTGATGTGACTGCTTTCATTTCGGGCGCCTCCGCGCGGGAATTGGTAAAGATTGCTTAACGTTATTAGTATAAAAAAAACTGACGGATAAGTCGACAGGATAAACGCTTTTTTCGGGCGTTTTCAAAAAAAGAAAGGTTTGCACCGTGTCCGATATGGATTTTTTGTTTGAAAAAGCCGCCGTGACCCGTTTCAGCCACGATATGGCCGGGGCGGTCGGTTCCGTGGCGAACAGCATCGCTTTGCTGACGGAATCCGGCGGGGCGGACGCCGATCTGCTGAAATTGGCGGAAGACAACGCGAATATCCTGATGGGACGTCTGCGGTTTTTCCGCGCGGCTTACGGCAGCGACGGACCGCTGACGTCGATGGACGCCGCGGGACGGTATGTCGACGACTATCTGGCGACGCTGGAAAACCGCGGCATCAGCTATGTTTGCGAACGCGACGCCGACGACGGATTGCCGCTGTTCGCTTTCCGCATGATTTTGCTGGCGGTGCAGATCGCGGCGGACGCGACCCCCCGCGGCGCGAAGATCGCCGTGACCGCGCGCGCCGGAACGGGCGTGATTCGCGTCGACGCGGTCGGCAAATCCGTCAAAGCCGACGCGGACGCCGTCGCCGCGCTGAACGGCGAAACGGTAGCCTGCGTTTCGCACAAAGCCGTCCCCGCCGTTTTGCTGAAAAAAAGTCTGGACGATCAGGGCGGCGCGGCTGAAATTGAAACGGGAACGGATTCGTTTTCTTTGGTGCTGACAACCAAACGCTGAGGAACGGACATGGCTGATTTTACGGACGATTTTTTGAACGAGATGCGGGAACGGCTGATCGAAGCCGAACGTCAGCTGTCTTTATTGAAAAAAAATCCGGCGGATCAAGACGTCTGGCGCGCGCTGGACGATTTTTTCAAATTCGTCAGGTCCGCCGCGCCGTTCGCGGGATTCGCGCGCATGTACAGGCTGGCGAAGGCGGCGGGAGCGGAAACGGAAAGTTTTTTGACGGGAAATTCGTCCCTGTCGGCTCTGCCCGCCATTTTGCTGAAATTCCAGCGAATTAAAAAAATCGCGCAGTCTGCGGAACGGTTGAAACGCGAACCGCGCGAATCGGACGACGACCTGCTGCCCGCCCCCGAAACGGCGGAGGACGCCGCCGCGCCGGCGGTCGCCGAAGCAAACTGCGATTCGACGCGGGAGGAATTGGCGGCGCAGGAAACGGCGCTGGACGAACGCGAAGAACAGCTGGTTGTTTGGGCGCAAACGCTGGCGGAACGCGAAAACGCCCTGAATCAAAAAGAAAACGTTCTGTTCGGCGAAGAACGCCGCCAGCAGACGGCGCAGGAAAAAATAGGCGCGGTCATGACGCGGCTGAGCGATCAGGAAAAAATCCAAGCGGATTTGGAGGATCATCTGGCGCAGGCGCGTCTGGCTTTGCAGGACTGTCAGGACAAACTGGGGGAACGGGAAAAACAACGGCGGGAAACGCTGTTGCTGCTGGACGCGAAAAATCGGGCGTTGGAGGAAATGGGCGCGAAAATTTCCGATCTGACCCGAAAATTGCGGGAAAAGGACAATCTGAGCGAACAACGCGAAGAACAACTGCAAAACGAATTGATCCGGAATCACCGCGAAGCCGAAGAACTGAAATTAAATCTGGAAACGCTGGAAGAATTTAAAAACGCGGTCGGCGTCGATTATCAAAAAGCGGCGGAACAGGTCGAAACGCTGGAGCGGGAATGCCGCGACGCCGCGGAACGTTTGGCGCAAGAGGCGGAAAACACCGACCGGATCCGCAGGGAAAAGGCGGAGCTGGAACAACAGCACGTCGAATTTAATTCGCGGCTGGTCGCTTTGCGGGAAGAACTGAACGCCGAACGCGAAAATTCGAAACGCGCGCAAAAAGCGTGCGACCGTTTGAAAAAACGCGACGATTTCGTCCGTGCGGAATTGAAAGCCGCGGGCTGGCCGTTCAACACCGAAAAACCGCAAAAGGAACTGGCGGCGCTGGCGCGCGTCGGGGGCGGCGGCGACATGGGCGGACTGCGCGATTTGGTCGCGGGCGTCCGCGTCCGGACGTTCGGGACCGTCCCCGCGTTTTTGGATAAACAGCTGGAAGCCGCCGGCAAAAAATACGATCGCGGTTATGAAGCGGAAATAGGGCGCGCGAACGTCTGCGGCGTCGACAGAGACGTTCCGGCGGCGGCGGAGCAGGTGCTGGCGGAATTGGTCGACAACGCGTTCAAATACGCCGTCCCGCCCGAAGGACAACCGTTGAAGATCGCTTTTTCCGCCGTCGAGGAGGGGGCTTTCGTTCAGTTGACGTTTTCGGACAACGGAACCGTTTTCAACGGCGCAAAGCCGGACGGACGGGGCGAAGACGCGAAAAACGCGGCTGTCCGGCTGTTCGATCCGGCTGCGCAAGGCGGAACGTGGCGGGCGGCGCGCGGCGTCCTGCGCGCCGGAACGCGAATCGAAACCGCTTTTGACAACGGGCTGCGCGTCGGTCTGTCGATCCCGAAGCGTTTTATTTTCGACCGCGTCCTGCTGTTTTCCTTGGGCGGCGACGTGTACGCCCTGCCGTTGAACGCCGTGGCTGAAACCGTGTTTTTGCAGGAAAGCGAAGCCGATTTGAAACGCGACGCCGAAACGGGAAACGTGACGTTCTATTGGAAAGGGCAGTCTTTGCCCGTGCTGAACTGCGGCGTTCAAAGCAAAGAGGACGTCGCTTACGGCATCGTCGCCCGTGTCGGCGTGTTCGCTTTTTTAATCCCCGCCCGCCAGATATTCGACACCGAACAGTTGCTTTATCTGTCGGAAAAGGCGTCCGACAAATCGCCCTATCTGTTTCCGGCGACCGTCATGGAAAGCGGACGGGACGTCCTGTGGGTCGATCTGGCGGCGCTGACGGAAACGGCAAAGCCCGCTTTGCCGCGAAAAATCGTCGCCTTGCCCGAAGACGACGACGCGCCGCGGTCGGCGTCCTATCTGGTGTACAAATCCGAACCCGCCGTGTTCGGCGCCGTTCCCGTCGATTCCGTTTTGCGGGTCGAAGAGTTTTCCTTCCCCGCCCAGCGTCTGGTCAACAAAAAGTATTTCGAAACGCAGGGAACGCGTCTGCCGTTGCGCGATTCCTGTCCGCGGGGCGGCTATCCCTACGCCGCCGCCGTGCTGATTTTCGACAATCTGGCTTTGGCGATCAACGAAGTTGCCGACATTGTCGACATTCCGAACGTCGACAAGGACAAAAACGGCGTCGAGTGCATTATTTACCGCGGGCGCAAAGTCCCCGTGACCGATCCGTCGAAATATCAGAAGTGACGGACGACGCCGAAACGGTATTCGCGCGCGTCCCGATAACGCGGGCTGTCTTCAAACAGGAACGACGCCTCCAATCCCCAGTCGCGGGTCAGCGAAACGCCCGCCGCGGCTTGGTACCGCCACAGATCTGCGGATCTGTCCGAATAGTAAATCCTTTCGGCGTCGCCCGTCAGGCGCACTTTGCCGAAATCCGCCGCGAAACCCGCCTGAACGCCGGCGCCCGCCAGCGACCCGCGGTCCAGATCCCCGCCGGCTTTGCCGTACAGGTTCGTCATCGCGAAAACGACGGCGCGGTCGGACACGCCGAACGTCCAGCCCCCGCCGAACTGCGCGTAGAAAACGGTGCCGTCTTTCGTCTTGTCGGGGGAACGGAAGTTTTCGGCGCCGATGTTCATTTTGAACGAAAACGGTTTGAACAGCGCGTCGCGCCGCGCCAGCGACGTGATGTCGACAAAGGCGAACTTTTGCAGTTTCAAGTCGTTTTCATCCGTGTACAGGCGCAACGTTCCGCCCAGATAGGTGATTTCGCCGAACGGGATAAATCCCGCCGTTTCGTCCAGCAAAGTGTGATAGGCGGGGCGGATCGTCAAGTCGACGAAACCGTCGCCGCCGCGCCGTCCCGCGTAAATTCCCGCCATGCCCGACAGATGCCCTTCGTCGGGACGCTTTTCGGGGACGGTCGGGGCGGGAATGTCGGCTTTTTGCGTAAAGGAGCTGAGCGGCGTCAGCAGTCGAATGGCGTCGCGGCGCATTTCGTCCAGCCCGACGTCGCCTTTGACGAACGAATATTGCAGATAGTCGTAAGCCGTCGACAAAACGTTCGCTTTTTGCGTCTGCGTCAGATCCGACGCGACGACGCCGTCGACGTCGCGCGGCGCTTTCAGCAGTTTCGCCAGCTGTTTCCTTTCGCCGTCGGACAGACGGGCGTAGGCGTTGCGCAAACGGGTCTGGCGGGACGGACGCCAGACGGCTTCCTTTAAAATGTTTTTTTGTTTAAGGACGCTGCGCACCGTGTCGACGGGAATGGTGTAGTTCGAAAACAGCGGGCGGTAAAACGGTTCGGTCAGATCGTTGTCGGGCAGGGCGGCGTTCAGCGTTTCCAGCAGCATGTAGGAACAGTTTTCGGAAAAGAAATAGTAATAGGCGGAATTGTGTCCCAGCTCCCAAATGTGGGCGACCAGCGTGTCCAGCTGTTTTGGGGACAGGTTCAGCCGGTATTCCCAGATATCCCGATTTTCCATGTTGTTGTACAGGTTCACGGTGTCGTAATAGGGATACACCGAAAAAATGCCGCTGTATCCGCCGAACACGCCCTTGACGATGAACGCCGGTCCGTTGTCCGACCCCGTGATCGCGCCGTAGTTCAGCGCGTGCGACAGCAGGGGCGTGTCCCCCGCCGAATCGAGGCGCAGCAAAGTGTGTCCGAAAAACGACGCGGGGTTGCCCATGTAGGCGTCGGTGAAAATGACCGCGGCGTTTTTGACGTCGACGGCTTTTTTGAACGTTTGATAATCCGCGCAGTCGACGGGGGGCAGGCGTTTCGGATCGAAGCTCAGCCGTTCGTTCAGCCAGCCGTATCTGGCGGGGAACAGGCATTGCGGGTGATTGTAGGCGGCGGGTTTGCCGTCGGTTTTTTTAACGTTTTGAACGGGGGTGAAAAACGCGCGCAGGGTGGCGTCCAGCTCCGCCTTTAAATCCGTCTTTCCGTTTTCGGATAAAAAGAAACCGGCGGAATCGATCGTGCTTTCCCGCGCCCCGAACCGGTCGTGAAAATGCATGAACGCCCGCCATTGCGGATCGGCGGACAGATTCAGCCGTTCGGCGCGGCGTTGCAGGTCGTTTAAGTAAGCCTGCCGTTCCTCGGGCAACGAAAAAGGCTCCGCCGCGACGGAAATCCCGCCGCAACAGAGCCAGAAAACAGCCGAAACAAAGGAAGCGCGCATTTTTGAAAACGACCCCTTTGTTCGACGCGGATTAAGCCAGCAGTTCGGAAACTTTCAGCGTGACCGTGACGGCGGAAACATCGTGGCTGTCAAAGATGAACGCGAAGTTTTCCTTGATGATGTCGCCGGCTTTGTCGGCGGAGGTTCCCGTCAGCGCGGCGATCGTTTCGATGGTTTCACCGCGACCGCGGGCGGCGTCGATCGCGAACTGTTCCATGTTGTTTTCCAGAAAAGCGAACATTCTGCCCGTTCCGCCGGAAATCGTGCCGTTCTGCGAACAGCCCGACGTTCCCGTCGAAATGCCGAACGTCTGCGTTCCGAACGAACCGTTCGTCGTGACCGCCAGAATCTGCGGAACCAAACCGCGCTGTCCGCGGAAGATCATCGAACCCAGACCGCAGCCCGTGCTGTCGACGGCGAAAGCGGAAGAGGCGGAGAACGCCGCGACGAAAGCGGCGGCAGCCAAAAACTTCTTCATAGGAGAACCCCCTTAAAAAAATTGAAAACCAAGGTGACATTAAAATAAAAGCCGTCTAAAATCAACACAGAACTGACTTTAATATCCTTGAAACGGGAGGATCGAGATGCCGGCGTCCGCGCGAAAAATCGCAAAGTGGGTCGAAAACGGATTGATTTCCGACGAACAGGGGCGGAAAATTCTGGCGTTTGAACGGCGCGGAGGCTTGACGCCCGCGTCCGCCGCGATGTTTTTGGGCGCGCTGTCGATCGCGTGCGGCGTCGCCGCGGTCGTCGCCGCGAACTGGGCGTATGTTTCCGACGCGTTCAAACTGGCGGCGATGTTCGCCCTGCTGGCGGGAACGGCGGTCGGGGCGGCGAAGTGCCGCGAAAACCGTCCGGCGGCGTTCGAGGGATTGCTGCTGTTTTATATGGTCGCCCTGTTCGCGGCGATCGGGCTGGTCGGGCAGATTTATCATTTGAAAAGCGACACTTGCGCCGCGTTTCTGTTCTGGACCGGACTGGCTTTCCCGCTGGTTTGCCTGACGCGCAAAACGGTCGCGGGCTATGTTTGGGATTACGTTTTTCTGGCGGCGTTCTTTTCGTCGCCGTGGGGGCGGTCCGTTTTGAACTGGCTGACGGTTCCGCCGGTTTGCGCGTCTTTTCTTTGCTTCGCCGCTTTCGCCGTTTTGGCGCGGCGGAACGCGGCGCGCGCGTTCGTTCAGCCTTTGCGGGTGTTTTTCTTTGTCGGAACGCTGGTTTTTCTGCTGGTTAAAGATCGGAGCGTTCACGTCAACCCCGACGCCGTTGCGGCGTTTTGGGGCGCGATGATTCTTTTCGCCGCTTTCGCGCTGAAAGCGGGCGCGTTTTCAAAATCCGAACAAAAATCGCTGGGGGCGGTCGGCGGATTGTACGCCGTTTCGGCGCTGTTGCCGGACTGCGCCGCCGTCGGCTATTTTTCCGAATTGACCGTTTTGATCGCGCTGGCGTTCGCGGCGCATGTCTTTGATATGGAAAAAACGGCGCGCGGACTGACCGTCGTCGCGGGATTCAGAATCCTGTTCGCTTATTTCGACCTGTTCGGATCGCTGATGTCTACGGGCGTTGGCATGATTCTGTCGGGGGCGGTCATTCTGGCGGTCGCTTTCGCGGGGTGCAAGGTTAACGGATATTTGAAAAAGGACGCCGCCGCGGCAAAGGGGGAAAAACATGGTTGAATCCGGAAAAAAAGCGAAAATCCTGCTGGCTTTGCCCGTCGTCGCGTGGGCTGTCTGGGCGCTGGCGGCGCAATTCGGCGCGATGAACGGAACGCGCGTCGTCCTGCCCGTGCGGGGATTCGACCCGCGCGACATTCTGGCGGGGCATTATCTGGCGGTCGGGGCGGATTACTCCGGCTTTAAAAACGATTGCGCGGCGGGAAGCAGAAGCGGCGACGCCTTTTTTTGTCCGGACGCGCGGACGGTTCGCATGGGACGGGACGCCGAATGCGCCGGTTTCATTCGGGGACGGTGCGTGTCGGGGACGTTTTACGACGGCGCGGACCGGTTCTACATACCCGAAAAATCGGCGGTCGTTCTGGACAAAGCCGTGCGCGACGAAAAACTGTCGCCGCAAATCGTTTTGAACGTCGGCAAAGACGGCGCGGCGCGCCCCGTCGATCTGATTTTGGACGGAGTGCCGTACAGGGAATATCTGAAACGGTTTGAACGCTGACGGCGGTCAGTCCGCTTTTTTGCGGCGGGGCTGTTCGTCGATCGCGATTTTGCCGCCCGTCTGTTCGCGCAACGCCTTGCCCGTGATTTCGTCAACGGCGCCCTTTTCCAGATTGCCCAGCTGAAACGGTCCGTAGGAAACGCGGATCAGTCGGGTCACGGGCAGGTTGAACGATTCCATCAGCCGGCGGATTTCGCGGTTTTTGCCTTCTTTCAGCGAAACGGTCAGCCAGGTGTTCGTTCCCTGCTTTTTGTCGACCGTCACCTGCGCCGGACCGTAGCGCACGCCGTCGACGGCGACGCCTTTCGCCAGCTTGTCGATCATTTCGGGCGTGATTTCGCCGTGAATGCGCACGCGGTAGCGGCGCGCCCACCCCGTCGACGGCAGTTCCATCTGACGGGCGAATTCGCCGTCGTTCGTCAGCAGCAGCAAACCTTCGGAATTCAAATCGAGCCGTCCGATCGAAATGACGCGCGGCATCGTGTCGGGCAGGGCGTCGAATACGGTCGGACGTCCCCGCGGATCTTTGTGCGTCGTCACCAGTCCGGCGGGTTTGTGGTAACGCCAGACGCGCGTTTTTTCCTTGACGGGCAGAGGCTTTCCGTCGACCGTCACGACGTCCGATTCCGTGACGACGCACGCGGGCGATGTCAGAACGGTTCCGTTGACGGCGATGCGTCCCTGTTCGATGTAGCGTTCGGCTTCGCGGCGGGAACAAACGCCCGCGCGGGCGACGGCTTTGGCGATTCTTTCGCCCGATGTTGTGTTCATCTGATTTCCTTTTCGTGTTGTTTGGAAAAATCGGCGATCGACATTTGCGCCGTCATCAAAACGGGCAAAGGCGACCGGACAAGATAATCGTCCGTTTCGAAACAGGTCGCCGCGCGCGCCGTATAGACGGGATCGCGCGCCGTTTCCGTTTCGTTTTCCGTTTCCATCGCGGTGACGGCGCGTGTTTTGTATTCGGCGGCGACCGGCGGGATAAAGTCGGCGGAAACGCTGTCGTCGCGCGCCGAAACGGCGTGCAGGTCGGCGGTTTTCGTTTCGGCGGCGGACGGGAGAATTTCGACCGAACCGTCCGTTTTCAGGGCGTTCAACGCGTTGTCGTCGTCCAGATTGACGCCTTCGCCGGGCAAGATGTTCGCCAGTTCGAAACTTTCGACGATTTTGGGCATCGGCGCGGGGGTGCCGGCGGCGACGGCGGTCAGTCCCGCTTCCAGCTTTAAAACGGGGGCTTCGACCACGACGGCGGATTTTTTGTTTTTGCGTTCGCGGGGCTGGTCGTCCAGCCAGACTTTCAGCGATTTGGGCAGAACGGCGAAACGGTCGATCTTTTCCTGAAACAGGTTGTCGATCGTTTTGCGAACCTGACGCACGGTGCGCATGCCGCCTTTCGCGTCGTAAAAAATCGGCGGGTTGGCGGCGGCGGCGTCGGGGAACAGGTCGGCGGCGTATTTGTACGGCGTGAATTTGTCCGCGCGCAACAGCATCACCGCGCCGGACGGTCCCATGAAATGCGCCAGATACAGGTCGACGGGCGAAATGGCGCCGCCCACCTGATCGCTCAGGATTTTCTGGTTGCTTTTGGCGAATTCCGCCGCCAGCAAAGCCGAAATGCGCGGCGAACGGCGCAGGGACAGGATTTCGTCGCGAATGTCGTCCCTTTTCACGCGGTAGCGTCCCCGACCGTCGCGGTAGATTTGCGCCGCCAGTTTGGCGTAGCCGTATTTCGCGCCGTGCAGTTTCATCTGCTGCAGCCAGGTGTCCGTCGTGAACTGGTACAGTCCTTCGGCGCTGGAACGTCCGGCGGCGGCGTTGACCTCGAACCGGCTTTCGTGTCCGGCTTTCGCCAGCATGTAATCGAAGCTGACGCCGCTGACGTCGCTGGCTTCGCGGATATAGCGCACGATTTCGCGGTCGACTTTCAGTCCCCCGATTTTGTACACCGTGTTTTCGATTGCCGCGTCCACGCCAGACCTCCGCCGGAATTTCGGGCAGTATAATGCCCCGCCGGACTGATTGAAAGATGTTTTTCTTGACTTCCCCGCGCGGGAAAGACACTTTACATCATTATGGAAAGTTTTTTAAAAATCGTTACCGAAACGGCGCTGACCGAAGCTGAAAAAGCGGCAAAGGCGGGGGAAATCCCCGTTTGCGCCGTAATTTTCGACGCTGAAAAAAAACGGATCGTCGCCGTCGAAGCCAACCGCACGGAACGCGACCGCGATCCGACCGCCCACGCGGAGATTCTGGCGATTCGCGCGGCATGCGGGGCGTCGGGGCAAACGCGGCTGAACGGGCTGGATCTGTTCGTGACGCTTGAGCCGTGCCCGATGTGCGCGGCGGCGATTTCTTTCGCCCGCTTGCGCCGCGTGTATTTCGGGGCGTACGATGTCAAAGGCGGCGGCGTGGAGCACGGCTGCCGGCTGTACGAACGCGCGGCGAATCTGTTCGTGCCCGAGGTGTACGGCGGCATCGCGCAGACCAGATGCGCCGCCCTGTTGACGGATTTCTTTAAAAATTTGCGCGGAGGAAACGCATGACGACCAAGCCTTTGTTTGTCGATTCGCTTGATTTGGCGATGGCGCCCGCCGTTTCCGCGACGCCCCCGAAACAGCCCGAAGCCCTGTCCGTCACGGCGCTGTCGCTGGTGCTGAAAGGACTGGTCGAAACGAATTTTTCCGCCGTTCGGGTCAAAGGCGAAATTTCGGGGCTGAAAAAAGCCGCGTCGGGGCATTTGTATTTCGCGTTAAAGGACGAGGAGTCCGTTCTGGACGGCGTGTGCTGGCGCGGCGGGGCGTCAAAGCTGGACGTTCAGCCCGAAGACGGGCTGGAGGTCGTCTGCACGGGGAAAATCACGACGTACCCCGGTCGGTCGAAATACCAGATGATCGTCGATTCGATGCGGGCGGCGGGCGTCGGCGCGCTGTTGAAACTGTTGGAGGAACGCCGCAAAAAACTGCAAGCCGAGGGGCTGTTTTCCCCCGAACGCAAGAAAAAAATACCTTTTCTGCCCGAAGTGATCGGCGTCGTGACGTCGCCGACGGGGGCGGTGATCCGCGACATCATGCACCGGCTGAACGACCGTTTTCCGCGCCGCGTTCTGCTGTGGGGATCGCTGATGCAGGGGACGGAGGCGGCGGAACAGGTCGCCCGCGCGATCCGCGGGTTCAACGCCATACCGCCCGCGGGGCTGGACACGCCGTCGGGTCGCATTCCCCGTCCGGACGTGCTGATCGTCGCGCGCGGCGGCGGATCGTTGGAGGATTTGTGGGCGTTCAACGAGGAAATCGTCGTTCGCGCCGCCGCCGAATCCGACATTCCGCTGATTTCAGCCGTCGGACACGAAACGGACACGACGCTGATCGACTACGCCGCCGATTTGCGCGCGCCGACCCCGACGGGCGCGGCGGAAAAAGCCGTTCCCGTGCGCCGCGAACTGGCGGCGCAGATCGCGGAACTGGACGCGCGGCTGAAATCCGCCGTCAACCGTCAGATCGGAGAACAGGCGAACGTTTTGACGGGACTGGCGCGCGCCATGCCGTCTTTGGCGCAGACGATCGAAGAACGGGCGCAGCGGCTGGACGACCGCGCCGAACGCGTCGTCAACGCGTTGACCGTTCTGCTGAACGACCGGACGCGCGCCGTCGAAACGGCGGCGGCAAAATTGAAAAGCCCCGACGCTTTGCTGGAACAGGCTGAAAACAGGCTGTTGCGGACGGCGTACCCGTTGCAAACGTCGATGAAAACGCTGGCGACGCAGGCGGAAAACAAATTCCGCACGACCGCGCGTCTGCTGGAAAGCTATTCCTACGAACGCGTGCTGGAACGCGGATTCGCTCTGGCTTTGACGCCGGCGGGAAAACCGCTGGCGACGGCGGGCGAAGCGGCGGCGCACGCGGATTTGGTGATTCGTTTTTCGGACGGAACGCTGCCCGTTTCGACGGCGGCGAAAGGCGCGGTCAGGCACGAGGTCAAACGCAAAAAAACGGATAAAGAGGACGATAAACAGGGACGATTGCTATGAAACGCTTTTTACTTTCTTTCGTTTTGGTTGTGACAGGGTGCGCGGGCGTTCCCGACTCTCCCGTGCTGTTTTTTCCGGAAAAGGTCAGTCAGGGCGATTTCGCTTTCGGTTTCGCGACGCCCGAATCCGACGTGACGATGAACGGCGAAAAAATCGAACAGCGCGACGACGGGTGGTTCGCTTTCGCCGTCGGGCGCGACGAACGGGGAACGCTGGATTTCAAAGCGGTCAAAGGCGGAAAAACGGCATCGCGGCGGTTGGAAATATCCCCCGTCGCGTGGCGGATTCAAAAAATCGACGGACTGCCGCAAAACACCGTGACGCCGAACGAAACGGAATCGAAGCGCGTCGCCGGCGATTTCGAACGAACCCGCAAAGCCCGCGAAAAACGCGTTTCGGGACAGATGCCGCTTTGCTTCGTTTCCCCCGCGGAAGGCGGAATTTCCAGCGTGTACGGTTCGCAACGCGTTTTGAACGGCGTTGAAAAGGCGCCGCACAACGCGCTGGACATCGCGAACGCGGCGGGGACGCCGATCGTCGCTCCGGCGGCGGGCGTCGTTTTGCTGGCGCAGGACGACATGTTCCTGTCGGGCAAAACCGTCCTGATCGGTCACGGGCAGGGCGTCGTCACCAGCTACATTCATTTGTCCGAAATTTCGGTCAAAACGGGCGAAAAGATTGAAAAAGGACGTCAAATCGGTAAAATGGGCATGACGGGGCGCGCGACGGGTCCCCACCTGCATTGGGTCGTGACGTGGAAAAACAAACGCGTCAATCCGCAGTCCCTGCTGGACAATTCGGCGGTGTTCTGCCTGTCGGAAAAAACGGCGGAAGAACCCGCGCCGCAAACTGAAAACGCCGAACAACAAGAGGAAAAACAATGAAAAAAACGGCAGCTTTGGCACTTTGTCTGATCGCGGCGGCGACGTCGTCCGCGACGGCGCAGATGTTCTACAATCCGGGGGGCAGAAGCTTCGATTCCACGGGATCGGCGACGACCCGGACGTCCTCGACCGCCCCCAAGCAGAGCGAAGACGAGTTCGACTACAAGGAACCCGAAGCCTACGAGGTTAACGTGTCGCCCGAAATCCGCGAAAGAATCCGCGCCGACGCCGCCTATATCGTGGGCGAACCCGACGAGGCGCTGTGTTACGGCATCGCGCGCAAAAGCCCCAAAAAACGCGCCGCGACGATCGACGGTTTCGCGCATACGGGCAACTGCGGTTCTCTGAACGAAACCGGAATGCAGGAGGTGCGGGACAAACTGTTCAACGTCGCCAGCTATGACATGAACGTGACAAAGGTCGTGTCCTGCATTACGACGCCGCGTCTGGCTTTGCGCTACCGCAAGGGATTCGATTTCGTCGACGTGATTTTGTCGGGCGGCAACTGCCCCGCCGTGTTCTTTATGTACGGCGGCGACACCAAGGAGTTTTCCGCGAAACCCATCAAGGATTGGTTGGACACGTTCATCAACGCCGTGTCGCAGGATCTGGAACCCGTCAATCCCGAAGAGGCGGCGCAAGCCGGCGGCAACCTGTTCCGCAAACGCGACGAAAGCGGAGCGGACGCCGCGCCCGAACCCGCCCAGCCCGCCGCGCCGAAACGCTGGGGACGCCGCGCGCAGTAATTTCGCGGGACGGTCGATGCCGAAAAAAAGCCTCCGGATTTTGCCGGAGGCTTTTTAAGTTCATTCCCGTCTGCCGAATAGTTTTTCGATGTCTTTCAGCTTTAATTCGATATAGGTCGGGCGTCCGTGAATGCACTGCCCCGAATAGGGGACGGATTCCATCTGGCGCAACAGGGCGTTCATTTCGTTCGCGTCCAAAATCCGTCCGGCGCGCACCGATCCGTGACACGCCATCGTCGCGGCGATTTTTTTGATCCGCTCTTTTAACGCCAGAGAATCGCCGAATTCCATAATCGTGTCGGCGATGTCGCCCATCAGCGTTTTGGCGTTCGTTTCGCCCAGAACGGCGGGCGTCGCGCGCACCAGAACCGCGCCGTCGCCGAACGGTTCGAACAGCATGCCCGCCTTTTCCAGTTCGGTTTTCTGGCTCAGGACGGCGTCGCGTTTTTCGGACGGCAGGTCGACGATTTCGGGCAGCAGCAGATATTGCGCCGCGGCGTCGTTCAATTCCATGTTTTGCTTGATTTTTTCATAGGTCAGGCGTTCGTGGGCGGCGTGCTGGTCGACGATGACGATGCCGTCCGCGGTTTGCGAAACGATGTAGGTTTTGTGCAGCTGCGCGCGCGCCAGCCCCAGCGGCGGAAAGTCGTCCGCGTCGACGGGCGCGGGGGCGGCGTTGTCCTTGCCCGCCGAAACGGCGTCCGGTTCGTCGGGCGAAATTCCGGCGACCGGCGCGGAAAAGGCTTCGTTCGCCCTGAACAGGGAACGCGTTTCGTTGAAACTGTAATTTTTCGCCCCCGCCGACGGACGGAAAGCCGGCGCCTGACGGAACGCTGAAGAGGGAACGGAGGGGCGCGCCGGCATAAACGATGGTTCGGGCAGGGAAACGTCCAGCGCCTGCGCCGCCAAAGTCGTCGACGTGCGGAATTTCGACGACATCAGCGCCTGACGCACGGCGGAAACGATCATGCCGCGCACGGCTTGCGCGTTTCTGAACCGGACTTCGGCTTTGGTCGGGTGGACGTTGACGTCGACGTCTTCGGGCGGAACGTCCAAAAACAGCACCAAAGCGGGAAAGCGGTCAGCCGCCAGCAGTTCGTGGTACGCCGCCTTGATCGCGCCCAGCAGCACCTTGTCGCGCACGGGGCGGTTGTTGACGAAGAAATACTGCGACGCCGCGGTGGCTTTGTTCAACGTCGGCAGTCCGGCGAACCCCCGCAGCGTCACGCCGTCGCGCGCGGCGTTCAGCGGCACGGCGTTTTCGGTGAAATCGCCGCCGACGATTTGGGCGACGCGTTCTATTTCGTCCGCTTTGCCGACGGGTTTCAGATCCAGCCGTTTTTTCTTTTCGTCCGTCAGCGTGAACGCGACCGACGGGTTCGCCAAAGCCAGCTTTTCGATGATTTCCTGAATGTATCCCGTTTCCGTCGGCGTCGATTTTAAAAATTTCAGACGCGCGGGAACGGCGTAAAACAAATCGCGCACGTCGACGCGCGTCCCCTTCGGGGCGGACGCGGGTTCCGGCGCGTGCTTTTCCCCGCCTTCGACAAACATGGACCAAGCGGAATCCGCGTCCGCGGTGCGCGACGTGATCGTGACGCGGGCGACGGACGCGATGGACGGCAGGGCTTCGCCGCGAAAACCGAAATACCGGATATCGAACAAATCGTCCGTCGGCAGTTTCGACGTCGCGAACCGTTCGACCGCCAGCGTCATGTCGTCGGGCGACATGCCCTTGCCGTTGTCGACGACGGTCAGGGCGGCTTTGCCCCCGTCGTTCAGAATGACGTCGATTTTCGTCGCTCCGGCGTCCAAAGCGTTTTCGACCAGCTCCTTTACCGCCGACGCGGGACGTTCCAACACTTCGCCCGCGGCGATGCGGTTGACCAGCGTCGGCGGCAACAGGCGCAAAGTCATGGGATCACATCGCCTTGCGCAAAGCGCGGGCGGCGTTGATCAGCCCGTTCGTCGACGAATCGTGGGCGGAGGCGTCCTCCGCGCCCTTGATTTCGGGCAGGATCTTTTTCGCCAGCTGTTTGCCCAGCTCCACGCCCCACTGGTCGTAGCTGTTGACGTTCCAGACGACGCCCTGAACGAAAATCTTGTGTTCGTACATGGCGATCAGGCGACCCAGCGCGCGCGGCGTGATCTTTTCGACCAAAATCGTGTTCGACGGACGGTTGCCGGAAAAGATCTTGTGGTTCAGCAGAGCCTGAATCTTTTCCTCGTCCGCCCCTTGCGCTTCGAATTCGGCGCGGACTTCGGCGGCGGTTTTGCCTTTCATCAGCGCTTCGGCTTGGGCAAAGACGTTCGACAGCAAAATCGGGTGATGATCGCCCGTTTCGTTCAGCGAAACCGCGGGAACGATGAAATCGCACGGGATCAGATGCGTCCCCTGGTGAATCAGCTGATAGAACGAATGCTGACCGTTTGTCCCCGGTTCGCCGAACAGGATCGGACCCGTGGTGTAGGAAACGGGAACGCCCGCCTTTGTCACGCCTTTGCCGTTCGATTCCATGTCCGCCTGCTGCAGATAGGCGGGCAGACGGTGCAGGTACTGGTCGTACGGCAGGACGGCGTAGGCTTCGGCGCCGAAGAAATTGTGATACCACACGCCCAGCATGCCCAGAATGACGGGAATGTTCTTTTCCAACGGCGCGGTGCGGAAATGCTCGTCCATTTCATAACCGCCCGTCAGCAGTTCGACAAAGTTGTCGAAACCGACGGAAATCGCGATGGACAGACCGATCGCCGACCACAGCGAATAGCGACCGCCGACCCAGTCCCAAAATTCGAACATGTTGGCGGGATCGATGCCGAATTTTTCGACTTCGGCGGTGTTCGTGGACAACGCGACGAAATGTTTGGCGACGGCGTCCTCGCCCAACGCCTTGACCAGCCATTCGCGGGCGGATTTCGCGTTCGTCAGCGTTTCCTGCGTGGTGAAAGTCTTGGACGCGACGATGAACAGCGTCGTTTCGGGATTCAAGCGTTTCAGCGTTTCAACGACGTGCGTGCCGTCAACGTTCGAAACGAAATGCGTGTTCAGCCCCTCTTTCTGGTAGTGCTTCAACGCTTCGACGACCATGACGGGACCCAGATCGGAACCGCCGATGCCGATGTTGACGACGTCGGTCATCGCTTTGCCGGTCGCGCCTTTCCACGAACCGTTCCGCACGGCGTCGGAAAAGGTTTTCATTTTTTTCAAAACGGCTTTGATCTGCGGCATGACGTCCTTGCCGTCGACCAGAACGGGACGGTCGGAACGGTTGCGCAGGGCGGTGTGCAGTACGGCGCGGTTTTCGGTGGTGTTGATCTTTTCGCCCGAAAACATCGCTTCGCGCGCCTGTTCGACGCCGGCTTCGCGCGCCAGTTCGAACAACAGTTTCATCGTTTCGGCGGTGACGCGGTTTTTGGAATAGTCCACCAGCAGTCCGTTCGCGGAAACGGAAAATTCGTCGAACCGTTTCGGATCGGCGGCGAACATGTCGCGCATTTTCATGGTGCGGACTTCGGCGTAGTTGGTTTCCAGCTGATGCCAGGCGTGCATATCGGTTAAAGTCATGTTCGAATACTCCTACAAAAACAAATTTATCAGAGATTAGCAGGTTTTCCGACGACAACAAAGAACAAACTGTCGGGTTTGAACAATCGTTTCGCGGTTTCTTTCGCCTGTTCGGGCGTCACGGCGTCGATCAGCGCGTTGTGGCGGTTCAGATAGTCAGCGCCCAAACCGTACCTTTGCATCGCCGCCAAAAAGGACGCCAGCCGTTCGCTGGACGAAAAAGACAGCGGAAACGCGCCGGTCATATAGGTTTTCGCGTCGTTCAGCTCACGGTCGGCGATGCCGTCCCGCGCGATTTTAGCCCATTCTTCGCGAATGATTTTGATCGCTTCGGGCAGTTTGGCGTTGTCCGAATCGACGCCGCCCGTCAGCATGGGTGCGGCGCGGTCGATGTTCAGTCCCGTGTACACGCTGTACGCCAAGCCGTTCTTTTCGCGCACCTCGTTAAACAGGCGAGACGCGAATCCGCCGCCGCCGAAACTGTAATTCAGCAAAGCCGCCGCGTAAAAGTCGGGATCGTTCCTGGCGATGCCCGCGTGTCCGAAAAGAACCGCGCTTTGCGGGACGTTCATCGACAGGACGTCGACGCCGGCTTTTAAATCCGGCGACAGCGGCGGGACGGGGCGGACGCGCGATTTCGCGGGCAGGTCGGCGAAAGCCCTGTCCAGCAGGGGCTTTAATTCCGCGGCGGAAATGTTGCCCGCGACGCCGACGACCATGTTGTCGCGCGCCAGCCGTTCGCGACGCCATCGGCGCAGATTGGCTTTGGAAACGCGGTTGATCGATCGGGACGTCGGAACCATCGCGCCGAACGGGTGGTTTTTGTACGCCAGCTTCGCCCAGCGTTCCGCGGCGACGGCGGACGGATTTCCCTTGCGCGCCAGCAGGGCGGCTTGCATGCGGGATTTCATGCGGCGCACGGCTTTCGCGTCGAAACGGGGGCGCGACAACGCCAGTCCGAACAGGTCGAAGGCGGTTTCTTTCGCGGCGCGCAGGGTGGTCATCGACGCTCCGATCGTTTCCGCCGACGCGGAAAAAGTCATGTCGATGCCGTTTTCCCGCATGATTTCGTAAAATCGCGCGGCGTCGTATTCTCCCGCCCCTTCGTCCAGCAGGGACGCCGCCAAAGCGGACAATCCCGTCAGGTGTTTCGGGTCGGACGCCTTGCCGCCGTCGAACAGGACGGAAACGGCGATGACGGGGGTGGATTTTTCTTCGACCAGCCAGGCTTCGACGCCCGAATCCGAAACGACGCGCCGGACGTCGGGGGCGCGCCGCGGCGTTTTGCCGACGGCGGGCAGTTTGACGGCGCGTTCGTTTTCGCGGGGCGGATCGCGCACGTCAATTCTGCCGGTCGGGGCGGCGTCCGCCCGAAACGCGGCGAGGCAGAAAAGAAGCGCAAGACGGAAAACAGGCTGTTTCATGGCGAATCCTGAGGCATAAGGGCGGTCGTGACCGACGCGGACGTCTTTAATTCGTTAAACGCGCGCCGCACGTCGTCGGGCGACACCGCCGCGATGTTCGCAGTCCTGTTTTTCAAATCGTCGATGCTCAGCCCCAAAACGTAGAACAGTCCGGCGACGTTGGCGGACGTTTCGGGGTCGTCGTTCAAATGTTCGATGCCGGCGATCAGGCGTTTTTTCGCTTTTGCAACGTCCGAATCGGCAAAGGACGCCGTTTTCAGAAATCGGTCGAGCTCCCGTTCCAAAACGGCGGGGT